>CAYXVN010000176.1:0-5255 GCA_964468565.1 uncultured Oscillospiraceae bacterium | reverse complement strand
CTTCTTGCCGGCCTCCAGAAGGGATGCCTGGTTTTCCTCGGACAGCTTGTCAAACCACCTCTTGGAGACAAAGACGGGGTCAGGTATGGTGAACTGCTCGGTGAGGGAGTAGTACTTGGCCAGTTCGTCCCAGCCGAAGGAAGCCACACCGGCGGGCGTGTGCTCGGCGCCGTCAATGGTGCCCTGCTGCATGCCGGTGTAGACATCGCTGGAGGCCATGGGAGTGGCGATGGCGCCCATGGCAGTGATGGAGTTGGCCAGAAGGGTGTCCTGCATGCAGCGGATTTTCAGACCCTTCAGGTCAGCGGGCTCCATGACAGTCCTCTTGGTGTTGACGATGCTGCGGCTGCCGATGTCGGTCCAGGCGATGATCTTGAAGCCGTTCTCCTCCATGTCCGCCTCCAGGATTTCCTGAACGGCGGGATCCATGACAGTGGCGCAGGCCTGGGAGCCGCTGTCCCACAGATAGGGGATGGCAAAGACGGACCACATGTCATTGTAGGAGGACAGGTCGGTGGCAGCGCATTCGGTCATCTCAATGGTGCCCATCTGCATGCTCTCCAGGGTGGCGTTCTTGTCGCCCAGCTGGGAGGACGGATAGAACTGCATCTCCAGACGGCCGTCCGAGCACTCCTCAATGATTTCCCCCAGACGGACGGCGCCGTCTGCCTGGGTGCCGGAGTTGGTGAAAGTCACGGAGTACTTGACCACGACCGTGCCATCGCTTCTGCCGCAGGCGACCAGGCCCAGAACCATTGCCGCAGCAAGCAGCAGGCAGACAAGTTTCTTTTTCATTGGGCTCTTCTCCCTTTCATTCGCAGTGGTTCAGGCCCACCACATTTCGGTTTTTTCCTCAAAGATCATGGAATCCCTGATGAGACGGACGGCCTTCTCCAGCCCCTCAAAGCGGTTGACCAGACTGTCCTCGTGTTCAATGCTGACGGCGCCGTTGTACCCTGTCATGCGCAGGGCGGAAAAGATGTTCTTCCAGTACAGAGCGTCGTTCCCATATCCGATGGTGCGGAAAAGCCAGGAGCGGTGAATCTCGTCGCCATAATGCTTGGTATCCAGCACGCCGTTCACCGCGGTGTTGATGGGATCCACCCGCACGTCCTTGGCGTGAACGTGGTAGATGGCATTTCCCATGGTCCGGATCACAGTGACGGGATCCATCCCCTGCCACAGCAGGTGGCTGGGATCAAAGTTGGCCCCGATCTCCGGTCCTACGGCCGCGCGCAGCTTCATCAGGGTCTCCGTGTTGTAGACCATGAATCCGGGGTGCAGTTCCAGGGCGATCTTTGTCACCCCGTACTGTTTTGCGAAAGGAACAAACTCCTGCCAGTAGGGGATCAGCACGTCATTCCACTGGTAGGTCAGGATCTTCAGGTAGTCATCCGGCCAGGAACAGGTGACCCAGTTGGGGAACCGGGACTCCGGGCAGTCGCCGGCACAGCCGGAAAAGCAGGTGATGGTGTCCAGCCCCAGCTCTCCGCACAGCCGGACCGCATCCCGCATGTCCGCGTCGTAGGAGGCTGCCAGATCCCGGTCCGGATGAATGGGGTTGCCGTGACAGGACAGGGCGCTGATGGACAGACCGGAATCCGCGATGGTCTTCCGGAATTCGGCCAGCTTTGCCCCGTCCTGCAGCAGCTGGGCGGGATTCACGTGAGACTTTCCCGCATAGCCGCCGCATCCCGGCTCAATGGTCTGAATCCCCAGTTTGCGGAAGTACTCCAGAGCTTCCGCCAGAGGTCTGTCCTGCAGGACATTTGCCACAATGCCGATTTTCATGGACGCACCTCCTCAGCCCACGCTGACCCAGCGGCCGGTCTTTGCACTCTCAGCGGCAGCGTCCAGCACCTGCATGGCGTGGAGCCCGTCTGCGAAGGTGGCGAAGGGGCTGCAGGGCTCCTCGCCCCGGATGGCGCTGTAGATGGCGGTGAAGTTCTGCTTGAAGGCGTCCGGGAAACCCTCCACATGGCCGCCGGGATAGGTGATGACAGGGGCCGTGGAGGGGTGGAACAGAGCCCGGTCCTTGGTCAGCAGGCGGTTTGCCTCATTCCGGTAGCCCAGACGCAGGTCGCCGATGGCCTCGCTGTCCCACTCGGCGGAGCACTTTGTGCCGGAGATGCAGATGCGGGTCTGATTCTTGCGGCCCAGGTAGTCCTGGGAGAACACGGCGCTGCCCACTGCCCCGTTCTCAAAGCGGAGCAGCACATAGGAGGTGTCCTCGGTGTCCACCGCCACATCCTGGGTCTTTCCGTCCCGGGTCTCCCTGCGTACCGGCAGGTCGGTCTGGAACTCGGCGAAGATCTGGGTGACGTGGCTGTCCAGGATGTACTCCGCCAGGTCGATCCAGTGGGACCCGATGTCCGAGGTGACCCGGGTGGTGCCGCCGTTTCTGGAGAGCATCCGCCAGTTGAAGTCCGTCTCTTCGGAGAAGCAGTCCTGAAGGTAACTGCCGTGTACGCCGTGCACGGTCCCCAGCTGGCCCTCCTTCACCAGGGTGCGCAGCTCAAGGTTCACCGGATAAAAACGGTTGTGGAAATTCACGGCGTGGACCAGTCCGCCTGCCTGGGCCGCCTCCAGCATCTCCCTGCTCTCGGCGGCGTTGCGGGCTATGGGTTTCTCGCAGATCACGTTGACCCCATGGGCGAAGGCGTACAGGGCGATCTCCCTGTGGGTGCTGTTGGGGGTGCAGATATGGATGCAGTCCGGTCTGCAGACCTCAATCATTTCCCGGTAGTCGGCAAAACCCTGGGGTACGTCCAGCTCCTGGGCCTTGCGCCCGGCGTCCGTGATGTCCACAAGGGCAACCACGTCCACGCCGGACACCCGCTTCAGGGCCTCCACATGGGCCCCGCCGATAAAGCCGGAGCCGATCACTGCCGCTTTCAGTCTTTTCATGGTATTCAGCCTCACTTTCAGTCCAGCACCAGGGCTGCCGCCCCGTACAGCGCGGCCTCATAGCCCAGGGGGGTGCGCAGGATCTCCACATCCTGCATCCGCCCGAAGGCGTCTGCCCGGATCGCTGCCCGGATGGAGGGGAGCAGCAGATCCAGGGAGGCGGCAACCCCTCCGCCGATGACCACGGCCTGGGGATCCAGAATGTTGACACAGCAGGAGATGCCCCGCCCCAGATAGGTGCCGATCCTGTCCATGATCTCCAGGGCGTCCGGATTTCCCGCCCTGGCCAGGGCGGCGCAGCCGGCGCCGTCGGGCTTCCATCCGGCGGAGGACAGGGCCCGGGCGAAGGTTTCAGATTCCCGGCAGCGCCTTTTCGTCTCCCGGATGAGGGCCGTACCGGAACCGTGGGCCTCCAGGCAGCCCTCCTGCCCGCAGGGGCAGTGCTCAGGGTGGGTGTACTCTACCTTAATGTGGCCCAGTTCCCCCGCAAAACCGTGTCCGCCCCGGACCAGCTGGGAGTGTTCCACCACAGCGCCGCCCACACCGGTACTCACCGTCATCCAGACGAAGTCGCTGTAGGTGCTGCCCAGTCCGAATTTCAGTTCCCCGATGGCGCAGGCGTTCACGTCATTCTCACAGCGGATACCGGAGAAGCCCAGCCGCCGGGAGAGAACCTCCGCCACCGGCACATGTTCCCAGCCGGCGTAGGGTGCGTAGATGAGTTCCCCTCTCCCGCTGTCCACAATGCCCGGCAGGGAGACTCCCAGGCCCGCGAAGTCCGCTGCGGTCAGGTGTGCCCGGGCCATGAGCCGCTCCAGAGCCTGGGCGCACAGTTCCAGGTGCTCCTGCCAGCTGCCCACCACCGAGGGGAAGTTTTCCGACGTCTGGATGACGCCGTCCTCATTCACAATGGCGGCGATGGTCTTGGTTCCGCCGATGTCCAGCGCTGCGATCTTCATTGTCCATTCCCCACGCTCTCGTTGTCCGCGCGGATCTTCTGGGAGATGGCATGTCCCAGAATCATGTGCATGTCTTCCACCACGCCGTAGTTGGTGGAGGGAACGATCATGGCGAAATCGGACATCCCGATCAGCTTTCCGCCCCGATCCGCCACCACGCAGGCGGTTCTGGCTCCCATCTCCCTTGCCAGCCGGTGGGCCTCCACCAGATTGGGGGAACTGCCGGAGACAGAGAAGCTCAGCACCAGATCCCCGGGCTCCAGCATGTTCTGAAGCTGCTGGCAGAAGGTGGTCTCATAGCCGTAATCGTTGCCCAGAGCGCTGAAGATGGCGCTGTTGTCCACCGGGGAGAGGATCTTCAGACGCCGGGAGGTCTCCGTGTTGATGCCCTTGCCGAAGTCGCAGACCCAGTGGGATGCGGAAGCCGCGCTGCCCCCGTTGCCCAGAACAAACAGGCGTCTGCCGCTGGCGCGGGTCTCCTCAATGAGATCGCAGAGCTTCTGTACGTCTTCCCGGCTGAGCTGGTTCATGGTGGTGGTCAGCATCTGGCTGTAGTCGTCAAAAAACAAGGGAATGCCCTTCTTTCTGTCTGGATTTGATGGGATTACTCCTTCTTCGGTCCCCCGAAGACCTCGTCCTCCTCCTCCACGTACTCCCCGGAATTGTCCTCCAGGACGTCGTAGCCTGCCCGCAGATAGAGGTCCAGCTGAGGTGGAGTGGCGATGCCCAGGGTCACGAAGTCCTCGGTGTTCTCCGCAGGGTTGCGGGTGCCGTGAAGGACTCCGGGAGGCGCGTAGATGATGTCACCGGCCTGGGTGGGAATCCAGCGGTCGTAGAGGTAGCATTCCCCCTTGCCGCTGAAGATGATGAGGATCTCCTCGGAGATGGGGTGCTTGTGCGGGGCAAACTCCTTGCCCGGCTTGTGGAAGCCTACGGCGATGTTGGCGCCCCGGCAGCCCATCTTGGGATTCAGGGCAAAATGTACGTCGTGACCGTTGGGCATGGTCCAGACCTCGCCGCCGCTGATGCTGAACTTGCCGCCGTACTTCATGACATGTTCTTTCTTGGTCATGGAACTTTCTCCTTTTCTGAAAGGCGGGGCAGGGGGTGTCCGGCCTGCCCCGCCGGGGTTTTCTGAGGGATTTTTAACGGAAACGGATGACCGGCTTGATGGCTGCGCCGGACATCATGTCGTCAAAGGCCTGCAGCGCATCCTTGTAGTCGTAGACGGTGATGAGCTTCTTCAGGTCGTCCTGCAGCTTCACCAGGATATCCACGGCGCAGGAGGTGCCGTCGGTCTTCAGGTGGGGATAGGGGCCCTTGGAGCCGCAGATGGTCAGCTCCTTGCGCATGATGGGCAGAAGCTCCACCTTGTCCGCAAAGCCGCTG
>CAYXVN010000175.1:0-5267 GCA_964468565.1 uncultured Oscillospiraceae bacterium | reverse complement strand
GCTGGAGCTTCCTCCAGTCGGTGCGCAACGGCTGCTTCACCGTCCCGGGGGACGGAGATGTGGACTTTGACCCCGTGTTCCAGGTGCTGGACGAGGCCGGCTATCAGGGCTGGATTCTGGTGGAGGCGGAGCAGGACCCCGCCAGGGCCAATCCTCTGGAGTACGCCATGAAGGGACGCGCCTATATCCGGGAGCATACCGGACTGTAACTCAGACACAGAAACAGGAAAAGGGAGGCTGATCGCAGGACCAACCTCCCTTTTTCGGCCAAAGGCAAAGCGCCCCTGCCTCAGTCGCAGATGATAAGCGGAATCTGCCTTTCCCCACAGAAGACCCGCACCTCCTCCGGGCAGTGGCGGTCCGTAAAGATTCCGGTCATAATATCCAGGGACCCGTAGGACATGAGGCTGGTCCCCCCGAACTTGCCGGAGTCGGCCAGCAGAAAACACTCCCGGCTCTGCTGGATGGCCAGCTTCTTCAGCTCATACTCATTGTAGTTGGAGACGTTCAGCCTTCCGTCCGTGGAGATGCCGGACACCCCCATGAAGGCCTTGCTGTAGTGGTAGCGGCCCAGATACTCCAGGGTGCTGCCGTCTGCCACCGAGTTGGTCCTCCGGTCCATGGTACCCGGGAGGACGATCAGTTCCACATTGGGCAGGTCGTAGGCGCGGGAGATGGTATAGAGGTTGCGGGTGATGACCGTCACGTGCTTGGCGGGATCCAGACAGTCAATCAGGTACATGGTGGTGGTGCCGGCATCGATGTAGATCACGTCCTGGTCCTCGATGAGTTCCTCCGCCCGGCGGGCGATGCACTGTTTGGACTCCGGGTACAGAGCCATGCGCTGGGTAAAGAGGGGCACCTCCTGGTGGACCAATGCCCGTACCCCGCCGTAGACCTTCTCCACCGTCCCGGAGGACACCAGGAAGGCCACGTCGGAGCGGATGGTGTTCATGGATACCCCGAAGGTCTGCCGCAGTTCTTCCATGGTGATGGTTTCCCGCTGAAAGATCAGCTTCTCCATCTGTTTTCTTCTGGCGCTCTTCATGGCGTGGCCCCTTCTTCCCGGCTTCCCCTAGGAAAGCCCTCGTTAAGGGAGAGTATACCGCCTTCCTGGGGGATTGTCAACTGTTTTGCGAAAATTGGTAAGTCTTTGTTTGTTCCTCGAAAAAAGCCCCCGCAAACTTCACAACTGTGCTTGACAAAAGCACAGCCCGGTGCTACAATCACATCATTCTACGGCTGCAACGCGGTTCAGGCAGCGTGACCCCATGGGCCTGAGAACAAGGACATCGGAATGATGAATGCATGGAGGTTTTCAAATGAAAAAGGTAAAAGTAGGAGTTGCCGGCTACGGCACCATCGGTCAGCGCCTGGCTGACGGTGTTGCGATGCAGGAGGACATGGAGCTTGTGGGCATTGCCGACCTGGCCCCCACGCTGGCCATCCGGGCCCTGCGGGAGAACGACATGATCGGTGCCAACAATGTGAAATACAATCTCTATCTGGTCAAGGGGGCCAATGAGGAGGCCTTCAAGGCCTGCGACATTCCCGTGGCCGGCACTTTTGAGGAGCTGTGCAGCAAGGTTGACATCATGCTGGACTCCTCTCCGGGCGGCGTGGGCGCCAAGAACAAGCTCATCTATGAACAGATCGGCGTCAAGGCCATCTTCCAGGGCGGCGAGCAGAACAGCGTGGCGGATGTCTTCTTCCACGGCTATGCCAACTACGAGAAGGGCCTGGGCCAGAACTATCTGAAGCTGACCAGCTGCAACACCACCGGCCTGATCCGCACCGTGGACTGCCTGGACCGGGCCATCGGCATCGAGAAAGTTGCCATCACCATCATCCGCCGCGTTGCGGACCCCGGCGACTATCACCGCGGCCTGACCAACGCCCTGCAGCTGGAGAAGGCACCCACCCACCAGGCTTTGGACCTGATGACCATCATGCCCCACGTCAATGCCACCGGTATCCTGGTGCACACGCCTGTGACCCACGGCCACATCATCACGGTTCTGGCCACCGCCCGCAACGGCCGCAAGATCGAGAAGGACGAGGCGATCGCTGCCTTCCGGGCCCATCCCCGGATCCGCACCGTCACCATGGCCGAGGGCTTCCAGGGCAACGCCAGCTTCTTCAAGTATGCCCGTGACCTGGGCAACCGCCGGGGCGACATGTACGAGATCGGCCTGTGGGAGGACTCCATCGTGGAGAGCGGCAACGACATCATGTATGCCATCAACATCCCCCAGGAGTGCGTGACCATCCCCGAGACCATGGACGGCATCCGCGCCGCCATGAAGATGCAGCTGACCCGGGAAGAGGGCACTGCCATGACCAACAAGTACCTGAAGATCGGCCGGTTCAAGAAGTAAGAGCCGCCATCCGTTAAGGGGGATTGACGATATGAGATTCGGAATCAGAACCCTGGACGACTTCCAGGTGCAGGGCAGGACCGTACTGTGCCGGGTGGACATCAACCAGCCTGTGGACCGGGCCACCGGAACGCTGAAAAGCATCAACCGGATCCGTGCCTGTGTTCCCACCGTGAAGGAACTGTCCGACAAGGGAGCGAAGGTTGTGCTTCTGGCTCACCAGGGCAGTGACATTGAGTATAAGAACTACTACTGCACAAAGCCCCACGCCGCTGTGCTCACCGAACTGCTGGGCAGGGAAGTGAAGTGGCTGGACGACGTGTGCGGACCTGCCGCCCGGGCGGCCATCCGGGAGCTGAAGGACGGGGAAATCCTGCTGCTGGACAATGTCCGCTTTGTGGCGGAGGAGCAGACCCTCTTTGAGATGAAGCTGCGCCTGACCCATGAGCAGCAGGCCAGGACACTGCTGGTGGAGAAGCTGGCCCCTCTGGCCGACCTGTATGTGTGCGATGCCTTTGCGGCGGCCCACCGGGATCAGCCCAGCCTGTGCGGATTCGAGCAGGTGCTCCCCTCCGCCATGGGCCGGCTCTTCGAGCAGGAGTTCTGTGCCGTATCCCAGATCATGGAGGCCCCCGACCGCCCCTGTGTCTTCGTGCTGGGCGGAGCCAAGATTTCCGATGCGTTTCTCATGATGCGCACCGTGCTGGGCCGCGGGGTGGCGGACCGGATCCTCACCGGCGGCCTGGTGGCCAACATCTTCCTTACCGCACTGGGGAAGGAGATCGGCAGGGGGAGCGTGGACTTCATTCACAGTTCCAACTACGACGAGTTCATTCCCCAGGCCAGGGAACTGTATGGGAAGTACCCCGACCGCATCATCCTGCCCCAGGATCTGGCCTGGGTGACCGGAGAGGAGCGGCACGAGGCCCCACTGGGTTCCATTCCCGGGGACATCGGGGCTGTGGACATCGGGGCGATGACCGCTGCCGCCTACCGGGAGGCCATTCTGGGGGCAAAGACCGTCTTTGTCAACGGACCCATGGGGGTATTCGAGCAGGCCCCCAGCGAGTACGGCACCAGGGAGATCTGGCAGGCCCTGGCGGACACGGAGGGCTACACCGTTCTGGGCGGCGGCGACAGCATCACCGCCACTGAGAAATACGGTCTCACCGACCGGATGGGCTACATCTGCACCGGCGGCGGTGCCCTGATCCGCTTCCTCAGCGGAGAGGAACTGCCGGTGGTCCGGGCCCTCCGCTTCGGTGCCGGACACAAGGAGAACTGACATGGAGCTTACGTTCGGCTTCGGAACCGGGGTGCAGACCTGTCAGGTTCCCGACGGAAATCTGATGGGCGTGCTCCATGCCAGTGAGGCTGAACCCGGCCTGACCGGAGAAGCGGAAGTACGCCGCGCCCTGGAGGCCCCCATCGGGGCCCCCAGGCTCCGGGAGGTTGTTCGGCCCGGCGAGAAGATCGCCATTGTCACCAGTGACATCACCCGTCCCATGCCTACTTATAAGGTGATGCCCGCTGTGCTGGACGAACTCTATGCCGCCGGGGTATCTCCCGGTGACATTACCCTGGTGTTCGCTCTGGGCAGTCACCGGCACCACACGGAGGAGGAGCGCCGGAAGCTGGCAGGGGAGAGGGCGTGGAAGGAGATTGCCTGCGTGGACTGTGATCCCCAGGACTGCGTGCATATGGGTGTCACTTCCAGAGGCACGCCGGTGGACGTGACCCGGGTGGTGGCGGAGGCAGACCGCCGCATCTGTCTGGGAAACATCGAGTTTCACTACTTTGCCGGTTATTCCGGAGGAGCCAAGGCCATCATGCCCGGTGTCTCTACCCGGGCGGCCATTCAGGCCAATCACTCCATGATGGTGCGGGATGAGGCCAGGGCCGGGGCTCTGGAGGGCAACCCCATCCGGGAGGACATTGAGGAGGCCGGCGCCATCTGCGGCATCGACTACATCGTCAATGTGGTGCTCAGCGAGCACAAGGAGATTCTGCGGGCTGTGGCAGGCCATCCGGTGAAGGCCCACCGGGAGGGGTGCAGATATCTGGACAGACTCTATCTCAAGGAACTGCCCTGTGAGGCAGATATCGTCCTGGTGAGTCAGGGCGGAGCCCCCAAGGACCTGAATCTGTATCAGACCCAGAAGGCGCTGGACAATGCCCGCCATGCGGTGCGCAGGGGGGGAGTCATCGTTCTCATCGGGTCCTGCCGGGAGGGGCTGGGGGAGCGGGTGTTCCAGGAGTGGATGACCACCTCTCCCTCTCCCCGCTCCATGATTGAGCGCATCGGTGTGGACTTCCAGCTGGGAGGCCACAAAGCAGCTGCCATTGCCATGACCCTGGAGAAGGCGGACATCTACCTGGTATCCGAACTGGATCCTGACTTTGTGCGCTCCATCTTTCTGACTCCTCAGCCCACGGTCCAGGAAGCCCTGGACCGGGCCTTTGAGAAAATGGGACCGGAGGCCACTGTACTGGCCATGCCCTATGGAGGGTCTACGCTCCCCAGGATTGCTGCCGGCAGGTGATCCATCCGCGCCGGGAGTCCAGGGTGGGCAGAGCGGTTCACCCCGTACCGGCAGCAGAGTTCCGCTCCGGTTCTCAGGAACTCTGTGAGCCTGGAGCAGAAAACCGGCAGCCAGACTGCGGCCCCGTCGGGGAGGTCCGATGGGTCCTTTGACCGGGAGACCGGATTCCGGTTCAGTCTCCTGACCCAAATGCGTAAGAATAAGGAGGTGCTGGGCGCATTTCCCCCACCCGGGGTGACCGGGTGGTTTCCATGCGCCTGTATGTATGAAAATGAATGAGAAGGAGCTCAAGGTTCTGGCGGAAACCATCCGTCTGGAGACCCTCAAGGTCATCCACTCCCGGGGA
>CAYXVN010000174.1:0-5332 GCA_964468565.1 uncultured Oscillospiraceae bacterium | reverse complement strand
CGGCAAATTCGCTCCCCCGTTTTGCCGCCGCGCGGTAGAGCTGCATGGCCTTTTTCATGTCCCGGGGCACTCCCATGCCATATTCCAGGCATCGGGCATAATGGTACATGCCGTCCTCCTGTCCTGCTCTGGCAGCTTTCCGGTACCAATGGGCTGCCTCCTTCAGATCTTCGGGCACACCGTCCCCTTCTTCCAGACACATCGCCAGGCACAACATGCCATTGGCATTTCCCTGCCCGGCAGATTTCCGGTACAGCCTGACTGCCTCGGCAGAGTCCTGCTCCACCCCGCTCCCATTCTGTAAGCACAGACCCAGGTGGACCTGCGCATCCGAGTCTCCCTGTTCCGCAGCCTTGCGGAACCAGTATACAGCCTCCTCAGCATTTTCTGTGACACCTTCGCCGTTGAACAGAGCAAGACCAAGATAGAACTGGGCAGGGGCTTCGCCCTGATCGGCCGACCTGCGGAACCAGGAGACAGCCTGAACCGGGTCCTTGGGGCAGCCAGTGCCGTCCTGCAGGAAGGTTCCCACCAGCCACTGACAACCGGCATTGCCCAGGTCCGCCCCCCTCTGCGCCCAGAGGAATGCCTCCTCATCGTCCTGAGCCGTTCCATCCCCCGTGTGCAGGGCATCCGCCAGATAAAAGCAGTCATTCCCCTCGCCCGCCTCCGCTGCTTTCCTGGCCCAGACCATCGCCTCCGCATGGTCCTCCTCGCATCCCAATCCGGTCAGCAGAAGGCAGCACACCCTGTCCATGGCAGAAACATATCCCCGCTCAGCGGCAACACGTAAGAAAATATACGCCGCCTCCCATTCCTTCATCTCAATCAGCTGCTCCCCGATGTCAAAGCAGTCTCTCGGATTTTCCATCTTTGCCCTGGTGATCAGTTTTCTGCGTGTGGTTCTGTTCATCAGAATGCTCCTTTACACTTCCCCCCCGTCCTGACGGGGAGGTCCACAGTTTCCCCCGCGGATCTCCCGGTCTCCGTCCTCGCCTCCCGCCACCGGTCACCCTCCGGGCAGCTGGGCCCGGTGGCGGATCCCGGCAAAGATGAGATCAGCTGCCCATCCGGCCCGGAAAGAATGGATCTCCGGCAGTTCTTCCGGCACTGCCCCTGGACAGGCGCTGCACCACCGGGCCCTCCCGGCGGGTCATGACGGAGGCAGAAGGGATTCCCCGTTCTCAGGATGCCACAGAATAGGTCATATCCCATCCTCAAGGCGCTCTGCGGCAAATTCGCTCCCCCGTTTTGCCGCCGCGCGGTAGAGCTGCATGGCCTTTTTCATGTCCCGGGGCACTCCCCTGCCATATTCCAGGCACCTGGCATAATAGAACATGCCGTCCTCCTGTCCTGCTCTGGCAGCTTCCCGATACCAGTGGGCTGCCTCCTTCAGATCTTTGGGCACACCGTCCCCATCTTCCAGACATATCGCCAGGCACAACATGGCATTGGCATTTCCCTGCCCGGCAGATTTCCGGTACAGCCTGACCGCCTCGGCACAGTCCTGCTCCACCCCGCTTCCTCTATGGAAACACAGACCCAGGTGGAGCTGCGCATCCGCGTGTCCCTGTTCCGCAGCCTTGCGGAACCAGTATACAGCCTCCTCAGCATTTTTTGCGACACCTTCGCCGTTATCCAGCGCAAAGCCAAGATCGAACTGGGCAGGGGCATATCCCTGATCGGCTGACCTGCGAAACCAGGGGACAGCCTTAACCGGGTCCTTGCGGCAGCCAATGCCGTACAGCAGGAAGTCCCCTTCCAGCCACTGACATCTGGCATTGCCCTGATCCGCCCCCATCTGCGCCCAGAGGAATGCCTCCTCATTGTTCTGAGCCGTTCCATCCCCCGTGTGCAGGGCTACCGCCAGATAATAGCAGTCATCCCACTCGCCCGCCTCCGCTGCTTTCCTGGCCCAGACCACCGCCTCCCCATGGTCCTCCTCGCATCCCAATCCGGTCATATGAAGGTAGTACATCCTGTCCATGGCCGGAACATATCCCCGCTCAGCGGCAACGCGGATGAAAATGTACCCCTCCTCCCATTCCTGGCTCTCAATCAGCTGCTCCCCGATGTCATAGCAGTCTCTCGGATTTTCCATCTTTGCCCTGGTGATCAGTTTTCTGCGTGTGGTTCTGTTCATCAGAATGCTCCTTTCCACGTCCCCCCGTCCTGCAGGGAAGAAGGCTGCTCACTGGAATAAAGCGTCGTGCTCCTCCAGCAGGCGGACGGCTTCCTTCTGACCCAGTCTGGCCGCCTCCCGGAGCAGCTGCAGGGCCTTTTTGCTGTCCTTTCGCACTCCAATGCCACGGTCCAGGCAGCTGGCATAAAAGTACATGCCGTCCGCATCTCCTGCTTTGGCAGCTTCCCGGAACCAGCGGGCTGCCTCCTTCACGTCTCTGGGCACCCCGCTTCCATTGCCCAGAATGATCCCCAGGCAGATCATGGCTTCGGTCTTTCCCCGTGCGGCGGCCTTCCGGTACCACCTGGCTGCCTCGGCTCTGTCCTTCTTCACTCCGATACCATTGTCATAATACACGGCCACCTTGAACTGCGCATCCAGGTCTCCCTGCTCCGCAGCCCTGCGGTACCAGTACACGGCCTCGTTATCATCCTGGGGTACGCCCAGGCCGTTTGCCAGCGCAAAGGCCAGCTGGTACTGGGCATCCGCAAATCCCTGTTCGGCTGACCTGCGAAACAGGGAGGCAGCCTGAGCCGGGTCCTTCTCGCAGCCGGTACCCTCCTGCAGAAACTCTCCCAGCAGACACTCACACCTGAAATTGCCCTGGTCCGCTCCCTTCTGCAACCAGTGAAATGCCTCCTCAGTGTTCTGAGCCGTTCCATACCCATTGTACAGGCAAACCGCCAGATTATAGCAGCTGTCCGGGTCGCCTCCTTCCGCTGCTTTCCTGGCCCAGTACACTGCCTGCTCATGGTCCTCCCGGCATCCTAATCCGGTCTGGAGAAGGGAGAACATCCCACTCATGGCCGGGACATATCCCCGCTCAGCGGCAACGCGAATGAAGATGTAAGCCTTCTCCCATTCCTCCATCTCCATGAGCTCCTGCCCGATATCAAAGCAGTCTCTTGGATTTTCCATCTTCGCCCGGGTGGTCAGTTTTTTCCGTGTATTGCTGTTCATAGGATGCTCCTTTCCACGTCCCTGCCGGGGGGAGGGCTGCTCACTGAAGAGGGATGCCCCGCCTTTTCAGCATGCGGATGGCGTCCTTCTGGCCCAGTCCGGCCGCCTCCCGGTACAGCTGCTCCGCCTTCTCCATATCCTGGTCAATGCCCTCGCCCTGCTCCAGGCAGGTGGCAAGCAGGTACATGGCGTCCGGGCTGCCCTGTCCGGCGGCGACGGTATACCAGTGAACCGCCTCCTTGGGATTCCTCTTCACCCCGATGCCCCCCTGGAGGCACTGGGCCAGGGTGATCTGCCCCTTCAGGTTGCCCGCCTCCGCTGCGGCCCGGTACCAGCGCACAGCCTCCGGGAAATTCCGGGACACGCCGTAGCCATGGTCCAGGCAGGAGGCCCAGCTGAACATGCCGTCCGGGTCCCCCGCCTCAGCGTTCTGCTGATACCAGAAGGCCGCCTGGGCCATGCTGCGCCTTACCCCGTAGCCCTTTGCGTAGCAGAGAGCCGTGGCCCGCTGGGCCTGGGGGTCCCCATGTTCCGCAGCCAGGTAGTACCAGTGAAAGGCCTCTCTCCGGTCCACGGGAGTGCCGTCTCCCCGCTGCAGACACTCCCCCAGGCTGTACTGGGCAGAGGCAATTCCCTCCTCTGCGGCCCTTCTCAGCCAGCGGACCCCCTCCTGGCTGTTTTTCTCACATCCCCGGCCCTGGCAGAGGAAACTGCCCAGGTCGTACATGGCGGGAGCATATCCCCGCCTGGCGGAAGAGCGGAAGAAGAGCAGTGCCTCCTCATCCTCTCCCAGGTCCGCATGGGAGGCACCGGTATTCCGACAGGTCTCCGGGTCTGACCCCTCCGCCTCCTCCTGAAGACGCGCTTGCGTAATTTCGTCCATCAAAATCTCCTTTCCCGGAAATAAGGGTGCATCTTTTCTCTCCGGATCCGGCGGGGCCGGCAGCTCCCATGGGCAGCAGCCCCACCCGGAGCCCGGAAGGCAGCAGCGGCGCCACTGCACCGCCTTCCCGCCATGCTTCCCCCCGTTGTCACAGTCCTCTCCGGCAAAAACCTCTCCCGGGGACACCCGCCGGCCCGGGAAACCTCTCCCGGAATGCTCCAGCCTCTCCTGCCGGAGAGTTACAGCATCTGCGGGGCGGAAGTCCGGCTTATCCCGTGGCGGAAGAGGCGGTAGGCATGGGGAAACCAGGCGGAGAAGGCCTCCGGCTCCCGTTCCAGCCAGGGCTCCAGATCCTCCGGGGAGATCCACTGCACCTGGGCCACCTCTTCAGTGCGAAAGGGCACCGGGTCCCGGGCGCTGCCCAGCAGGATGAGAACCCGGTCCAGTTCATGTTCCGTCAGGTCTCCCAGTGCGGCCCGGTAGACAAAGGTGCCGGCGCTCCACAGCCTGCCCGGCTCCGGGGCACCGCCGGTGGAGATCTCCTCCGGAAAGGTGGCCTGGATGCCCAGCTCCTCCCACAGGCAGCGGCTCACCGCCTGGGACAGGGTCTCCCCCGCCCGGGGATGGGAGCAGCAGGAGTTGCTCCAGCAGCCACCGGAGTGATATTTGTCCTGGGCCCGCTTCTGCAGCAGCAGCTGTTTCCTCTCCGGGTCCCAGAGGAAGAGGGAGAAGGCCAGGTGGAGCTGCCCCAGACGGTGGGTCTCCAGCTTCTCTCCCCTCCCGATCTCCCGTCCCTGCTCATCCACCCAGATCAGCAGTTCCGGATCACCGTTTCCATTCATCCATGCTGCCTCCCTTCAGCTGTTTTCCCTTGGAGATTTAATTGTACATGTTACCGTCCCCCATTGCAAGCCCCGATTTTCCTGCAGGGGAGACGGAGGGGGGAGTCCGGAAACACCATGTCCCTCTCCGGATCCGCCGGGAGGAGGGACTCCAGGGTGCTGCAGGATGGGACGGGGAGACGCCAGAATGCAGCCGTTGAGGCTGAAGAGCAGACTCTCTCTGGTGAAACCCCCGACCCGCACATCCGGGAGATCACAGGGGCGTCTTCCACCCCGCCTGCCGGGGGGAATATCCGGAGTTTCAGAGTCCGGCTGCTGGGGGCCCGGAGATGAGGATGTCCTCCTCAAGTACATCAGCCACAGACCATCTGCAGATCCGCCTGCCCAGGTTGACACAGGCGCCGGACCCCAGGAGGAGATTGCCGGGCAGCAGGGCGGATCCGCCTGCTGAACTCCTGTCACACT
>CAYXVN010000173.1:0-5385 GCA_964468565.1 uncultured Oscillospiraceae bacterium | reverse complement strand
CAGCTGGCGCTGGTGCATGGCGCAGGTGCCGGTGGTGCGGCGGGGCAGGATCTTGGCCCGCTCGGACGTAAACCGGCGCAGTTTGGCTGCGTCCTTGTAGTCAATCTGCTCGATCTTGTCGACGCAGAACGCACAGACCTTGCGGCGCTTGCGGCCGCGGGGGGCCCGGTTATCACGATCCATAGGCATGGATGAAAACCTCCTTTACGACCGGAATGGTCAGAACGGCAGTTCGCCGTCGTCTTCGGTGAGCTCGGAGAACTGGCTGGGCTCCACCGTGGTGGAATAGGGCGTCAGCGGGGGAGCGGAGGGGGTCACCGCACCGCCGGGGATGGCAGAGGTCCCGGAGGGGATGTAGGTGCCGCCGGCGCTGTCCCCTTCCCGCCGGGAGTCCCCGAAGTAGACGTTATCCGCCACCACTTCCGCGGTGGTACGGGGCTGGCCGTTCTTGTCGGTCCAGCTGCGCACCTGGAGTCTGCCTTCCACCACTGCCATGCGACCCTTGGTGAAGTAGTGGGAAACGAACTCGGCGGTGCTGCGCCAGGCCACCACGTCGATCCAGTCGGTCATCCGCTCGCCGGTGGCCTTGTCCCGGAAGTCCCGGTCCACCGCCAGGCGGAAGGACGCCACAGGGGTGTTGTTGGTGGTGTGCCGCAGCTCAGGATCACGGGCCAGTCGCCCCATGATAACAATGTGATTCAGCATGCCGTTTCCCTCCTTACTGATCCTTGCTGACAATGATGGAGCGCATCACCAGATCGGAGATCCGGAAGATACGGTCCAGTTCCTGGGGAATGCCGGGAGCGGCGGTGAAGGTCATCAGGACGTAGTACCCCTCGTTCAGATCCTGGATGGGATAGGCCAGACGGCGCTTCCCCCACTGATCCACCTCGGTCACCGTGCCGTTGGCCTCCACCACGTTCTTGAAGCGGTTGACCTGGGCTTCGATCTGCTCCTCGGTCAGGTCGGGCTTGAGGACATAGACTGCCTCATAGTTGCCGGAGATTTTTGCCATTGGTTGCACCTCCTTGCGGACATATGGCCCCCGGACGGTGCCGGGAGCAAGGATGGCGTCGTGTCAAAACGCGCCTTTCCATTATAGCGATGCCCCCGCAATTGTCAAGGGGAATTTTCCCCTCCCGGGGGCTTTTTTTGGCCGGGAGACACTTCGGCACCTTTTTCCCCCGTTCCCGCAAAAGGATCTTCCCACCGGGGGCAATCTGTGGTACACTTGCATGCGTACGACCCTGCCGGCGCCCCTCAGGCCCTCTTCCCCCGGACCCTCCGGGAAAAAGTCCCTGAGCCGGAAGGGCCGGGCGGGCCCCTCTACCCCCTGGGGAGATCGTCCCGGAGGAAGATCCCGCCCCCCGGGCCGGAGTCCGGAGAACGCCCGGATCTCCCCTGGCTGAAGCTTCCTGTCCCCGGAGGGTGTCCGGAGGGCTCCCCCCTCCGGGGGTGGAGAGGGAACACTCTGCCGGCCGGGACCTTACCTTTCCCGTGCCTCCCCCGAAGGAGACCGGCCCCTCTGTTCCCTGTGCCTGCCCGCAAGAGGCTTCAACCCCTGGGGCAGGTCTGCCGGGACCGGCGGGATGGCCGGCATTGCCCCAGGCGCCGCCTCAGGGCCGGGGTCCTGGACCAGACGGGGAGACCGCCCCCCTGCTTCCGGCGGGGCAGAAATCACCCCCTTCCGGAGACAGCCGGCGGGAGGAAATCCCATGAACCAGAAACCAGAAGAGGTGAGTGCCATGGAACCGAAGTGGAGCAGCTGCTTTACCCCCTGGATCTTCAGCCGGGGCCGCAGGCTGTGGCAGGAGAAGCGGGTACGCCGCCTTGACGTGAACCAGGACACCGTGGCCGCCATCGTGGACGACCGGGAGGACTGCTTTGTGGCCATCTCCCTGAATGAGGACGGCAGTGTCCGCAAACTGGGCTGCTCCTGTCTCTTTGCGGATGACGGCTCCCCCTGCTGTCACATGGTCACCGCCCTCCTGGCTCTGGAGGACCGCACCGGGGAGCCGGTGCGGCTGCCGGATGCCCGGGACCAGTGGTGGAAGATCCGCCGGGTGAACTGGAATCCGGAGAGCACCCGCCGCTGGGCGGACTACGCGGTGCGCCGGCGCAAGGAGATCTACCAGGCTATCGACACCTGGGCCTCCCGGCCGGGCCGCCGCTCGGAGAAGGTGCTGTCCGAGACCATCCTCTCCCTGCTGGAGGCCACCGTCCTCCCCCAGATCAGCCGGGGCCAGAACCTGGACGCCTTCCAGGTCATCTGCATCACCCTGGAGACGGTGCTCACCCGGGAGATGGAGCTGTCGGATCTGCAGGTCCACTGCTCGGAGCTGTGGATGCAGCTGAAGCGGCAGGCCACTCCCCAGGAGCGGGACAAGATGTACCAGTGGTTCTCCCAGTACGCCACCCGCTCTTTCGCGGTGCGCACCCTCCTCTTTGACCCCGACTGGGAGCCGGAGCAGGTGCGCTTCACCCTCACCTCCCTGGCCCCGCCCATCTTCCGCCAGGGGAACGAACTGGCGGACGGGGCCCGGCTGCTGCCCGCCATGCTGCGCATGATCCGCTCTCTCCACTGGAGCTGGCAGCAGACCTGTGCCCTCTTCCGCCAGCTGCCCGGCTGGGCCCTCCACTGCAGCGTGGCCATCATGAATCTGGAGCCGGACCGCACCCAGGACGGGCTCACCCTGCTGCGGCTGTGCCGGGAGACCACCTCCAGCGCCCAGACCGTCCTCTCCCAGTGCCGGCGCTTCCTCACCCGGGTCTACCAGGAGGGGGCCGTCTCCCGGGAGGACCTGGTGCGCCTGTTCACCTTCCCGGTGAACAGCCGGGCCATGGCCTCCACTCTGCGGGACATCCTGTCCAAAGAGGACTGGTCCGCCGTGGTGACCCAGCTGCTCCAGGACCCCGCCTGGGACAGCGTCCGCCTGGATCTCCTGATGCTGGACGCCCGGCTGCCGGAGCTCTACGCCGAACTGGAGAAGCGGGGCAGCCTTCAGGACCTGAACCGCTGCGCCCCCATCCTGGAGCAGTGGAGCGCCTCCAATGTGCGCAACCTCTACGCCGAACTGGCCATTGACCTGGGCAGACACCTCACCTCCACCAAGGACTGCCGTACCCTGATGAACACCCTGCGCAAGCTGGCCTCCTACAACGGAGGGGAGACCAAGGTGCGGGAGGTGATCCGGACCCTGCGGCAGACCGCCCCGGTGGACGGCTATCTGGCCCAGGTGCTGGCCCGCTACCCCTACTGATCTTTTCTCTCCGGGCCGTATTCCCGGGAGAGACGCCCCACACCATACAAAAGCGAGGAACCTCTCTACCATGAACCAGAAAGAACTGGCCGAACTGCGCCGGCGCTTCCGGCCGGACCGGAGTGCCATCACCCACATCTACGGCTGCTATGTCAACACCGCCAAGGAGATCATTGCCCCGGTGGACGCCTCCCTGGCCATGCTCACCGGCCAGGAGTCCGAGCAGTTCCTGGGCCTGCTGCGCCGGGTCCTCACCGGCACCCTGGGCCGCAACCTGCTGGACATCTCCTTCACCACCCGCCAGGTGGCGGAGGGGGAGGAGCACGCCCTGCTCTCCACCCTGCGGCGCACCGCCCTCCAGGACGTCTCCTCCCGGGAGGCCTTCTGCCGGAAGATCATTGACGTCTTGGACATGGACTGCAACTACCTGATCCTGCTGGCCCACGATTCCTACGACGTGCCCCACAGGGGGAAGGATGACTGGGATCTGGAAGATGACTCGGACAATGTCTTCTCCTACCTGGTCTGCTCCATCTGTCCCGTGAAGGACGGCAAACCGGAACTGAGCTACTCCCCCAGCCGCAACGAGTTTCACACCGCCACCAACGGCCAGATCGTGGCGCCGCCGGAACTGGGCTTCCTCTTCCCCGCCTTCGACGACCGGGCGGCCAACCTGTACAGCGCCCTCTATTACATCCGCAAGCCGGAGAACACCTACCAGCCCTTCCTGGACGCCGTCTTCCACACCGGTCCCCTCCTCTCCGCCCCGGCCCAGAAAGAGGCCTTCAGCAGCGCCCTCCAGAACGCCATGGAGGACGAGTGCCCCTTCCAGGTGGTGCAGGCGGTCCACGAGCAGCTGCGGGAGCGCATCGTCCAGCACCGGGAGAGCCGGGATCCGGAGCCCCTCACCGTCACCCCCGGGGAGGTGGAGGACATGCTCTCCAGCAGCGGCCTCTCCCCGGAGCAGGTCAGCGCCTTCCGCACCTCCCTGGCGGATTCCTTCGGGGAGGACACCCCCCTGAGCCCTGCCAATCTCATCGACAGCAGCCGCTTCCGGGTCTCCACCCCCAACATCACCATCACCGTGACCCCCTCCCAGAGCCACCTGGTCACCACCCGGGTGCTGGACGGGCGCAAGTACATCCTCATCCCGGCGGACAGCGGGGTGGAGATCAACGGGGTGGTCTGCGAGGTGGAGTAGGCTCCCGGCAGTCCTGCCGGGGTACCCGCTGTCTCCCGGAGGGCTCTCCCCCTCTGCCGGTCCAGCCCAGGATTTGAAACCGGCAGGCCGGTCGCCCTTCCGGGACTTTGAAACCCACAGGCCCATCGCCCTTCCGGGACATCAGAGCGCGGACTCCTGAAATGCCCACGCCTGTCCCTGCCCGGAGTAAAATACCTGACCACCTGGCCGGTGAGCGGGCTGCGAGACCCATCTCCTTTGGAGAGCGGGTGCTGTGTTTCCCTGCAGGCAGCCCACGCTCCGGATCCGGTTGTCATCCTGCGTTCCCTGGCATCCGGGAACATGGGGATGCCCGGATCCGGACTCCCCGGGCCTGTCCTCTTCTGATACCCCCTCCGGGAGTGGCAGAGCAGGCCTCAAAGCAGTCTTGCCGGAGTGCCCTCTGTTTCGCAGAGAACTCTGCTCCGGCCCACTGGCCCCCTCCGAAGTCCGGAACCGACAGGCCGGTTGCCCTTCCGGGGGCATGCAGAGCGCGGACTCCTGAAATGCCCACGTCTGCCCCTGCCCGGAACCAAAGGCCCGCCCACTAGGCCGGTGAGCGGTCTGCCAGGACCATTTCCCTCGGAGCGCGGGTACCGTGTCTCCCGGCAGGCAGCCCGCGTTCCGGATCAAGGCACCATCCGGCGTTCCTCTGTATTTGGGACCATGGGGATGCCCGGATCCGGACTCCCCGGGCCTGTCCTCTTCTGATACCCCCTCCGGGAGTGGCAGAGCAGGTGCTATCCCTCCCGGGAGGCGGCCCAAGATCCGGGTCGCAGCAATCTCCGGCCTTCCTGCCGGGGGCGGGTGGAGCCAGAACCCCATCCTGCCAGACCGGTTCGGGGACCTGTCCCCCGGCAGAGTCCCTCCGGAAGCAGGCAGCGTGAGACTCTCAGGTTCGCATTT
>CAYXVN010000172.1:0-5386 GCA_964468565.1 uncultured Oscillospiraceae bacterium | reverse complement strand
CATCACCCTCTCCATGATCCGCCAGATCCCCGGCATCTCCACCATCGTCTGGGCCCTCCACAGCAGACTCCCGGGAGAGGTGTGGCCCACAGAGGAGATCGCCGCCGTCCGCAGCCAGCTGGAGCCCTACGGCTTCAACATGGACGTGGTGGAGTCGGTGAACGTCCACGACGACATCAAGATCGGGCTGCCCAGCCGGGACCGGTACATCCAGGCCTACATCCAGACCATCCGCAACCTGGCCCCCTTCGGGGTCAAAGTGATCTGCTACAACTTCATGCCCGTCTTCGACTGGACCCGGACGGATCTGTTCCACCCGGTGGGAGACGGCTCCACCGCCCTGTACTACCAGAAGGACATGATCCGGGAGGACTACAGGTCCATGGCGGAGTACATCCTGTCCTTCACGGAGAAGTACCACATGACCTTCCCCGGCTGGGAGCCGGAGCGCATGGCCAGGCTGGATGAGCTCTTCCAGGCCTACGCCGGGGTCACCCGGGAGAAACTGAGGGACAACCTGAAGTACTTCCTGGAGGCTCTGATGCCCGTGTGCCGTGAATGCGGGATCAGGATGGCCATCCACATGGACGATCCCCCCTGGGACATCTTCGGCCTGCCCCGGCTGCTGGTGAATGCCGAGGCCATTGACCGCTTCCTGGCCATGGTGGACGATCCCTGCAGCTGCCTCACCCTGTGCTCCGGCAGTCTGAGCGCGGATCCCCGCAACCGGGTGGCGGACATCGCCAGGGCCCACTGCGACCGCATCGCCTTCGCCCACATCCGCAACGTGAAGCACTTCCCCAACGGGGACTTCAGCGAGGCGGCCCACCGGGACTGCTGCGGGGACACGGGCATTCTGGACATTCTCAAGGCCCTCCATGACTGCGGCTATGAGGGCTACATCCGCCCGGACCACGGCCGCCACCTGTGGGACGAGGGCCCCGGCACCGTCCGCCCGGGCTACGGTCTCTACGACCGGGCCCTGGGGGCCATGTACCTGCTGGGAGCCTGGGACATGCTGGACAAAGAAGAGGCGGACCGGAAGTGAGGGCTGCCCCAACCTGGGGGATTTCACACCGGACCGGCAGGCCTGGGCACGGAAGGGGGAGTGCTGTGGGGGAGGATCCGGAGAAGGCGGACACCTGCCGGCTGGGGCGAAGCTGAGACGTGGGAATGGGATGGCGCTGACCCCCCAGACCGTCACAGAGTCCGCTTCGGCACCGGGACCTGGGCTCTGTCCGGCTTCCAGGGCCAGTCCCCCGGGGGAGAGGAACCCCTCCCGGGAAACTCCTGTCCCCCTGACCCCGGCGCCGGCCGGCTCCGGGCAGATCCGGGATGCCCCGGCTCAGGAGGGCCACCCCGGATGGGAGCGGGAGGAGGTCCGGGGGTGGCTGTTCCAGGGGAGGAATCCGGGAGCTGGCGGAAATTCCGGAGGGCAGTTTCTCTCCATGGGAGACGGTGTGCGGAAAGCATCTTGCGGCACTCCCGGCCAGCGGGTATAATAGGGGAAGAGGACGAGCATGTGCAGAGAGGAGGAGAGCAATTTGAAACATGCATGCATCCACTGCCATAAGCTGGCCGAGTTTTCCCGGCAGCCGGAGGGCTGGGTCTGCCCCGCCTGCGGGACGGTCCACCCCCTCTGGCGCATTGTGGGAGATGAGATGGTCCGCATGGCCTATGATACCCTGAAGCGCTATCCCTGGGACAGTGCCGGGACGGAGATTCAGACCAGACTGAAGGAGGGGGACTTTCCCGAGGCGGACCGCATCTGCGAAGGGGCAGTGCGGAAATTTCCGGATCAGTATATGGGATATATCTACCGGGCTCTGGTGCGGGTGGTCTCCCTCCCCCTCACCGTGGAGGAGGACATGGAGGGCACCCTGGGCCGGGACCCCTTCTCCGTGTCCCTGACCATGATTCTGGAGATCCAGGAGGACCTGGTCCGCTTTCTGAAACAGGCGCCCTACATGTGGTACGAACTGAGCTGCTCCATGCTGGAGCACGTGACATCCATGGAAGTGCTCTGCCTCTGGGCCGCAGAACTGGAACGGCTCCCCCGGGAGCCGGAGCGCTGGAAGCAGTATGCGGGCTACCTGAAGACCCTGGAGGACCGGCGGGAGAAGCTGCTGGAGCGGCGGATCTCCCTGCGGCCCAAGCTGGACCGGCAGGACGCCGCCGCTGTGCGCCTCATGAGCCGCACGGTGGGGAGATGGCAGGAGGAGGTGCTGCGCAAGCGCCTGGAGACCGGCAAGGAGATCTGGGCCCGGGAGTGCACCCGGTTCCGGGAGGGTGTCCAGCCGGATCCGGGCAGCCCGGCGGTGACGGCAGCCCTCAATCTGGTGCTGCCGGATCCGGACGTGCTGGAGTCCGACCGGGTGCGCAAGCTGAAGGAGGAGGCCCTGGACTCCGCCATGGACGCCTGCCGCACCGGCATCTCCATCTGCCGGACCCTGGGCAGTGCCCCGGAGGGGGAGCTTCAGCGCTGGGACATCCCCCTTCAGGAGGAGCAGTTCCGCAGCCTGCTGGATGCGGCCCAGGCGGAGCGAAGCCGCAGGGCTTCCGCCTCATGAGACCCCGTTCCCGGAAATCCGGTGCCCCCTGAGGTGTGCTCCATGCCCTCCGGAGTGCCTGACCTGCAGCGCCGCCCCCTGGGGGATTTCACTTCCGGACCTCCCCCTCCGGCGCCTTTCGGGGTCAGACACCCGGGGGGCTTTGGCTCCTGCGGGTCGGGTTTCCCGGGGCCGTTCCGGCGGCCGTCGGGGTTTCCCTGCCGGTTGACGGCCGGGGAATGATGTGTTATACTGCCGTGGAAACAGTTGCGGATCCCGGGGATCCCGGGAACGTGGACTTTCAGCGGAAAGGGTGGATGGCGGTGAACGGCAAGGAATTCGATGTGGAGCTGTCCATGATGCGGCAGATTCGCTTTATGGTCTCCTCCCGGCAGTTCGGGGCCACCGAGAATTTCCCCATTGAGTACACGGTGGAGTACGGAGAGGACGAGGAACTGCCCGAAGAGCTCCCTCCCCTCTTTTACGTGTGCAACGCCTGGGTGCGCCGGGCCCGGGGAGACAACCTGTACTTCCTGATCAGTTCCAACATGCCTGCCCATCCCATTCTGCAGGTGGTGGAGGACCGGATGATCCAGCACCTGGCCACCGACCGGGAGTGTCTGGACAAGATCCATGCCCTGATCCCCAAGCTGCAGGAGCCGGAACCGGCTCTCCTGTCCCAGGTGCTGCCCCTCTCCCCTCCGCCTCAATGTGACCCGGATGTGCCTATCACCGAGGCGCCCCTGATCCCCATGGAGAATTACGGCTGGATTCTCCCCTGCAGGGCCGTGGGGGTGCCGGGGAATTTTGACATTCAGTTCAAGGTGGAGTACACCCGGGACGAGGCCAACGGAAACTGGTATTATGAGTGCTGGGTGCGGAAGATGATGCATCCCCAGCGCTACAGGGCAATGACCTTCACCCTGCCCCTCTCCACCCCGGATCCGGTGGAAGACTCCTTTAAACGGATCAGGGATGACCCGGATTTTCAGCCCCGGGTGCGCTCTCTCTTTGCCGTCCATGTGTCCAGAGGGGATCTGGATCCGTTTGAGGAGACGCCAGGCGGAAAGGGATCCTCCGGTGGCTTCCCCCGCCACGGGAAGGGCAACGTGAAAAAGCGGAAGAAGGCAAAGAGGAAGAAGAAGCGTTGAGGGTCTGCCCCTCACTTCCGCCGGGAACCGGCCATCTTCTCTTTGCCCCCTCCGAAGGGATTCCCCGGGAGTCCGGAGCGGGGCCGGGGGAACACAGCTTTGCCAGGATGGTCCGGACCGGCAGGGAACCGCATCACCGGCACTGCCGGCATGGGAAGGGAGGGAGTCAGGCCATGGATGCCTGTCACATGAGTCCGGATCTTCTCCGGGAAGAGGGGCCTCAGGCACCTGGGGAAGAGGAGGCCGGGATCCGGACGGGGGAGCTTCCCAACTGTGCTCTGTATTCCGTCCCGGGCCTGAATAACGGGGATACCCGCTTTGACTGCGGCTTCATGTGCGTGAAGACGGGGAGCCCTCTGGAAAAGCGGATGCGCACCATCCTCTGGTACGAGCAGGAGGCAGAGGCCGGAGATCCGGAGGCCCAGTACATGTGCGCCCGGCTGATGCTCCAGGAGGAGGGAGGTCCCCCGCTCCAGGCGAAGGCCCGCTACTGGGCGGAGCGCTCTGCCGGACAGGGGTACAACCCTGCCCGCTTCCTCTGCGGAGAGCTCTACCGCAGGGGAGTGGGGGTGGAGGAGGATCCCCTCCGGGCCCTGGGGTTCTACCTGGCCGCCGCCCGGGATGGCCACCGGGATGCCATGTGGCAGTGTGCCTCTCACTATCTGCAGATGAGAGACCAGGACTCCATCCGGGAGGGAATGTACTGGGTGGAGAAGGCGGCCGCTGCCGGCCACGAAAAGGCCCGGGAGTTCCTGGAGGAGAGGGCCCGGAGGGAGCAGGAGGCCCGGGAGAGCCGGCGCAGGCAGAGGGAAAAGGACCTGCACACCGCGGTGGAGGAGTACCGGAGGCACAACTACACCCGTGCCCTGAACCTGTTTGAGACCCTCTCCCAGGCGGATATCACCCTGGCCCAGTTCTACTGCGGCCAGATGTATTATCTGGGGAGGGGAACGGCGGTGGATGAGGAGAAGGCCCTCAGCCTCTTCCTCCGGGCGGCGGAGAAGGGCCACGCCCGCTCCCAGTACTACTGCGGCCAGATGTACTCCTTCGGAGAGGGAACGGAAAAGGACCCGGTGGCCGCCCGCAGGTGGTTTGAAAAGGCCGCCGAACAGGGGGACAGCTCCGCCCAGTTCAACTGCGGCCTCATGTATCTCAACGGCACCGGCGGAGAGGCAGACCGGGAGAGGGCCACCATGTGGTTTCAGAAGGCGGCAGACCAGGGCAATGCCCGGGCAAGGCTCTTTCTGCCTGACGATGAAGAAGACGAAGAGGAAGAGGATGATGATCCCCTCTCCTGACCGGCCGGACGCCCCTCCCGATGTGGGGAAACCGGACAGAAGAAGACCGACAGCGGATGAGGCCCACCGGGGCCCGGCGCTGCCGGTTTTTTTCTGTGCAGAAGACAGGGATTTTGTGCCGGAAGGGAAACCCGGGCAGACCGGTCCTGAGAGGGGACCGGTCCACCCGGGCTGCCGGGTTGTCCGCACCGGGGAGGTGCTGCTGTGAAAGGTTCAGGGCCGGAGTCCGGCCGGAACTTCCTGTGCTTCGGAGACATACCGGTGCAGGGTGGGGCGCACCGCTCCGGGTCCGGAGAACAGATCCCCGGCCATGGCCTCAATGCCCTCTCCCAGCCCCACGGCAAACAGATCCACCCCGAAGATGTCCGCACGGGAGTACCGCACCCGA
>CAYXVN010000171.1:0-5470 GCA_964468565.1 uncultured Oscillospiraceae bacterium | reverse complement strand
AGCCTCGCCACCTGGCTGAGCACCCCGGGCACGTCCCGCACCAGGATGGACAGGGTGTAGGGCCGTTTGGCGCTGTCAAATTCCCTCTTCATCTTGTCCGCCCCCTCAATGCAGCAGGAAGTCCGTGATATGGGCGCCGCCGGGCACCATGGGCCGGACCATCTCATCCATATCCAGCACGCAGTCGATCACACACCCGCACCCGGCGTCCAGGGCGCTGCGGAACGCCGTCCGCATCTCCTCCTGGGTGGTCACGCGATACCCTTTGAGCCCGTATGCCTCAGCCAGCTTCACAAAGTCCGGGCCCCGGTCCAGGGTGGTCTCGGAGTAGCGCTCATGATAAATCAGGTGCTGCCACTGGCGCACCATGCCCAGGGTGCCGTTGTTGAAGACCACGGTGATGATGGGCAGGCGGTAGTGCTCCACGGTGGCCAGCTCGTTGCAGTTCATGCGGAAGGATCCGTCACCGGTGGTGTGGATCACCCGCCGCTCCGGAAAGGCCACCTGCGCCCCGATGGCAGCTCCCAGGCCGAAGCCCATGGTGCCGAAACCGCCGGAGGTCAGCAGCTGTCCCGGGTAGTCGAAGTGGAAGTGCTGAATGGTCCACATCTGGTGCTGCCCCACGTCGGTGGCCACCATGCTGTCCTGGGGTGCCAGCCGGCGTATCACCTCCAGGGCCTGTTTGGGGGTCAGCTTCTCGCTCTCCCGGGGCACGGAGGGAGTCCGCAGGGGGAGAATGCGGTTTTTCCACTCCGTGTGGTCAAACTGTCCCAGCTGCTCGTTCAGCTTCTGCAGCACCCGGCTGGCATTGCCCACAATGTGGTGGGTGGTGAGCACGTTCTTGTCGATCTCCGAGCGGTCGATGTCGATCTGCACGATCTTTCCCTGGCAGGCGAAGGTTTCCGGCTGCAGCGCCACCCGGTCGGTGAACCGGCACCCCACGGCGATAAGCAGATCACACTCATTGCAGGCCACATTGGAGGCCTTGGAGCCGTGCATGCCGATCATGCCGGTGGTGAGATCATGGCTGCCGGGGAATCCCCCGCCCCCCATCACCGTAATGGCCACCGGGGCATCCAGCTTCTCCGCAAACTCCCGGAATTCTTTGTGGGCTCTGCCCCGCACCACCCCGCCGCCGCAGATCAGCAGGGGCCGCTCCGACTGGGAGATCATCTCCACCAGGGTGTTGATGTCATCCTGGTCGGGTTCCGGGGCCTTCAGCTCGTGGGCATTGGCCAGGGCCTGAATCCGCCCCAGCTGGCGGTTCTGGGCCCAGGGGACAAACTCGTAGTCAATCATCACACTGGGGGCGGTGACGTTCTTCAGAAAGTCGATGAGCACCGGGCCGGGCCGTCCGGTGGCCGCCACGGCAAAGGCCTCCCGCATCACATCCGGGATGGTGTCCGCATCCCGGACCAGGTAGGTGGCCTTGGTGATGGGCATGGCAATGCCGGTGATATCCACCTCCTGGAAGGAATCCTTCCCCAGATAGGGCTCCGCCACATTGCAGGTCAGAAAGACCACGGGGGAGGAGTCCATGTAGGCGGTGGCGATGCCGGTGGTAAGGTTGGTGGCACCGGGGCCGCTGGTGGCAAAGCACACGCCCACCCTGCCGGTGGCCCGGGCGTAGCCGTCCGCGGCGTGGGCAGCACCCTGCTCGTGGGAGGTCAGGATATGGCGGATTCTGTCCCGGTAGTTGTACAGCTCATCGTAGACGTTGAGAATGGCACCGCCGGGGTAGCCGAATACGGTGTCCACCTCCTGCTCCAGCAGGCACTCCATGATGGCTGCGGTAGCGCGGATTTTCATGAAAACCCTCCTTAATCTTGGCGGGACGGCGGAGCGCAGACCGATCCTGCCCATCCGCCGTTGGATGAGAAACGCTGACCCGGACCGGAAATCCGGGCCGGAACCACTCAGATGTTGCCGCTGCCCTTCTGCAGGGCAATGACTCCGGTGCGGGCCAGTGCCTTGATGGAAAAGGGACGCAGCATGTCCTCGAAGACCTGGATGCGGTCCGGGGTGTCCGAGAGCTCCAGGGTCAGAGAACTGGGAGAGATATCCGCCACCCTGGCTCCCATGAGATCACAGATGGTCATGATGTCCTGCCGGGTCTTGCTGGTGGCATTGACCTTGATCAGCACCAGCTCCCGGCCGATCAGGTTGTTTTCGTCCAGGGTACGGACCTTGATCACGTCCACCAGCTTGTTCAGCTGTTTCTCCACCTGTTCCACCACGCTGTTGCCGCTGTCCACAATGATGGTGATGCGGGAGATGGTGGGATCGTCGGTGGTACCCACAGCCAGGGACTCAATGTTGAAGGCACGGCGGGCGAACAGATTGGTGATCCGGTTCAGAACGCCGGCCTGGTTTTCCACAAGAACGGAAATGGTCTGTCTCACAGTGGCTGCCTCCTATCAATCTGTGGTCTTCACATCCGGGTGGACTTCGCAGATCAGCAGACAGCAGCCCGGAACCGCCAGGAAGCGGTCCAGCACGGCGTCCACCTGCTCCTCGTCCGACAGGGTCATGCTGGGAACCCCATAGGCCGAGGCAATGACGGCGAAGTCGGGGGAGCCCTCCAGATCCACGCCGAAGGGACCGTGGTAGGGGGCACTGCGCTGGATCTGGTTCACCAGTCCCAGGGTATGGTTGCGGAAGAGCACAATCTTGATGTCCAGGCCGGCGGCACAGATGGCGGAGAGCTCATTCATGGACATCTGGAAGGAGCCGTCTCCGCAGATGGCTATGGTCTGCCGCCCGGGGGCGGCGATTTTCGCCCCGATGGCGGCGGGGATGGAATAGCCCATGGTGCCCAGGCCGCCGCTGGTGAGAAAACGGCCGTTCTTCTGGGGCAGATATTTGCAGGCGAAGATCTGGTTCTGTCCCACGTCCGCACAGACGATGGCATCGTCCTCCAGCCTGCTGCCCAGCTTCCGCAGCACGGTTCCGGGGAAGACATAGCCCTCCCGGCTGGGGAAGCGGCGGGACAGTTCCGCCTGGCGGTAATCCCGCAGGAACTCCCGCCAGTCGGCGGAATCGGTAACGGGGGGATTCCGGTCCAGCATCTGGCGCAGGATCACCTTCACGTCCCCCACCAGGGGGATCTGAGCCTGCATGTTCTTCCCGATCTCCGCCGGGTCCACGTCGATGTGGATCAGGGGCATGCGCCGCTGAATCTCCATGGGGGATGTGATGGCCCGGTCGGCGGCCCGGGCCCCCACCATGATCAGCAGATCCGCCTTCACCAGAGCCTTGTTGGCACAGACATTGCCGTGGGCCCCGATAAGACCCATGTTAAGGGGGTGGTCCGTGGGCATCAGGGAGATCCCCATCATGGTCTTCACCACAGGGATCTGACAGCGCTCCGCCAGCTCCACCAGCTCCTCCCGGGCTCCGGAGAGAACCACGCCGCCTCCGGCACAGATCAGAGGCTGCCTGGCCTGAGAGATGGCCTCGATGACCCGCTTGATCTGCAGTTCGTTGCCCCGGACGCTGGGCTTGTAGCCCCGGATGCTCACCTTGTCCGGATACTCAAAGGGCTGGGAGAGCTCCTGCTCCTGGATGTCGCTGGGCATGTCGATGAGTACAGGACCGGGGCGGCCGGTGGAGGCGATGTGAAAGGCCTCCTTCACCACACGGGGGATGTGGTTGGCATCCTTCACCAGATAGCTGTGCTTGATGAAGGGGGCCACCGCACCGGTGATGTCCACCTCCTGGAAGATGTCCCGCCCCAGAAGCCCGCTGGGAACCTGGCCGGTGATGGCCAGAATGGGGATGGAGTCCATATAGGCCGTGGCAATGCCGGTGATCAGGTTGGTGGCACCCGGTCCGGAGGTCACCATGCACACCCCCACCTTCCCGCTGAGGCGGGCGTACCCGGAAGCCATGTGCCCCGCGTTCTGCTCGGTCCGCACCAGCGTATAGCCGATCTCCGGGTGTTCCTTCAGGACGTCCACCATGGGACAGATCGTGGCCCCGGCGTAGCCGAAGATGTGTTCCACCTTCTCACATAACAAACTCTGGATCAGCGCCTGCGCACCGTTCATGAACTGAAACCTCCTAAAAAGAAAAAGCGGCCCGTCCTGTCCATAGGACGAAGCCGTCTGCTCCGTGGTACCACCTATCTTCGGGGCGGATTCTGGTTTCCGCCCCGCGCTCGCTTCCCTGTAACGGAGGGAGCCCGTTCCAGCCTACTGAGGCCTCGCCTGTTCAGCAGGACCGCTCGCGGGTGATGTTCGGCAGGAGGTCCTTCAGGGGAGCTTCCACCGGCCGCTCCCTCTCTGCACATCCGGACATGCCTACTGTCCCGGTCATCGCCTTTCGCCATGATGTCCACATATCATATCCTATTCCACTGCCTTTGTCAATTCCCATTTTCGGTAGATTCTCCCCAAAAATCCGGGGAACCCTGGTCGGATTTCTAAGATTTCACCAGAAAAAGCTCTTGACAGCCACCCATCCAGCCCTTATAATACCGTTTGCGTTCAAAGACAGCAGGTGGCCCCTGGCGTAAATCCTGCCGAGAGTGCACAACAAACGGAACGGGTTTTTGTTCCTTTCTGCCTTGTGCTGTCCTCCTGTCCTTTGACGCGGAGGATTTTTATTTTTCCGGAGGTGAATCCAACACAATGCCTAACGCAAAGGTTCTCAGCGAGAAGCAGGCCGCCGTCGCCAGACTGACCGAAACCCTGAAGAGCGCACACTCCGGCGTGCTCGTGGATTACAGGGGCATCACCGTCGCGGAGGACACCGCCCTGCGCAAGGAGCTGCGTGAGAACGGCGTGGAGTACATGGTTGTGAAGAACACCCTGCTGCGCCGCGCGCTGGACTCCCTGGACATGGAGGAGCTGGACGGTGTGCTCAACGGCAGCACCTCCCTGGCTGTCTCCACCGCAGACCCCATCGCCCCCATGAGCATCATCAGCAAGCATGCCAAGAAGATGGGCGACCGCTTCAACATCAAGGCCGGTTTCATGGAGGGGAAGGTTCTCCCCATGGACGACATCAACGCCCTGTCCGAGCTGCCCTCCAAGGACGCTCTGCTGGCACAGCTGCTGGGCATGCTGCTGATGCCCATCACCCAGCTGGCTGCCGTCTCTGCCGCCATCGCCGAGAAGCAGGGCGCGCCCGCCGAAGAGGCCCCCGCTGCCCAGTAAGCGGGATCCCCACGAAAAGTCAATTTATCACGACACACAGGAGGTTATCATATCATGGCTAGCGAAAAGATCACTGCTCTGGTCGACCAGTTCAAGAGCCTCACCGTTCTTGAGGTCAGCGAGCTTGTCAAGGCCCTGGAGGAAGAGTTCGGCGTCTCCGCCGCCGCCATGGCCGCTCCCGCCGCCGGTGCTGCTGCTCCCGCCGTGGAGGAGAAGACCGAGTTCGACGTGGTTCTGGTGGGATTCGATGCCGCCACCAAGATCAAGGTCATCAAGGTCGTCCGCGAGATCACCGGCCAGGGCCTGGCCGA
>CAYXVN010000170.1:0-5491 GCA_964468565.1 uncultured Oscillospiraceae bacterium | reverse complement strand
GCCCATCCGGGGAGACTCTCCGGGGCAGCCGGCGGGCCTGGATGACCGGCCGCGGGGATCCGGTGCCTGTACGTTCCGAATTCCATGGGCCGAGAGGCTCCTGCCGGGAGCCCGCTCTTCGTACCCCTGCTGCCGGTGCGGCTGCCCGCCCGTATCCCTTCCGCGGCAGCTCCTGCGTCAGAATGTCCTTCCCCCTTTGGTTCCCTCTCCCCCTCCGATCTTTCCGGGAAGGCCGGTCCCACCCGGTTTCTCCCCGGGAACATCGTTTCTGCCGGTTGCATCTTCAGGACAGCCGGGTGGAACAGAATTCTTCCCTTCGGATACCACGGGAAGGGGGGCTGGGGCACAGTTCCCGCACGCTTCCGCTGTCTGCCCCGGAGGCACAGAGGGATGGATGTGGAGATAGGGCGGGCACATGCCGGATTGCACGGCCAGGGGCAGACCTCTTCAGGAGCCGGCGAAGCTGTGCCGGATTGGGCCACGTTCCGGTGCAGCAGGCCCCCGGGTCCTGTTCTTTACGTACCATCTGTCCCGGCTTCAGGCCGGTCTGTTCCTCCGGCTGAGGATCCTTTCCTCCTCCCCGGATCCCATCCCTCCCGGCGACAGAGAAGCAGAATCCATGTGCCCTCTCCGGCCGCCAGTGCCAGGCCACCCCGGCGTCCCCCGCCTCAACCCTGAACCTGGACCGGCAGTTCTCCCCGATACAAAACTGCCCTCTCCAATCGGACCCTGGGCAGAACCTCCTGGAGGGAATCCCACCGGACCAGGCACCGATTCGGATGGCCCTCTGCCGTCCCTTTACCCCGGAGGGACAGAGAAACTGCAGGTACGGCCGGATACCTGATCCAATCCCTCCCGGGGACGGGGACAGAACACAGAGGAATCCTCCTCTGCCATTGCGGATGGAGGATCCGCCTGGAAAAGTCGGGCAGCAATCCCCGGATCTCCAGGCGCTGCTGCCCGGAGAGACCCTGAACCACCCTGAAAGCAACTGCCCGGCGGATGACCGGGCTGAGAAAGGCGGAATCTGTATGGCAAGAAGATCTCCCACCAAGGGCCACTGCTACATCTGCGGCAGGCAGACGACGAAAGGGCCCATGCTGAACCACATTCTGAAAGCGCACCGGGAAAAACAGGAGAAGGGAGGGGCCATGATACTGAAAGTCGAAGGGGCGTATGCCGGCAACTACTGGCTCCTGCTGGAGATGCGGGCAGATGACACCCTGGAATCCCTGGACTCCTTCCTGCGATCCATCTGGCTGGAGTGCTGCGGCCACCTGAGCTGCTTCTACGTCGGGCGGGAGGAACTCCCCATGGGCATGCGCCTGAACAGACTGCATGTGGGACAGGTGCTGCAGCACGACTACGATTTCGGCTCCACCACCACCTGCGTCATCACTGTGATGGCCCGCGTTGCAGATGTGGGGCTCACGGACGTCCATCTCATGGCCCGCAACGACCCGGAGGAGTTCTTCTGCCGGGTGTGCGGGGCACCGGCCACCCTGATCAACCAGTACATGCCGGATACGGACAACCCCTTCTTCTGCGACGCCTGTCTTGAGGCCTACCAGGAGGAAAACGGGGAACAGTTCGTCACCACGGTGACCAACTCCCCCCGCATGGGGGTGTGCGGCTACTGCGGCGAGTACGACTGCTACGACTACGCCGGTCCCGAGGACCCCCCGAAGATCACCCGGGGGAAGAAGAAGGCTGCCACCACCAGAGAGGATACCTGAACCTGTCCTCGGGGGCAGGGGGTGGTGCTTTTCTCCTCCGGCGTTCTCCGGAGCAGTTCCCGCTCCTCTGTCCCCCCCGGTACTCCGGTCCCGGGCCCTGTCCCCTTCAGGGCGGTGCCCGGGCCGGATCCCGGCGGTAACGGGACATGCCGGCAGCATCTGCGCCAACGGGGACAGCAGCTTATGCTCCCCGGTCTCTGAAGGGGGTCCGGCTTCAGCCCCTCTGCATCGGGGCGGATCTCCGGTAAGCCGGCCCGGCAGGAGATGTCTCCCGGAGAGGTGCCCTCTGCTTCCATCTCCTGTGCCGGGCATGGCGCCTTTTTGCTCATCGGGTACTCCCGGCCCCGGAGGAGATTTCCTCTGCTCCGCCAGCTTCCCCTCACCCGGACATGGGTCCGGAACCGCAGATCGGGGTTGACACCAGCATTTTGCCTTGCGTAAACTTGTGCTGAACCCTGGAACTGTTCCCGGCGGGACAGGTTCTTCTCCTGCCCCCAGCCCGGTTCCGGTGCGGACGGTCTGACCCCGGAATGCCGTCCGCAGGGATTCCGGAGCGGAAATCTCCGGGATTTCCCTCTCCACTCTCTCTACTCACGAAGGAGTCTGAAATTATGCTGCTTGTGACCTCCTCCTCGTCCATCGCGGTTCTGGGCATTCCCATGCGTCTGTGCCAGCATCTCGAAGACGCGAACATAAAGACCATCGGCCAGCTTGTGGACTACCACGGCAGCTGGAAGGACATCCCCCACATGGGCCGGAGCGGCATCAACATGCTGAAGAAGATCGTCCGGGATCTGAACCAGGGCACGGACATGATTCTGGTGGGTGACGGGATCCGGACTGCCCCCCCGCCTCCCCGGGGCATGTTCTCCATTCTGGCGCTGAGTCCCTCCTCCAAGGCGATGCACTGCCTGCGCTCCTGCGGCATCGAAAACATCTCCGATCTCACCAGCGCCACGCCGGAGACCATGGAACTTCTCCATAAAAAGGCGCCCCGGGTCACCATGTCCATGTTCCGCCGGCTGACCTGGCTCTGGAATGAGGCCATCCCCGATGTCAACGTCACCACCCTCACCGAGGCCCAGCGGGCCTGGCTGACGGAGGCCACCCGGTATCCGGCCATGCCCAGCGTCCTCCTCTATGCCTGTGAGCGCCCCTATGCCGACCAGGAGATCACCTGCACCTTCACCCCGCTCCCCTCCTCGGCCTATCCCAGACAGAACCCGGACGGCAGCCAGGTCACTGTCCCCCCCACGGAGAAACCCACCACCCCCATCTGGACCTACAACGTGGTGGCCCTGGCCATCCGGCTCCACATCCTGCGGGTGCTGGAGCTCAACCCCAACGGCATCGCCATGGGGGACCTTCGGGATACCATGCCCCCGGGCATGCCGGATGAGGTCTTCCGCTCCTATCTGGATGAGCTGGTGGAGCAGCGCTGGGTTCACATCTGGCGGGATATCCTGGTGGAGATCCGCTACCCCACTCTGGAGGAATACGTGAACTCCATTGAGGATCAGCGGCGCCGGATTATCCTTCAGGAGCGGCTCCAGGGCCTTACCATGGAGCAGCTGGCCGCAAAACACGGCATGACCCAGCAGCGGGTCAGCGACATCCTGCGCAAGATGGTCGTCCGCTTCCCCCACCTGCTGGAGTCCCGCTACCTGTACATCGTGAACCACTACGAAATCAGCCGGGAGGATTTTACCGATGCCTTTCAGGAGGACAGCTCCGTCTTCCAGTTTCTCGAGATGGTCCGGGACCGCAGCGAAACCCGCAGACCCCTGGAGCAGATTCTCAACGATGAGGCGATTCCCCTGCCCCTGCGCTCCCTGGCCAAGACCATCGTGCTGCGCCACTACATCCTCATCGACGGCATCCTGGTGGAGCGCAGGCGCACCGCCCTGTCGGAGTACCTGGTTAAGCGGTACTGCCGGAAGCCCATCAGCATCGACAACTTCTTCGTCCTGTACGAGGATAAGATGGTGGAACTGGGCCTGGAGGATGACGTCTCCCTCCGGCTGGATCCCCTCACCTATCTGAACCGGCTGTCCACCTGCAACTACACCCTGTGGAACAAGAACCGCCGGTTCCGCTACTATCCCCTCGCCGATATGGACTTCACCCGTCTGCTGGACGAACTGGCTCTGGAGACCATGGGGGATCTGGAGTTCTCCGCCCTCAAACTGGTGCGGGATCACCCCGACCTGATGGCGGACTACGATATCCACGATGAGTTCGAGCTGCACAACCTGCTCAAGAAGATCTGGCCTCCTGAGCGGGGCAATGTGCGCTTCACCCGCATGCCCACCATTCTGGTGGGGAACCCGGACCGGGACCGGCAGGTTATGGATCTGATGCGGGAACACGCCCCCATCCTCCGGCTGGACCTGGCCAGGCTCTACGAAGAGGTATACGGGGCCAAGGCGGCCACGGTAAACTCCAACTACTTCCGCTGCCTGGACCCCTATCTGGACCGGGACATCTACCGCATGGATCTGCCGGATCTGCCTCCGGAGATGCACCACCGCATGAAGGAGGTCCTCACCGCCGACTTCTACCGCATGGAGGACGTGGAACGCATCTTCCGGCAGGAGTTCCCCGGCGAGTCCAGGGAGCGCATAAACTCCTTCGCCCTCCATCACCTGGGCTACCAGACCTGCAGCAACTACGTGATCAGCTCCCGCTACAGCGGCGCAGTGGAATACTTCCGCAAGATCTTCAGCGAAAACAACTTTGTGAACCTGGCCGGGGAATACCACGATCTTGCGGGCATCTCCGCCTTCAACTGCGAGCTGCTGGTGCAGAAGAGCCACCGCAGGGTGGTGGAGTGCTCCCCCAGAGTCTATGTGACTGCCCGCTATCTGGAGAGGCTGGAGATCACCCCCAAGGACATGGAGGACTACTGCATCGCCGTACGCAACTACGTACCCATCGGCACCTACTTCACCGTGGACTCCCTGCGCGCCGCCGGTTTCGACCACCCCCTCCATCACCGGGGCAATTTTGGCAACTGGTTCTTCGCCTCCATTCTGGCAGAGGACAAGGAGCACATCTCCAGCCGGCGTCTGGGGCGGAACCGGGTCTTCACACCCGGAGCACGGAACTTCAGCATGCAGGGATTTTATCGCTACGTCCTCCTGCAGAACGGCGGAGTGATGGAACTGCGCAGCTTCACAGACACGATCAGACGGGACTACGGCTGCAACACCAAAGAGCAGGCCGTCCTGGGCATCATACAGGCCTCCGACCTGTACTACGACTCGCTGCTGGGGGAGATCTGGCCCAGCTACCCGATCTACTACGGCGTGGAGGCCGGCCTGCTCAATATGGAAGACCTGGAGAACCTGAACGAGGAGACCATCGCCAGGCTGGAGGACTCCCTGGCAGGCGGAGCGGATACAAATCCCTTTTTCTCCAGGGTGGTGAGGACAGGTCAGAGGGGTAAGGGCAGGTGAGAATTGTATCGGTCACTTCGTTGTGTGTCCTCTCAGGGCACAGGAGTGACCCGGTTCTTCAATAACAGGCATTGCAAAGCCGAGGTCAGGTGTGACACCAGGACCTCGGCTTCGCATTTATGGCGCCTGAAAATCATCTTTTTTCATTTCGTGTGCTGAAGTGACTGACCGTCTCTTCCCGGCGGGTGCCATCCCGCCCACGCCAGTAATCTGATTATGACCGGGTACCTGGCACCAGGTCCACCAGAGGGCTACAGCAGATGGACGGCACCCTTGTGCAGGTCACAGAAAACCAGG
>CAYXVN010000169.1:0-5540 GCA_964468565.1 uncultured Oscillospiraceae bacterium | reverse complement strand
GATGGCGTAGAGGGCACTGTGGGGGGTGTAGAAGTTGTAGGTGCTGGGGAAGAGGTAGCCCTCCAGGCGGTTGGGATTGCCCAGGGGGATGTCCTGCAGGAAGGAGAAGGCATAGTCGTGGTTGGCGGCCACCTCGTTGAGTTCCTCCACGGTGGAGACCCCTTTCTCCTCCAGAAGCTGAAAGATCTGTGCCACCGTGTAGCCCTCCGGGATGGTCACGCTGATCTCCTGCTTGTTGGCGGAATTCATGCTCATGCCGGAGATCAGGGCCCGGTAGTCCATGTTGGTGTTGAGGTTGTAGGTTCCGGAGGAGATCTTCTCCTCGCCGTGGGTAATGGAGGCGAAGAGCCGGAACAGGGACTTGTATTCAATGAGGCCCTCGTCCTTCAGGCGGTCGACCACATCGTCAAAGGTATCGTCCTTGGTGATGGAGATGGTGACGGACTTCTCCTGCTTGTTCAGTGCCAGCACGTCGTTGGCCGCAATCCAGCCCACGCAGGCCAGGAGAATGGAGACGCTGATGACGGCGGCCACATAGAGCAGGGCGAAACTCACCACGGAGCCGGCGGAACGGCGGCGTCTGCGCTTGCCGGAGCGCTTCTTCTTTTTCTCCGGGGGCGCTTCACGGCCCCTGCGCGTGCTTTTATCCTGTGGCATAGGGTCCTCCTGAAACTGGTTCCTGTCCTCCTGCCGGAAGGGGACCCCGGAGGTGAGGAGGGGTATCCCGGCGGAAGAGGGGAGGAACTGAGATGGGGTACGGGACAGAGGGAGAGGGGCAGCCGGGCCGGCGGAGGCCCGCCGTCCCTTCTCAGGGCGTATAGTGTATGCCGGCAGCAACCCGGGCGGCGGTCTCCTCTCCCTTCAGCCGGGCCACCAGGCGCAGGCCGAAGTCAAAGGAGGAGCCGGCGGCCCGGCCCGTGGTGAGGGTTCCGTCCGTCACGGTGCTCCGGTCCGGATGGAGGGTGCCTCCGGCCATCTGCCCTTCCCATCTGGGATCCGGGTAGCACACCGCATGGCGCCCGTGGAGCAGGTTCCACTGTCCCAGCAGAGAGGGGGCGGCGCATATGGCGGCGATGGGAATGTTCCGCCGGTCCGCCTCGGTCACGAGGGCCCGGAGCCCTTCGCTCTCTCCCAGGTGCTGTACCCCGTCGGTGCCCCCCGGGAGCACCAGGATCTCCGCTTCGTCCAGGTTCACATCGGCCAGGGACAGATCGGTCTGGACGGTGATGCCGTGGCCGCCGGTGACAGGCCCCTCCGGGACCCCCACCAGGGCGGTTTCAATGCCGGAGCGCCGCAGCAGATCCGTGGGGACCAGGGCCTCCGCCTCCTCGAAGCCGGGGGCCAGAAAGAGATAGACCATGGGAAAGACCTCCTTATAATGATGCTATGGCAGGATCAGAATTCACGGTGCGGGTGCCTGCTGCAGCAGGGGAGCCACCCGCCCCCAGATCTCCCGGTGAATGTCCTCCACGCTGCGCAGACGGCCCTGGGGATCCAGGCAGGAGATGACGGTCCAGCCCAGAAGGGCGGCCGCTTCCCGGGCGCAGTCCCGGCAGGCGGCCAGATAGGCGCTGTCCGCCTCGTGGATGTCCCCGTGGGTGTGGGTGGCGGACTCCCGGGAGCGCAGCAGGGAGATGGCCTGTTCCGTGGGCATGTCCAGGTAGAGGACCAGGTCCGGACGGGGAAGTCCCAGCCGAGCGTATTCCAGCTCGTCCAGCCAGCGCAGAAAGTCGGGGCGCTCCTCCGGGGGACATTTGGCGCCCTGGTGGACGGCATTGGAGGTGGTGTAGCGGTCCGCCAGCACCAGTCCCCCCTCCTCATACCACCGTCCCCACACCTTTTTCAGGGAGGCGTAGCGGTCCACGGCGTAGAAGCAGGAGGCGGCATAGGGGTTCACGTCACCGGGGTGGGAGCCGAACTCCCCGTTCAGGTACATGCGGATCAGGGCGGAGGAGGGCTCCTGGTACTGGGGAAAGACCAGGCGGCGGCTGGGAATGCCGGCCTGGTCCACCCGGGCGCAGAGGCGGGCGTACTGGGTGGACTTTCCGGAGCCGTCAGTGCCCTCCAGGACAATCAGTTTACCGGCCACGAGAGTTCTCCCCCTTTCCCGGGGTGATGCGCTCCTTTGCCGCCTTGACCAGCACCAGAGGAAGGCGGGCCATTCGGCGGAAGCGCCAGGGTTCGCACTTGAGGCGGTAGGCCCACTCCAGCCCCAGGCGGCGCCAGCTCTCCGGAGCCCGGAGGGTGTGTCCGGAGAAGACGTCCAGGGCCCCGCCCAGGCCGATGGCCATCCGGGCCCCGGTGCGGGGACCGTACTTTGCCATCCACAGTTCCTGCTTGGGGGCGCCCAGACAGACGAAAATGAGATCGGGTCGGGCGGCGCACACCTCCTCCAGGAGGGCCTGCTCATCCTGGAAATAGCCGTCGTGGGTGCCGCAGAGCACCATGCGGGGGTACCGGGCGCACAGGGCCTGGCCGGCCTCCTCCGCGATGTGGGGCTTTGCCCCCAGGAGAAAGAGCCTGCCCTGGCGCAGATTGAGACAGCGGAGCATGTCGGTGGCGAACTCGATCCCCGGCAGCCGCTCCCGGATGGGGGTGCCCAGAATCCGGGCGGCGTAGATCACCCCGATGCCGTCAGGCAGTACCAGATCCGCCCCGTTGATGGCCGCCCGGAAGGGGGGATCCTTCTCAGAGTCAAGAATGATCTCCGGGTTGGGGGTGACCACGTAGTGATAGCGGTCCTCATCCAGCAGCTGGGCCCCCCGCTGGGCCGCCTCCTGCCGGGTCATGTTGTCAAACCGGACACCGAGTACTTCTGTCTTCAAGGGGAAGTCCTCCCAAACCGTTTCCTGCAGAGGGTGCCACAACCCTCAAACCACGTTATTATAGCATGCGGACCCCGGCCTGTCAAACCGGAGGGAGGACAAACCGCTTTCTTTTTTGCATTGACAAAGTGTTTCGCCTGGGGTAAACTGTGCACCGGAAAGGTGCCCCCCTGTGGGGGGCGGGACGGTGAGAGATGAAACGCAATTCCAAGGTATCCACGGCAGTCATCCGGCGTCTGCCCCGCTACTACCGGCAGCTGTCTGAACTCCAGGAGTCCGGCACGGTGCGCATCTCCTCCAGCGCCCTGGGCCGCAGCATGGGTCTGACCGCCTCCCAGATCCGCCAGGATCTCTTCTGCTTCGGCGAGTTCGGCCAGCAGGGATACGGCTATAAGGTGGACAGTCTGCGGGAGGAGATCGGGGAGATTCTGGGCATCAGCCGGGGCCATACCGCCATCATTCTGGGGGTGGGCAACCTGGGACGGGCCATCATGGAGAACTTCCGCTTTATCCGCAACGGGTTTCAGCTGCTGGCTGCCTTTGATGTGAGCGAGCGCATTGTGGGCACGGAGGTGATGGGGGTGCCCGTGTACCATGCGGATACCCTGGAGGAATTTCTCGCGGCTCATCCGGTCCATGTGGCCGTGCTCACCGTTCCCATCTCTGCGGCCCAGGCCATGGGAGACCGGCTCATTGAGGCGGGGGTGCCGGGAATCTGGAACTTTACCAACTATGAAATTGCCTGCGACCCCGCCCGTACGGTGGTGGAGTCGGTGCACTTTTCGGACAGCCTGCTGGCCCTGAGCTACATGATCACCCAGCGGGAGCTGGCCCTGGAAGAGGGGGAGGAGCCGGAATGAGACACAGACGTGCCCTGCTGGTGGGGGCGGTGGTGGCCCTGATCATAACGGGCTGCGCGGCCTATGCCGCAGGGGGAGGAGAATCCCTGATCTCCAGGAATTATCTGAACCAGACATTTCAGCCTCAGGCGGTGGAGAAGGGACAGCAGGAGGGGAACCGGATCCTTCAGGAGACCTACGATGCCGCCAGCAGAGAACTGGAACAGTGGCACGCCAGTCTGCCCGCCGGCGGCAGTTCTGCCGGAGCGTCCTCCGGGACCTACAGTGAGGTGCTCTCCCCCCGGAACTTCCGCCGGGGGGATGCGGTGAGCCTGTCCACCGGCAGCGGCTTTCTGCTGACGGAGGGCCAGGCGGAGGTGACCCACACCGGCGCGGTGGTGGACATCACGGAGGGGAGAGAGGTGGCCAGCGGCACGGCCCTTCAGACCGGCCACCGCTACCTGGTGGCGGAGGACACCACCGCCACGGTGACGGTGCGCTCCGCCGCCGCGGCTCTGGCGGTCCAGGGCAGCTATACCGCCGGGACCACCGGGAACTCCGGGACCGGCCGGCAGCACCCCTTCACCGATGTGGACGACTCCGCCTGGTATGCCCAGGCGGTGGCCTACGTCTGGGAGCGGAACCTGTTCCAGGGGACCGATGCCACCCACTTCTCTCCGGAACTGGTGATGAACCGGGCCATGATGGTGACGGTGCTGCACCGCCTGGCGGGAAATCCGCCGGTCACCGGCCAGGCTCCCGACTATACCGATGTGGAGCGGGGCTCCTGGTATGAGGAGGCGGTCCGGTGGAGCGGCTCCCTGGGCATCACCACCGGCACGGAGGACGGCACCACCTTCAGTCCGGATCTCCCCCTTACCCGGGAGCAGGCGCTCTCCTTCCTCTACCGGTACGCCGTGTACTTCCTGGGGGAGAGCCGGAGCGATGAGGAGGGGCTGGAGGGCTATCAGGACGCCTCCCAGGTCAGTTCCTGGGCCAGGGAGGGCCTCTCCTGGGCGGTTTCCCGGGGCATCATCAGTTCCACCTCCCAGGGGGAGATGCTCCTCAGTCCCCAGGGTCTGGCCACCCGGGCCCAGATGGCGGCCATGCTGCAGAATTTCTCGGAACACATCATGTGAAGCCCCGGAAGAGGGGAATTCCCGTCGGGGCAGAAACAGCCTCTCACAGGGCGCGGTGATTGAAAGCCGCGCCCTTTTCACGTCTCCGGGTCCGGGAGCGGAAAATGCAGGATTCCGGCAGGGGAACTGCATGGGGAGGGGGAGTCTCTCCTCCTCCTCTCCCCCACCGGGGGAGCGGCAGATGGAGGCTGGGGGAAAGGGGCAGAGGGGGAAGAACCCCGGGAGCGCCGGTCCCCGGCCACCGCCCGGGGAAAATCGGTGTGCAGTGTGCGATTTTCTGTGCCGTTTCCTGCTCCGGAACCCCGGCAGAGGGGCACGGACAGGGGGAAAGGGGGGCGGATTTTTGCAAATGCGCCTTGCATTTCCCGCGCTGCGGGTGTATCATGGCGAGGACAGGCAGAGTGGACCGGTGTGCCCGTTTGGAAGAAGAGAGGGGCAGCGGGCTCTGCCACGCATCCGCGCCAGGCGGATGCCGCAGCGGCAGCCGCCGTGTGTGGGGGAGTATGTCCCCCTGGGGGACCGGTGTTCCCGGGGGGGAGTAGAGAGGACTGCCGCCGGAATCTCCAGAAGAAATAGGGAGGTCGAAATCTGAATGGGTAAATTTCTCAAACGTTCCGCAAAGGGCGCGGGAGTACCCCATGAAAAGGGAACTTCCAACCTTGCGACGGTAGTGATGCCGCTGCCGTCCAAGATTGTCCTGTCCATGTCCCAGCACATCGGGGCACCTGCCGCACCCC
>CAYXVN010000168.1:0-5558 GCA_964468565.1 uncultured Oscillospiraceae bacterium | reverse complement strand
CCCTTCCGGTGCTGGAAATCTGGAAGACCAGCCGGGAGCTGGCCCAGGCCGGCTGCCGCCGGAGGGGGATTGGGGCCTCTCCGGGGCCCGGCTCCGGGCGGGGGGGAGAAAGGTGGGGATGGGCTGTTGAAAAAGCCGCGGGAATGGCGTATAATGCCAAACTGCCGGATTATATCGATCTCTGCCCGGGGACCGGGGATCCGGACACGGAATACAAAGGGGAGAACAATTCATGTCACTGATTGGAAAAAGACTGGCCAAGCTGCCGGTAGGGACACTGGTGGAACTGACCTGCGAGATGGACGAGAACCGGAACAACCAGGTAACGGGCATCATCGCGGACAGCGACTTCCAGTCGGAGATGGAACTGAAGCAGGAAAACGGAAACTCGGTCTTTCTGGACTTCTCTCTGGTCCGGGGCCTGCAGGTGAAAAAGACCCTGGAGAACCGGCTGAAGGAACTTCCGGAGGGGACCAGGATCCGCTTCTCCTGCGGGGATGAGAACAGCAGCCCCACGCCGGACCGGTCAGGCACCGTCACGGAGAACGACGGGAGGGAAAGTCTGGCGGTCCTCATGCCGGACGGGCAGGAGAGCGTGATCCACTACCGTCTGTTCCGCAGTCTTCTGACGGAGGACAAAGCTGCCGCCGAGCGGTCGCCGGTGAGAGCCCCCAGGCCTGGACCGGTCCCGGTGCCACCGCCGGCGGGGCCGGCGCCGGCGAGAACCGGTCCGGGGAAGCGGCCGGCTCCCCCGCCTCCCCCGGCGGGGATCCCCGCCCCTCTGCCGGGCAGACCGGCTGCCCCTCCGGGTAAACCCGCCCCCGCACCGGGAAAACCCGTTCCTGTGGCGGGCATGCCGGGAAAGCCGGCACCGGGACCGGGCAAGCAGCAGCCCCTGTACGCCAGAGAGAGCAGCCGGAGGATCAAGGCCAGCGACCGGGACATCAAGGCCTCCTTCCGCGTCCTCTCCAAGGCGGAGCGCAAAAAACTCAACGGGGCCTATGACAGCTTTCAGCACGGAGCCAAAAACAGCGATGCCGCCAAGATGAAGAGCGCCGCCAGGATGGTGCGCTCCCGGCTGGTCAGCGAGACGAACCAGGGCATCTCCTGGAACCGGGAGGCCTGGCGCTTCTGCGGGTACCTGCTGGCCCGGGCCGGCATTCCCGACTATGAGGTCTTCATGACCGGAGGTTTCCATGTGGAGGCGGCGGAGGCGGCGGCCAGGGCGGAGCGCTACAGCGAGGAGGAGGCCTGTGCCCTTCTGGGCCTGATGAACTCCCCTCCCCCGGACCAGACTGAGGATCTGCTCATCCATGCGGCCTCCGGCCTGGCCCAGTCCGGGGATATCTCCGGCCTGCTGGTGATGCAGGAGGAGATGCCGGACTGCGGCCCCTATCTGAAGCGGCTGGTGGAGGCGGCTGCCGCCCGGAGAGGGGTGAGTCTGCTCTCCGGCCGGAGTGCGGCGGACACCCTGAAGGCCCTGGACAGCCTCTACGGAGGCACGGCCGCCGCAGAGGAGATGGGGCGCTGGACCGGGAGACCCTGGCACAGGCAGCAGCCGGAACCGGAGCCGGTGCCGGAGCAGGTCACAGCCCAGGAGGAGATCCCCCAGGAGGAACCCGCCCGGCAGGAGGATACTCCCCGCTACGGGGCCATTACCCGACTGACCTGGATCACCCGCACGGGCTACATCGAGGGGGAGGACGGACAGACCTACTCCTTCACCTACGAAGATCTGGCGGATGCCGGACTGAAGGAGAAGATCAGCAACTGCAACAGCTCCAATCTCAACGGGAAGCCGGAGCTGGTGATGTTTCTGCCCCGGAACGGGCACGCAGCGGAGATCGTGCCGGACCCGGACCCCATCGCCCGGGCCACCACCCTGGCGGGAGACGAGACCGACCCGGAGCAGGTGCGCCGGGCCATGAACCTGTGCCGGGCCGCCATCTCCGGCAGCGATCCCCGCTGGGCCCTGCAGAACATGCTCCACCACGCCTGGGTGCTGTGCGGGCTCACCAAGGACACCGCCCCGGCCCAGGAGTGCATCTCCCTCTACGAGGCCATGATGCCCAGAAATGCCCCCTCCACCGCCTACATGGAGAGCGTCATCTCCCAGCTGTACTTTCTGGTGCGCAACTGGAAGCAGATGGTGGCCCACGCGGAGCGGGCCATCTCCTTCACCAATGCCATGCCCCAGCAGCGCCTGATGATCCTCAGCGTGTACATGGACATGTTCAGCCAGTACTATGAGGTGAGCCACGACCGGAACCTGCAGAGCAGAATCCTCCATGCGGCAAATCTCTGGGAGGAGATCTACACCGCAGAGCTTCCGGAGGACCGGGCCTCCACCCGGGTCTGGTATGACACCGTCCTGCCCACCATGGTGCGCTCCCTGTGCACCCTGGACAGGCCGGACGATGCCCAGAAGGCCTGCCGGAGGATGAGTGCCGGCCACCCCCGGCGCGGGGAGCTGGAGCAGCTCATTGAATCCACCCGGGAGCGCCTGGCACCTCCCCCGGAGCCGGCTTCTGAGCCGGAACCTGCCCCGGAGGATCTCTCCGCCCCCGGACCGGCTCCGGTGCCCCCGCCGGAGGAGATTCCGGTCTCCCCTGCCCCGGAGGAGGACAGCGACCAGGAGGAAGAAGAAGAGGAAGAGGAGGAGATCGAGAGCGGGCCCTACCAGGACCTGGACGGCTGGGCGGCGTTGAACCTGACAGGACAGGAGGCGGTGAACCGGGCCTTCTCCCTGAAGGGGGAGAGCCGGATTCCCCGGATGCTGGCCTATCTCCGGGCTGCGGCCAATCTGAATCCGGAGATCCTGCCGGTTTACCGCATGGTGGCCCTGGCGGCGGACGACCCCATGGAGTCCCCGGACTACAGCGTGGCCTCCCTCCTGGGGGCCATGGAGCAGATCGACCCGGAGTATTCCCTGCTGGGGGAGTACACCATGGCCTGTGCCTTCCTCCGCAGCTCCTTCCGGGCCACGGGCCAGGGCTACAACTACGAGGCCCAGAGCCTGCGCAGCAGCATCTCCCTCACCTCCCAGATGCCGGAGCTCCAGTCCATCTGCACCGCCCTGGAGCAGTTCCGGGAGGAGACCGGCCGGGCGGTGGACATCTATGCCGACTGCCGCAACCGGTCCGCCCTGCAGATCCAGAAGGAACTGGCCCAGGAGCAGCGCAAGGCGGGAGATCTGTACACCCGCTTCGTGCTCACCCCCTTCCGGGACCGGACCAGTCTGGCCCGGCTGCTGGAGGCCCGGAAGCTCATCTTCGGCCGGGAGGGCTGGATGGCCCGCATGCTTCAGGCGGTCAAGGACATGGACCAGACTGTGCTGGAGGCGGAGAAGGAGGCCTTCTGTGACCGGTACCTGGACGGCTCCCGGCAGTTCTCCCCCCAGCTGCTGAGCACCGCCGCGGTGGACCGGCTCATTGACGACGCCTGGGAGAAGGCCCAGGCCAACCTCACCTCCAAGAAGTTCAAATCCACCCTCCAGGGCACCCTGCGCAACAACCTGCGCAGCAACATCAACGAGGTGCTCTCCCTGCTGTGCCGGGTGTACGCCCTCACCGAGGCCAGCGCCGGGTTCACCTGGCGTACGGAGAAGGGCCAGCAGGCCTACGAGGCGGTGAAGCCCGGACTGCTGAGGGACCTGGAGACGCTGGCCGCAGACTGCGACGAGCTGTATGAGAGCAGCGACTCCCCGGAGGAGCGGGCCGGCCTGGTGCTGCTGTCCGCCACCGCCCGGGAGCTGGGCAGCCGCCTGGACGGCAGCTGGAACATGGAGGAGGAGCGCTTCTTCTACCGGGACTTCCTGGGCACCGACCTGATCCCTCTGGACGAGAACTGGATGCCGGATCTCAGCGCCACCTTCTGTGCCCTGCCGGAGTTCAACATCCTGGCCCGGATTGAGCAGCACGGGGACATGGAGAAGCTGGAGGACCAGGAGCACCTGAACCGCATCTACAGCGCCGACCGCACCTGCAACAACTACGGCACCGCCCAGCGGATTCTGGAGCTCCACGCCGCCCTGGGGGACGGGGAGGAGCTGCTGGTGCCCTCCGGCCCGGAGAGCTTTGTGAACCAGTCCCAGCTCCAGGCCCGCATCACCCTGAACAGCTTCCTGGAGACCTACGCCCTGGCCCAGAACTGCGGCCAGATCATGCAGACCGACCTCTTCTGCGCCAGCCTGGAGAACACCGTCCGCTACTGGTACCTGTGGAGCTGCCGCACCGGCAACTACGGCTTCTTCACCCGCATCGTGCAGCAGGCGGAGAACCAGATCCACACCAGCGCCCGCCAGTACGGGGCCCAGCTGGAGGAGCAGCTGGACACCCTCATCGCCCGCAACCCCGGCTCCTTCCAGGACCACCCCGAGTATGAGGAGGCCATCCGCTCCCAGATCTCCGACCAGAACTTCATCGTGGCCGAGGACTGGATGGCCCGGCTGCGGGTGGGGGACTTCAGCCTGGACATTGAGAAGCCGGAGGCCATCCAGTACCTGGAGGACTTCTGGCACAGCTACGACGCCTGCTACCGCCGGGTGGCGGACAACAGCCGCAGTCTGGCCAGCATTCTGGGCCGGGTCCATGTCCACAACAAGGACACCAAGGGCACCCGCCTGCTGGTGGAGTCCTGGCTGAGCAACGGCTGGACCGCCGGACCCCTGCGCATCCGCCAGCTGCTCAGCGTGCTGGGCTGGCGCAGCACGGAGGTCACCCCCTGCCGCTACCCCCGGACGGAGATGTACTTCGTGAAGACCCTGCCGGAGCCCGGCGGGTCCGGGGTGCCCCTGCACCCGGTGGCCGCCTTCGGCTCCAGACTCCTCACCGACGGCATGTACGTGGTGTGCCTCTACGGGGCCTACAACTGCGACCGGCTGTTCACCAAGATCCGGGAGCTGGATGCCCTTGCCGGCACCAAGCTCATCCTGGTGGACTGGGCCCTCTCCGGCATGGACCGGCGGCACCTGGCCTTCAAGCTGAAGAAGCGGGCCAACGGCATGCAGAGCGTGTGCATGGTGGTGGACCGGGTGCTGATCTGCCACCTGGCGGACAACTACAGCGAGAACACGGTGCAGCGCCGGCTCATCGCCCTGGGCATGCCCTTCTCCTTCTGCCAGCCCTTCGTGGCCGACTCCTCCCTCACCATGCCCCCGGAGATCTTCATCGGGAGGCGGGACGAGTTGCTGAAGATCGAGCAGCCGGACGGAGTCAACCTGATCTACGGCGGCCGCCAGCTGGGCAAGTCCGCCCTGTTCAAGAAGGCCCGCATGGACATTGACGGCAGCCAGCAGCGCCGGGCGGTGCTGGTGGACATCAAGGACCTGGACTGCGCCCAGGCGGCCAGGAAGCTGTCTGCGGAGCTCATCGACTTCGGCATCCTGGAGGGGGGCCAGGTGACGGAGGACTGGTACCTGCTGTGCCGCCAGATCCGGCAGCGGCTGCTGCGCCGGGACAATGTCATCCGCTACCTGCTGGTGATGCTGGACGAGGCGGACCGGTTCATCGAGAGCTGCAGCGCCTGCGGCTTCCGCCCCCTGGTGGAGCTGAAGGACG
>CAYXVN010000167.1:0-5658 GCA_964468565.1 uncultured Oscillospiraceae bacterium | reverse complement strand
CGCAGCAGCGTGGTGTTTTCAGGGGCGGTCAGGGTCATCAGAGGGCAGGAACCCAGAAACATGCCAGCGAAAGGGGACAGACTGTATCAGTCCCGCCGCCATATGTGAGGGAAAGCCTGCAGGAGAACGCTCCGGAGGTGGATTTTCGTGACGTGGCACAAAAACCCCGGCCGTTTTAGTGGCCCGTCAGGGGCGGGAGAGAGGCCGGCCGGTTTTCTCCGCAGGGTCAGTGCCCAGATCCTGGAGAGAGGTGTTCTTCCGGAAGCAGAGGGGGGGCGTGGGGCAACGGTGTTCCTGAAGACAGGTGGAGTCCCGGTTTCCGGAGGCGGAATTTCACTTCCGGCGGCATGGTCAGAGGGCCTCTTGTGCAACCTGTCCGGATTTTCCCCGGGACTTGGGTGCAGGCTTGCGAAAAACGAAATCCTGCTGTGGCTTTTGCCTCCCAGTCTTGCATTATGCGGGGGGACCGGGTATAATGGGAGGCACACTTTGAAAGAGTGCCGGGGCATCCCTGGCACGAGGAGGCGCCTTTAGGGATGAAAGCCAGGACCAATCTGACCATGCTCTGCGACTTCTATGAGCTGACCATGGCCAATGGATATTTTCAGACCGGGCTGAAGGATCGGATCTGTTACTTCGATGTGTTCTACCGCTCAGTTCCGGACAATGCGGGATTTGCGCTGGCTGCGGGGCTGGCGCAGGCCGTGCAGTATATTCAGGAACTGCGTTTCGATGAGGAGGACGTGGAGTACCTGCGCAGCAAGAACTGCTTCTCGGAGGAATTTCTGTCCTACCTGAGGGAGTTCCGCTTCACCGGCGACATCTGGGCGGTGCCGGAGGGGACGCCCATCTTCCCCAATGAGCCCATCATGATCGTACGGGCACCGGCCATTCAGGCCCAGTTCATCGAGACATTTCTGCTTCTCACGCTGAACCACCAGAGTCTGATTGCCACAAAATCCAACCGCATCGTACGGGCGGCGGAGGGCCGTCCCGTGGCGGAGTTCGGCTCCCGCCGGGCCCAGGGGGCAGACGGTGCACTGCTGGGTGCCAGGGCCAGCTACATCGCCGGCTGCAGTGCCACCGCCTGCACCATGTCGGATCAGTGGTACGGCTCTCCCGCCACCGGCACCATGGCCCACTCCTGGGTCCAGATGTTCCCCGATGAGTATACCGCCTTCCGGACCTACTGCGAGCTCTATCCCAACAATGCCATCCTGCTGGTGGACACCTACAACGTTCTCAAGTCCGGCGTGCCCAACGCCATCCGGGCCTTCCAGGAGGTTCTGCTGCCCAGGGGCATCACCAAGTGCGGCATCCGCCTGGACAGCGGCGATCTGACCTATCTGTCCCGCCGGGCCCGCAAGATGCTGGACGATGCCGGCCTCACCGACTGCAAGATCTTTGCCTCCAACGCTCTGGATGAGTACATCATCCGGGATCTGGTGCGCCAGGGGGCCCGCATTGACTCCTTCGGAGTGGGTGAGCGGCTCATCACCTCCCGCTCCGAACCGGTGTTCGGCGGGGTCTATAAGCTGGCCGCCGTGGAGGAAGAGGACGGCACCATTGTGCCCAAGATCAAGATCAGCGAGAATGCGGCCAAGATCACCACCCCCCACTTCAAAAAGGTGTACCGCATCTTCTCCAAGAGCACCGGCAAGGCGGAGGCGGATCTGATCTGTCTGCACGATGAGCAGTTTGATTTCGAGCAGCCTCTGGAGCTCTTTGATCCGGACGCCACCTGGAAGCGCAAGGTCTTTACCGACATTGAGGCGGTGGAACTGCTGGTGCCCATCTTCCGGAACGGGGAGCTGGTGTATGACGTCCCCACCATCCAGGCCAGCCGGGCCTACTGCCAGCGGCAGGTGGACTCCCTGTGGGATGAGGTCAAGCGGTTTGAGAACCCCCACAACTACTATGTGGACCTGTCTCAGAAGCTGTGGGACATCAAGCATGCCCTGCTCAACTCCCACGAACACGGCTGAGAGGCCGGAAAGACACCAGGAGCGCATCCCCGGGCAGGGGATGCGCTCCTGGCATTTTCAGCTCTTTGGCTGCTCAGGTTCCTTCTCCGGGAGGGATCCGGTGTCCGGTTCAGGGGCGGGCCGGGGGAGGGCGGTCAGGGCCTGGCGCTGGTGTTCCAGCAGGGAGGCGGCGGAGGTGAGCTCGTCCTTGGCCCGGCTGAGCTGTCCGTCCACCTGCTCCATGGCGGATTTCATCTGGGCACAGAGACAGTTGTAGTGGTCCGTGGTCTCGGCCAGCCAGTCTGCCAGCTGCTGCCGCACGGTGCGGTCCTCCTCCTCTGCGGCGCGCTTCATGGCGTCCACCTCGGCCTGAGTCCGGGTGCGCAGGTTCTCCGCGTCCGTGACGGCCCGCATGCGGATGTGCTCCACCTCCTGGGCGGTCTTCTGGCGAAGGGCCTCCACCTCTTCGTTTACCTGGGTGCGAAGATCTTCGGCCTCCTGTTTGGACTGGTTCTCGATCAGCTGAGCCCGGCGGTGGGCCTCCATTTCGATGCCGGCGGTCCGGACCTTGACAATGGAGTAGGCGGTGGCCTCAGGTTCCATCCAGGCCACCTTGTCCTTCAGCTCCTGGTTCTCTTTGCCAAGCGCGTCCAGTTCCTTACCCTGCCGGCTGCAGAGGGCTTCCGATTCCTTCAGCTGGGCGCGCAGGCCCTCCAGCCGGACCCGGCTGTCCTGCTCGGTCTTGGCGAGACGGGCGCTGAGGTTCTGATTGTCCTGGGTGAGCTGGCCAAGGCGGCTGCGCAGCTGGGACAGTTCGCTGCTGAGTGCGGAGAGGGTGCTGCGGGTCTCCTCCAGCTGACGGGTCAGCGCAGTCTGCTTCTCCGTGCTCTCCCGGGCGGAATCCTCCAGATAATCCAGCACATCCTGGCGGTTGAAGCCGCCAAAGGGGGCGGAGCGGAAGGGATAGTTCATGGCAAAACACCTCGTAGTGGGGTCCGGACAGGCGGACGGAATTCCGTGTGCCTGCCATTCTAGCACAGAGGCCGGAAAATGACAAACCTTTTTTGCCGGAGGGGGCCAGGAAGAGGAAAAAACCGGCCGGGAAAGGAGGTTCCCGGCCGGAACGGACTCACATGGAGGATTTGTCGATGACGTGGGCCTTGATGAGGTTGGTGGCCACGGCCTTGCCCAGAGGCACGCCTGCGGTGACCACGATGGTGTCGCCGTCTTCCGCCACTCCCTCCTTCAGGGCGGTCTCCGCGGAGAGGGAGAAGATGCGGTCGGTGGAGTTCACCTCTCCGGTGAGGACGGGAATGACCCCCCAGCAGATGGCCATCTGGCGGCGGACCTTCTCAAACATGGTCATGGCGACCACCTGGCAGGCCGGGCGGAAGCGGGAGATCATGCGGGCGGTGTGGCCGGAGTTGGTGGCGGTGACAATGGCCTTGGCGTCCAGATCCTTGGCGGTCAGGCAGCAGCTGTGGGTGATGGCGTCGTTGATGTTGCGCTCAGGTTCCAGGTGGTCGTCCCGGAACTTCTTCCAGAAGTCGATGGCACCCTCCGCCTCGGTGACGATGCTGTCCATGGCCGCCAGGGCCTCCAAAGGATACTTGCCGCTGGCCGTCTCGCCGGAGAGCATGACGCAGCTGGTGCCGTCAAAGACGGCGTTGGAGACATCGGAGACCTCCGCCCGGGTGGGACGGGGATTGCGCATCATGGAGTCCAGCATCTGGGTGGCGGTGATGACGGTCTTGCCTTTGGCCAGGGCCTTGCGGATCATGCTCTTCTGGAGAATGGGGACCTTGGCGGCGGGGATCTCCACCCCCAGGTCGCCCCGGGCCACCATGATGCCGTCTGCGGCGTCCAGGATGGCGTCCAGGTTGTCCACGCCCTCCTGGTTTTCGATTTTGGCGATGATGCGGATCTTGCCGCCGCCGTTCTCCTGGAGGATCTTGCGGATGGCCACCACATCGGAGGCCTGGCGGACGAAGGAGGCCGCCACGTAGTCAAAGTCGTTTTTGATGCCGAAGAGGATGTCGGAGATGTCCTGTTCGGTGAGGGCGGGCAGCTGGATGTGGATGCCGGGGATGTTGATGGACTTGTTGGAGGACAGGGTGCCGCCGTTGATCACGGAGCAGATGATGTCCTGGCCCTGGATCTCCTTTACCTCGATGCCCACCAGGCCGTCGTCGATGAGAATCTGGGTGCCGGGAGTCACCTCTTCGTGGAGCTTCGGGTAGGTGACGGAGACCCGGCTGGCGTTTCCGACGATCTCCTCGGTGGTGAGGGTGAAGGTGTCGCCGGCATTGAGCTCAATGGTCTTGGTATCGAAGGAGCGGATGCGGATCTCAGGGCCTTTGGTGTCCAGAATGGTGGCCACCGGGCGGCTCATGGAGTCGCGAACCGCGTAGAACATATTCAGACGGGCCTGATGCTCGGAGTGGGAGCCGTGGGAAAAATTGAAGCGGGCTGCGTTCATACCGCCCCGGATCAGGGCACGGATGATATCGGGATCGTCGGATGCGGGGCCAAGGGTGCAGATGATTTTTGTCTTCCTCATAGGACATTCCTCCCAATATGATTGATGGGGACGTTGCGGCACCATTATAGCCTGAGAGGAGCAGTTGTGCAAGAAAAAGGTACTGGAATGCGCAAAAAGCATGCGACATCAGGAGGGCAGCGGCACCCCCGCCTGCTGCAGGCGCCTGCGCAGCACAGGCCCTGCAAGCACGGCTGCGGCAATCTTCAGAAGGTCGCAGGGGATAAAGGGAAAGACGCACACAGAGGCGGCGGGCAGCAGGGCGGAACCGGAGATCAGGCAGTACCAGAGGGTGCCGAAGGCGTAGGCGACGGCGGTTCCCCCCAGCAGACCCGCCAGGTGCAGGACCCGGCTGGGGCGGTTCAGAGCCGGTCCGGCCAGAAGCCCCATGGGAAGAAACCCGATCAGATACCCGCCGGTGGGCCCGAAGAGATGGCCCAGGCCGCCCCGGAAGCCGGAGAAGACGGGTATGCCCACCATGCCCAGGCCCAGGTACACCAGATAGGAGAGGGTTGCCTTCTTTCCGCCCAGCAGGTAGAGGGAGAAGTAGAGGACCAGACTCAGGAGGGAGATGGGCACGGGCCCGATGGGAATGGAGAGGGGGGCCAGGACGCAGAACAGGGCGGACATGACCCCGATCATGGCCAGGTCATAGACGCCCCCTCGGGATCGTTGGGTCATGATGTGCGAACCTCCTCTCCACAAACTGCCCGCACCGGGGAGATGGGGGCTGTTCCCCGGTGCGGATTTCCCTCCGGCAGGGCAGAGAGGCGGTCTCTCCGCCTCCGGCACCGGCCGGTGATGAGATCCTCTGCAAGATGCTGCATGGGATGACCTCCTTAATCGTAAACAGATATCGAAGGTAAGTATACATTCGGAGGGAGAGTCTGTCAACCGGAAATTTATTCTGTTTACGATCTGAGGGGCTGGAAGAGCGAGGCCAACACAAGGAGAAATATCAGGGCAAAACAATACGGAAAGGAATCATGAGGATCCGGAGAAGAGGCCAGGAGGGAGCGGAAATCCGCTCCCTCCTGGACATATCATGATGACGGATGGGACCCGGGCGGGAAGGGGCTTCCTCAGCCCTCCTCGTACATGGTGACCATGCGGGTGAGCTTGTCGTAGCGCTTCTTCGCCGTCTCCTCGTTGAGG
>CAYXVN010000166.1:0-5716 GCA_964468565.1 uncultured Oscillospiraceae bacterium | reverse complement strand
GCCAAGGTGAAAAAAGTGGAGCAGCAGCTGGGTCTGCCCCTCTTCGACCGCAGCACCAGCCCCATCTCCCTGACGGAGGCGGGGAAGATCTACATCGAACATGTGGAGCGGGTCATGGACATCGAGGCGGATCTGGAGGAGCGCTTTCAGAAACTGAAGGAGACCCGCACCAGCCAGCTGCGCATCGGCAGCTCCATGTTCTTCTGCACCTACGTTCTGCCCACCCTGCTGGCGGACTTCCGGGAGATTTACCCCCAGGTCTGCCTCACCTTCCTGGAGGGCACCAGCTCCTGGCTCATTGAGCACATGCTGGACGGCAAGCTGGACTTCGTGCTGGAGGTGGAGAAACCCTCTGCCGCTTCGGTCAACTCCATCCCCTGGGCAAATGAAGAGGTGATCCTGGCCGTTCCCGCCGACTCTGCCATCAACCGCCGCCTGGAGAAGTACGGCTATTCCTTTGAGCAGTTCCTGGAGCGCGGCCGCCCGGAGAACCGGCGCCCTCCCGTCCCTCTGCAGGAATTTCAGAAGGAGTCCTTCCTTCTGCTCAATCCCAAGCACGACATCCACACCCGCAGCCTGCAGATGTGCCGCAACGCCGGCTTCATTCCCACCGTCTCCATGCATCTGGCCCAGATGATGACCGCCTACTACCTGGTCTGCGAGGGCCAGGGCATCGCCTTCCTGCGCTCCACCATCCCCGAATACGTGGCTCCCACCCAGAAGGTCATCTTCTACCAGCTGGACGATCCCCTGGCCAGGCGCAGCATCTACCTCTCCTGGCCCAAACGCCCGGACAACCCGGTCCTGGACGGCTTTCTGGAGTTCATGAAGGAAAATGCCCGCCTGGAGAAGGGACATGTCAGCCTGTGACGCCACACCCCGGAACGCCTTCGCCCTCTCCCCGGTATGCCCCCGGGGCTGCTCCGGGATCTCCCCGGGGCGGATCCGGAGAATTTAAAAGCGGGACGGCTCTGCCGTCCCGCTTTGGTCCGTATTGCAGCTGTTCACAGGGGACTGGCCCGCCTGCCGTTCATGAAATCCAGTACCCTCTGCTTCTCCGCCCCGTTGGAGATGGGAGCGGGACAGTAGTTGTTGGTGGCCGCCGTATAGACGTAGCAGGGGATGATCTCCCCGCTCTTCTTCACCAGCGTGTGGTCCTCCCGGCGGATCTTCAGATCCAGGGAGTAGATGATGGTACGGTTCTCCGCCCGCTTCTCGTCGCCGAAGCAGAAGTTGCCCATCGAGTAGACAATGTCCACTCCCTTATAGGTCTCCCGGGGCTGGATCACATGGGGATGGTTCCCGATCACCAGGTCGGCCCCGGCGTCCACCAGCTTCCGGGAGGCCCGGACGCGCCACTCCTCCGGGCTGTGAACCCGCTCGGTGCCTCCGTGGTAGAAGACGATCTGGAAGTCCGACCGGCTCTCTGCCTCCCGGAGCCGTCTGCAGATGGCATCCGCCTGTTTCTCGTTCCACAGGCCGTTGCAGATGATGGCAACCCGGTACCCGTTCTTCTCATAGATCATGGTGTTGCTGTCATTGCCCCATCTGAGGCCGGCATTCTGCACCGCAGCAATGGTGTCCAGCCTTCCCTGCTCCCCGTAGTCGCCGGTGTGGTTGTTGGCCAGAGACACCGCCTCCACGCTGGAGGAGGTCAGAATGCGGGTGTTGGCGGTGCGGGAGCGGTACCAGTAGGCGGGAGAGTGGTTCTTCTTCACCTCAGTCAGGTTGCGGTCCGTCAGCACATTCTCCAGATTCACCACCGTCAGGTCGTCCCCGGCAAAGATGGGCTTCACCTTGGAGAGAAAGTAGGAGGGATCCTTCCGGTTGGCGTAGTCGTTGAAGTTGCCCGCCTTGGTCTGGTTCTTGTAGGCGGCAATCATCACGTCCCCCGCAATGCTGATCTTCAGCTCGAAGGTCGCCGGCTCCAGGGGGACCGGCGTGCCCGCCACCGCCGCAACGGGAAGGCGGGGAAGCACCCCGGGAACCGCGGGCACCTGCCGCAGTTCCGGTGCCCCGGTCTCCTGGGGGACATCCGCAGCGGCCGCCCCTGCGGGCACCCCGCAGATCCCCAGGGTAAGCGCCAGCAGCATCGCCAGTGAGAGAAGTCGTCTGAACATGATCGCACCTCCGCATGGTTCCCCCCGCCGGAGAGGTCACACTCCTCCCGGCGCAGGTGCTGTCCATTATACCACACAATCCGGGAAAGGGAAGAGGCTTCTTCCCGGCCTCCGGGGGTTTTTCCCTCCGGAGGACCCGGCAGCTCCACCCCTCCTGATCCGGGGCGCAGGGCACCTGCCCAGGCGGCTCTCCCCTCTCCGCAGCTCTCCCCCGGGCACCCGGGAGTCCGCCGCCGGAGCAGTCTGTCCCCCGCTTCCCGGGGAGGGAGACGGGGCCGCCAGGCTCCGGGCCCCTTTTCCCGGGAGGGGAAAAATTTTAAATTCTCGAAAAAAACAGTTGCTTTTTCCATGACCCGATGGTAAAATACCGCTTTGCACGGATGCAGGGCCATCCCAACTTGACATTTCATATTGGAGGAGGTGTTTGGTTTGCCGAATATCAAGTCTGCCAAGAAGCGCGTTCTGGTCGCCCAGGCCAAGGCAGAGCGGAACAAGTCCGCCAAGTCCGCGCTGAAGACCCAGCTGAAGAAGTTCAACGCCGCTGTGGCGGAGGGCGACCGCAGCGAGGCCGATGCCGCTTACAAGGTGGCCGTCAAGGCGGTGGACAAGGCCGCCGCCAAGGGGCTGCTTCATAAGAACACCGCCGCCAACAAGAAGAGCGGCATGACCGTCCGACTGAACAAAATGGCCTGATGGGTCACATTGATGGAAAGCTGAGCCGTCTGTCCGAAGCAGACGGCTTTTTCCCTGTCCCGGACCGGCCGTCCCCCAGGAGGGAGGGACCATGCGCCATCTCTTTGTTGTAAATCCCGCCGCCGGCCGGAAGAGGGACTCCGCCGCCTTTGTCCGCCGCCTGGACCATCTCTCCTTCCCCCATGACGTGGTCTTCACCCGGGGACCCGGAGACGCCCGGGAGCTCTCCCGCAGGGCCATCCGGGATGGGGAACCGGTGCGGCTCTACGCCTGCGGCGGAGACGGCACCCTGAACGAGGTGGCAAACGCCGCAGCCGGCGTCCCCCACGCCGCCGTCACCAACGTGCCCCTGGGCACCGGAAACGACTTTCTGAAGCTCTTCGGCCCGGAGTATCGCCGCCTCTTCTCGGATCTGGAGGCCCTGGCCCGGGGTCCCCAGGCCTCCTTCGACCTGATGGAGTGCCAGGGACTGCTGGGGCTGGACGTGATCTGCTGCGGGCTGGACGCCCGGGTGGCCGCCGGAGTGCACCGCTTCAAGCGTCTGCCCCTAGTCTCCGGCCCTCTGGCCTATCTCCTCTCTCTGGGGGAGCAGATCCCCCGGGGCCTGTCCCGGCAGCTGCAGGTGGAGATGGGGGACTTTCACTGGTCCGGCCAGGCCATCGTGCTGTGCATCTGCAACGGCCGCCACTACGGCGGAGGCTTCATGCCGGTGCCGGATGCCATGCCCGACGACGGGATTCTGGACATGCTCCTCATTCCCCAGGTCCCCTTTCTCACCTTTGTCCGCTTCGTGGGGGCCTACGCCAGGGGACAGTACCGGAAATACCCCCAGTATGTCCGCGCCTTTCACGGCCAGAGCATCACCTTCTCCTCGCCCCGGCCCCTCACCGTGGTGGTGGACGGAGAGGTCCGGAGGGGGAAGCGCTTCACCGTGAAACTCTCCGGGAAAAAGCTGAATTTCTTCTATCCCCGGGGGGCCTCCTGGGGGCAGAGCTGAAAAAACGGACAGGGATCTCTCCCTGTCCGTCTTTTTTCTCAGAAGTCGGCGCTGCCCACCGTGCGGGGATGGAGTTCCACATCCCGGATGTTGGTGATGCCGGTGAGGTACATGACGATGCGCTCGAACCCCAGCCCGAATCCGGCGTGGCGGCAGGAGCCGTAACGGCGCAGATCGCAGTACCACCAGTAGTCCTCCGGCTTCATGCCCAGCTCCTGAATGCGCCGCTCCAGAACCTCCAGGCGCTCCTCCCGCTGGGATCCCCCGATGATCTCCCCCACTCCGGGGACCAGACAGTCCGCGGCGGCCACGGTCTTCCCGTCGTCGTTGAGGCGCATGTAGAAGGCCTTGATCTCCCTGGGGTAGTCCGTCACAAAGACGGGGCGCCGGAACACCTTCTCGGTCAGATAGCGCTCGTGTTCCGTCTGGAGATCCGCGCCCCACTCCACCTTGTACTCGAAGCGGTCGTTGTTCTTCTTCAGAATCTCCACGGCATCGGTATAGCTCACCCGGCCGAAGTCCGCCGAGGCCACCCCCTCCAGACGGGCCTTCAGCCCTTTGTCCACGAAGGAGTTGAAGAAGTTCATCTCATCGGGGCACTTCTCCATGACGGTGCGGATCACGTACCTGATCATGGCCTCCGCCACATCCATGGAGTCGCTCAGATCGGCAAAGGCCATCTCCGGCTCGATCATCCAGAACTCGGCGGCGTGGCGGGCGGTGTTGGAGTTCTCCGCCCGGAAGGTGGGACCGAAGGTATACACATTGCCGAAGGCCATGGCGAAGTTCTCGCAGTTGAGCTGCCCGGAGACGGTCAGGCTGGTGCGCTTGCCGAAGAAGTCCTTGGTGTAGTCGATGGCCCCCTCCGGGGTGCGGGGCGGATTCTCCAGGTCCAGGGTGGTCACCTGGAACATCTCCCCGGCCCCCTCACAGTCCGACCCGGTGATGATGGGGGTGTGCACATAGACAAAGCCCCGGTCCTGGAAGAAGCAGTGAATGGCGTGGGCGGCCACGGAGCGGACCCGGAAGACGGCGGAAAACAGATTGGTCCGGGGGCGCAGATGCTGGATGGTCCGCAGGAACTCCACGCTGTGGCGCTTCTTCTGCAGGGGATAGGTGGGTGCGGAGGTGCCCTCCACGGTGATGGAGTCCGCCCGGACCTCCAGAGGCTGTTTCGCCCCGGGGGTCAGAACCACGCTGCCCCGCACAATCAGGGCCGCCCCCACATTCTGGGAGGCGATCTCCCGGTAGTTGTCCAGCACGCCGGCGTCCATCACGATCTGCAGGTTCCGGAAACAGGAACCGTCATTCAGCTCGATGAAGCCGAAGGTCTTCATGTCCCGGATGGTCCGGGCCCAGCCGCAGACCGTGACCGTCTGTCCTCCCAGTGTCTCCTGATCCGCAAAAACTGCGGCAATGGTGGTACGATTCATGTGAATCCTCTCCTGTTCCTGTGTGCGCTGTATGGCAAGTATAGCAGGTTTTCCGGGATTTGCAATCCCCTTCCCCGGGAGGAGGCAAAAAAACAGCCGCCCCGGCTGGGGCGACTGTGAAACAGAGCGGGGATGGGAGACTCAGCACACCTTGGTGATCCAGCCGTGGGGATCCGGGAGGCGGCCCCACTGGATGCCGGTGAGCTCGTCGTACAGCTTCTGGGTGACGGGGCCGATCCGGTTGCCGCTGACCGTGACCTCTTCCCCCTCCCGGGCCAGTTCCCCGATGGGGGACACCACGGCGGCGGTGCCGGTACCCCAGGCCTCTTCCAGCTCACCGCTCTCGGCGGCGGAGAACAGCTCGTCCACGGAGATGCGGCGCTCTTCCACCTCATAGCCCCAGTCCTTGAGAAGCTGGATGCAGGAGCGGCGGGTGATGCCGGGCAGCACGGAGCCGTTCAGATCCGGAGTCA
>CAYXVN010000165.1:0-5749 GCA_964468565.1 uncultured Oscillospiraceae bacterium | reverse complement strand
GTGCCCGGGAGTCCTCTGGAACCGGAGCTGAAGGGCACCGGAGCACCAGGGGAGAAGGTCAGGTTCCACCTGTCAGATCTGCAACCCGGCAAGGGGGTAGGGGGGATTGTCCCAGGGATGGACTTCTCCAGAGGCAGACTCCCTGAAGGGGAGTCCGAGCTTGAGGTGCTGCTGTCTCCATCAGGTACTCTGGTTCACCGAAGCATCCGGGTGGTTCTGGTCCGGCAGGCCTTCATGCTGATCACCGGTTGGCTGCGGTCCCTCATCAGAGGCCTGAGACTCTTGTGCAGTTCTCCTCAGAGATCCGATGGGTATCCCACCTGGATCATCCCTGAGGGGAGGCCGGGGAACCTCCGGCATCTGCATTCCGGTCCCACCCGATACAGCATGCTCCCCGGGAGGACTGTCCCTCACCTGGAGGTTCCCTGTAGGGGACAGGAACAGCCCTCCGGTGAAGGCGGGGGCAGGCCAGGAAAACGGACTGCGGCCCATCCGGTGGCCTCTCCCCGCCTGACTGACCGGGCAGGTTACATGGGCTACAGCCGGCAATCCTTTCCGGCAGTCGGGGCCTCACCGTCAGGTCTTCTCCTGCGCCGCAGGTGCTGTCTCCCATGGGGGTGCTCCCCCGGAGAAAAAATCTTTCCATTTTTTCAATATTCTGCTTGACATGGAAGATTCAGAGTGGTACCATGCACTTTGCACCCTTAGTGCCAACTTCAACTGTACGGCCAGAGGCAGAGAGTCCTGCTTTCCCATATCCCCACCCGGAAGCCTGCATCTTCCGCTCAGGCACTCCGGGACGGTCGCGGTTGCCTCCCACTCCTCCGTGCGGCAGTATGTGGCGAGTCAGACCTCAGACGCAGTACCCGGCCAGGGTGTGGATGAACCTGCCGCCGCCGGGGGGTCGGCATACAGGCTGAACCCGAAATCTCCTGACCCATCCATCCAAGAAGGAGGGCCCGGAGAACCTGGCTGAAGCATCCCGGTCCCCAAATCTGTCTGGCTGGGATTCCCGGGAGAACTCACTGGCGAAACCCGGGGAATAAAGTGCTACAGAACCAATGTGCTGTGTCCTGCGCCGGTTCCCAGCGGGGAGAACTGCATGGAGTGTGTGAAGATCATGGATGCAGGTCTCTCCTCTCTCCCGCAAGGGATTAATGGGCACCCTTGTCTACAGGGACCAGAGCGCCGCCGCTCCGCCAAGGAGACACCTCCAACTCACAGCCGCTCCCGCAGCGTTGGCACCTTGGAGGTTGCCTGCTCACCTGCGGGAATGAGATACTCCCATAGCAGCGGCTTTGTGGTAGGTGTACAACTATACAGTACACTGCAGAAATATTACAGCACGTAAACTCGCAGAGCAACAGTTCCAGGGGTAGTGCTCCGCGACATGGTACAGGTCCCGCTCCTGAGGGGGGAGCGGATGCGGGTCCGGACAGTGCCCGCCGCTTAAGGGCAGCCGGGAGACTGCGAGAACCGGATGACGTCCGCCACTGGTGGACACTCTGCCCGTACTTTTCCGGAGGAATTACCCATGCGATTTATGAAGCGGTTGCCCAGGGGAAGGGCAGTGGGGTCAGAGCCCCGGGTCGAGAGGAGGAGGAGTGTCCCGCCCCGGAAACGTGGGATGGGCGGAGAACTTACCAGGTTTCAGGGAGCTGCCGTTCCTGGTGGAGATCCTCCTGGCAGTCCGAGAAGGGCCACCGGGTGGATGAGGCAGATGGCATGGGGTCTCCCCGGATGTTCCCGTTTCCTGGGCTTGCTCCTTCTCATCGGCAGGGCGGAGACCGTGAAGATCATCCGGACATGGAGAGTTCAGGCAATTTTGACAATGAGCGTGTCCGCCATCTGGCTGCGGGGCGGGGACCAGTCCCGGATGGGACAAAGCCCAGCTTCAAGGCGAGTGCGGTCGGAAGAGCTCTCCGCCGGGGAAAGTCAACCTGGCGGAACGGATCCTCAGCGGATCTTGCCGGCGGAACTGCTGTTCTCATCGGGAAAGGATCTGTAGGGTGCCCCGGCGGGGGAGGATAACGCCAAAGGGTACATCGCAGTCACTCGGTCAGAATGGCGGCTGTTCCCGCAGTGGTTTCACAGGTTACAGTCCGGTTCTGCGTGAAGACGATGGACAGCCCGGAGTCAGAGAGGGAGTCCGGACCGGGGAGGTGAGATGGGCGGCGAACTCGCCAGACCTCAGAGGGGGGAAGCGCATTTGCCTTGAGACACCGTCACCTGGGTGGGAAGGTGTCATCCGGGTCAGCTGCCTGGGGGGGACAGATCTGCAGATTCCCCTCACCGGACAGCCATGTTGCAGGAAAAGTTCCACGATGGTCAGTCACACGGTTATTCTGTCCACTGGCGGCATGGGATTTCAGACAGAGGACAGAATACCGGAACCAGGGAGGGATGCTTTGCAGGTATGAGTCCGGCGCCCCGGAAAACCGGGGCATAAACACACAGTACAACTGACATTTTCTGTTACATTTAGGGAGGATTTACAGATGAAAAACAGACTTCCAACCCCAGAGGAACTGGAGCAGATGTCCAGGGTGGACATCCGCACGGTGAGGCCGGAGGACGCCACGGACGTGGCGAGCGTGAAGATTGACACATCCCTGCCGGTGCAGGAGCGGGTGAAGAGTTACCTGCAGCAGGTGAAAAACCCCTACCTCCTGAACGTGGACGGCGTGGTGGTGAAGCTGAGCTTCGCCGAGGGCAGCGGCAGGACCCTGATGGACTGCCTGAACACCCTGCTGGAACTGAGCAGCTCCCCGGCGGAATTCTGACCGCCTCCCGCTTCTGTCAGAAGAGCGGACACCTGGCCGGATTACCATCCGGAAAAAAGTACTGTCAAAGGATGTGATTGTATTGCCGGGTACAGACAATGGCAGAGCTGTTACAGGGGGCATCAGAGTGGGGAGGGAACCCACGGTGGCGCGGCCGGCGGAGGGGAGGGAGAATCTGGCGGCCGCCTACCTCCGGCTCTCCATGGAGGAGCGGGGCGGCACCGAGTCCAACTCCATTGACGGCCAGCGCTCCCTGATCCGCAGGTACATGGACACCCATGGCCTGCTGGCCGTGAAGGAATACGTGGATGACGGCTGGAGCGGCACCAACTTTAACCGCCCAGCCTTCCAGGAGATGATGAAGGACTGCCGGGCGGGGAAGATCGGGTGCATCGTGGTGAAGGACCTGTCCCGGCTGGGGAGAAACTACATCGAGACGGGGCGCTACCTGGAGCGCATCTTTCCCACCATGGGCATCCGGTTCATCGCGGTGATGGACAGCTACGACAGCTTCCACACCCGCAGCGGGGAGGATGACCTGCTGGTGCCCATGAAGAACCTGATCAACGACTGCTACGTCCGGGACCTCTCCATGAAGATCCGGGCCCGGCAGGACCAGCAGCGGAGAGCGGGGGAGTTCATCGGGGGCCTTGCCCCCTTCGGCTACGTGAAGGACCCGGTAATCAAAAACCACCTGGTGATTGACGAGCCCGCGGCCCACACCGTCCGCCTCATCTTCCGGCTGAAGCTGGGGGGGAGGAACAGCACGGCCATCGCGGAGTATCTGAACGGAATCGGGGCCCAGACACCCTATCAGCGCAAGCGGGAGCTGGGGATAAAGTGCAGCGGCGGGGCCACCCCCACCGAGGCGCAGCAGTGGTACCCGGCCACTGTGCATGACATCCTGGGCAACGAGGTATACACGGGTACGGTGGTACAGGGAAAATTCAGGAAGATCAGCTACAGGGTGAAACGGTGCGTTCAGGTGGACAGGGAGGACTGGATCCGGGTGGAGGGGATGCACGAGCCCATCGTCTCCAGGGAGATCTTCGACCTGGTGGGCTCCCTCCAGGTGAGGGATGCCCGCACCTCCCGGGGCCAGGAGACCCTCTCCCTGCTGTCCGGGTTTGTGCGCTGCGGGGAGTGTGGGGAAACCCTGCCCCGCAACGTGAACGGGAGCGGCTGCAGCTACAGACACAGCAGCAGGTCTGTCCGTCCCTGCGCATTTGCCCGCTATCCCCAGGAGGAACTGATCCGGGTGGTCACCGAGGCGATACGCCTGAGTTCCGCCGTGGTGCTGGAGGGGGAGGAGCTTCTGGCAAGGGCGAGGGCACTGCCGGGAAAACGGCAGGCGGCGGAGGCCATGACCATCCGGATCAGGACCCTGAGGGACAGGGCCTCCCGGCTGGAAGAGCTGCGGGGGCACCTTCGCCAGGACCAGGCGGAGGGCCTGCTTGACCAGGAGGAGGCGGATGAGATGGACGCCCGCTTCGCCCGGGAGCAGATGGCGGCGGAGGAGGCCATGGGGGTGGTGCAGCAGAAACGCAAGGAGCTCTTCTTCAGCAGGGGCCAGATGGCCCCCTGGCTGGAGTCCATCCGGCAATATGGGGACCTCCGGGAACTGAGCCGGGAGGTGCTGGTCAGCCTGGTGGACTATGTTGACGTCTTCCCCGGCGGCCGGGTGGAGATCCGTTTCCGCTTTGACCAGCGGCCCTGCAGGTTTCGGGGATCGGATGACAGCGGGGATGAGGAGGAGGAAGAGAAGATGACGGAGGGCACCGCAGCGGACAAAGTCCCTGCAGGTGGAATATCTGCGGAGGTGAAGTGATGAGAGACGTGAGCTATGTGCGGGACATGACGAAGAACGGACACCAGGCGGCGGAGCAGCAGTATCAGATTGGGCACTGGCTGTCAGAGCATCTGGGGGAATCCCAGGTGGAGAATTACTGGGACTCCTACGGCTCCACAGATGACCTCCAGAGGCTGCTGGAGGACGGGATGAACCACAGATTTGACTGCGTGGTGCTGCAGTCCCTCTCCGCCTGCGGGCAGAATCTGAAGCAGGCCAGGTACACCCTCCAGAAGGTGTTCTTCCCCTGCGGACTCCACTTCATCTGCGTGGGGGACGGGTTCTCCAGCGTGGGGAAGACGGAGGAGGAGGTGAGTGCCTACTTTGACGGGGGAAAAGCGAAACAGACCGGCGGCAGCAGAAGGGGGAGACCGCCCAGCGGTCCGGAGGTGCTGCTGGCCGACCGTGTGCTGGACGGGGACAGGCTGGAGCCCCTCACCTGCGAGAAGGACCGGGTTACCGGGGAGATGCGCTTCCTCCCCCGGAAGGGAGGGGGAGCCCGGTTACGCCCCCGGGGAATCCCCTGTGACACACTGGAGCGCCTGGTTCTGGAGCGGCTCCGGGAGGAGAAGCGCCTTGCGGAATGTGCCTCGGGGCATCTGGCTGACTGTGAGGGGGAACTGGAGCGGCACCTTGCCCCTCTGCGGGAGCGGGCACAGTGTGTGTTCCTGGAGACGGAGAGAATGCTCAGAGAGGACTGTCCCCCGCTGGAGGACACCTTTGGCGGAATCATGGATGAGGTGCAGGAACTGCGCAGGGCCTTCTCCCTCCAGAATCCCTGGGTGAAGACCTACAGGGATCTGAAGATCGGGGAACGGCTGACCCCCGCCCTGGTGAAGACGGCGGTGCCGGCGGTACTGGTCAGATCTCCGGATACTGTGGAACTCCAGAACGCGGAGAACCGGTGGAAGGAGATGCTCCCTGCAGCCTGGCTGGAGGGATGAGCTGGGGACAGAATGGGCAGCGGGCAGGCCCCGGCGGCCACCCGCCTCCCCCTCTCCCTGAGGGGGCAGAGACGCGGTCCGGTCCAGACCCATCGCCGGACAGGCCGTCCTGATCCGGAAGTACTGGAGTTCCAGGGGCTGCATCTTGTGAAGGAGTACGTGGATGACGGCTG
>CAYXVN010000164.1:0-5759 GCA_964468565.1 uncultured Oscillospiraceae bacterium | reverse complement strand
GCCGCCGGCGTGGAGATCGTGGAGCCGGACAAGCAGGCCTTCATCGATGCGGTACAGCCCGTTGTGGACGATTTCCTGGCCAACGCCAGCGATTCCCAGAAAGCACTCTACGACCTGCTGATTGCCACCCGGGATAAGTACAAATAGGCGCCGGAGAACACCCCCGGCCCAGACAGATTCGGGCGCGCTTCATGGGGAACTTCGTGCCCTCTGTCTCCAGAGATACAGACCCTGACGGATCTGGGGAGGTGCCTTCCAAAGGGAGGCACCTCCCCTGCAATAAAGTTCCCGCACAGAAGAGTCCGCGCACTTTGCCTGGCATCTGCGGGGAGCATGTCTTCAGATTCTGGTGCTTCAGGCCAGAGGAAAGCGGAAACGCCGCTGACCCCCGGAAAACAGAGAGAAGCTGGCAGCAGTCCGTGCTGTGATGAAAACGATTACATCCATGCCGGAGGCTTTCTGCACACTGAAATCAGGCGCGGCGTCCCATTCTCCCGGAGCGGGCGGACTGCCCGGGGGATGCTTTTCCGGAGCCTGAAGGACTTTTAAGGAGAAAAAATCCATGTATGAAAAACGGCTCAGGGGACTTGTGATCCCCATGATTACCCCCATGGACGAAGACGGTCAGATTGACGATCCGTCCCTGGTGCGCTTTACGGAGTTTCTTGCCACCTCCGGGGCCAACGCCCTCTATCCCAATGGAACCAACGGAGAGAGTCTGCTGCTGAGCCGGGAGGAGCGGCAGCATGTGGCCCAGGTCATTGCCCGGACCAACGGACACCGGCTGCCCCTGTTCATCCAGTGCGGCAGCATGACCACGGCGGAGACGGTGTCCCACGCCCGGCACGCAGTGGAAATCGGGGCGGACGGCATCGGCGTCATGAGTCCCGCTTTTTTCCCTATGGACGAGGAGTCACTTTACCGGTATTATCGGGATGTGGTGACGGCCGTGCCCCAGGATTTCCCGGTGTATGTCTACAACATTCCCGGCTGCACCACCAGCGATGTGAAGCCCGCCCTGCTGCACCGGCTGCTGGCGGAGTTTCCCAACATTGTGGGCGTCAAGTACAGCTGCCCTGATCTGATGCAGGCAGAGGACTATCTGAACACCTCCGGCCGCCGGCCGGAACTGCTCATCGGCTGTGACAGTCTGTTTCTGCAGTGCCTGACCTGCGGCGGCGTGGGCACGGTGTCCGGCCCGGGGAGCATCTTCCACGAGCGCTTTGCCCGGCTGTACCGCCAGTACCAGGAGGGCGACTTCCGGGGCGCGGAGGAGACTCAGAGGAAGATTGTGGTGGATGACCGCCGGATGGCGGGCATTCCCGGCATTCCCGCTCTGAAGCACCTGCTGAAGCTGCGGGGGGTGATCCGCACGGATGTCTGCCGGGCTCCTCTGCGCTCCCTGACGGAGGAGGAGAAGGCGGTTCTGAAACAGGTCTATGACGATTACTGCGAGGAGGAGAACATTCATGGGTAAGGACAGACTGCGTGTGGGCGTCATCGGCGTGGGGTATGTGGCCACCAACAACTTCCTGCCGGTGTTTCCCCGCCTGGACGATGTGGACCTGGTGGGAATCATGGCAAACCACATAGAGAGTGCCCGTCGGGCTCAGAAGCAGTGCGGAGCCTGGGAGGCCGTCTCCACCCTGGAGGATCTGTGCAATCTGAACCTGGACTGCGCTTTCGTCCTCACCCCCAAGGCCTGCCACGCGGAGCAGATTGAATTCCTGCTGAAGGCCGGAGTGGATGTCTACAGCGAGAAGCCCATGGCCACCACGCTGAGGGATGCCGAGCGGATGGTCAATCTCTCCGAGAAAACCGGCCGCAAGCTGATGATCGGCTTCAACCGCCGCTACGCTCCGGTGTGCCGGAAAGCCAAGGAGGTCTATACCGACATTCAGCCGGACGTGATCATCGGGCAGAAGAACCGCCCGGCCACCGAGTACCACGCCACGCTGGAGAATGCCGTTCACATTGTGGATCTGATGCGCTATTTCGGCGGCGAGGTGCGGGAGGTTCACGCCATCTCCAAGTTTGACGATACTGACTACGAAAGTTTCACCACTGCCATGCTGCACTTTGAGAACGGAGCCTCCGGCATGCTCATTGCAGACCGCAGTTCCGGACAGTGGGAGGAGAGCATTGAGATCCACGGCGGAAACCGCTCCGTCTTCATCAAAATGCCGGAGAGTGTCACCGTTACGGACGCCCAGGAGAAGCACACCACGGAGATGACCCCCCTGGCCATGGGCTGGGCCCGGTCGGAGGATAAGCTGGGCTTCAGCTACGCCATCCGTCATTTCCTGGACTGCGTCAAGGAGGACAAGGTCCCTCTCACCAATGCGGCGGATGCCTTCAAGACCCACGAGCTTCTGGACCGGATACTCAAGAGCGCCGGTCTGCCGGACATGGAACAGGACAGCGGAGGGAAGAAGAAATGAAAATTGCCGGACATACCATGGGAACCCCGGAGTACTCGGTAACCGAGGCCATCGAACTGTTCCACCGCATCGGCGCGGACGGGGCGGAGATCGTCGTGCAGGACGGCTACTGCTCCGGCATTCCCCGCAACTGCGACGGGCAGACTCTGGCCCGGGTGAAGGGCTGTGCCGAGGACAACGGCATGGAGATCTCCTGCCTGACCCCCTACAACTCCTACTTCAACTCCCTGGACGAAGAACAGCGCCAGGCTGAGGTTGCGGACATCCGCAGGGTTATCGGATACTGTGAGTACCTGGGAGCGCACTACATCCGCATCTACGGCGGCAATCTGGTGGCCGGAGATACCCGGGATCTGGAGCAGCGCCGGAACAGGCTCATCGCCTCCATGCGGGAGCTGGGGGATCTGGCGGGGGAGAAGGACGTTACCCTGGTGATTGAAAACCACTTCAACACCATGGCGGTGTCCGCAAAGGACAGCGCAGACCTCATCCGGGACATCGGCCACCCGGCGGTGCGCATCCTCTACGACCAGGCCAACCTGACCTTTACGGAAAACGAGCCCTGGGAGGTGGCCATTCCTCTGCAGCAGGAGTATGTCAGCTACATGCATGTGAAGGATCTGGTGTTCCTGGAGGGGAAGTCCTTCGTCTCCTCGGAGGTGTCCCATCCGGACGAGTCCCAGCGGAATGTGAAGACCCGCATCGTGGGGGAGGGCGTGGTTCCCTGGCCGGAGATTCTGAAGGCGGTGAAGGAGCGGGGATACGACGGCTGGCTGTCTCTGGAGTATGAGAGGCGCTGGCACCCGGATGATATCCCGGATGCCTCCATCGGAATGAAGAAGTCCATCGAATACCTGAAGACCATCATGCCATAGGAGGTGCTAACGATCATGAAGATCTGCCTGCTGGGGGTCAGCCACTGGCATCTGCCCCTGTACCTGCCGGGTCTGCCGGAGGGTTCTGTCGTCGGCATCAGCGATGACTCCGAGGAAATCGCCGGACGCATTGCCGTGCCCTACGGCTGCCCGGTCTACACGGATTACCGCCAGATGATTGCGGAGACAAAGCCGGACTTCGTGTTCGCCTTTGCCCCCCACTACCGGATGAAGGAGACTGCGGAGTTTCTCCTGCGCTCCGGCATTCCCTGCTCCATGGAGAAGCCGGCAGGCCTCAATTCCGGTGAGGTGGAGGATCTCTTCAATCTGTGTGAGCAGAAGCACGGATTCTGTTCCATCCCCTTTGTCTGGCGCTACAGCGATACGGTCAACGACCTGAAAGACAAATATCTCACCGCCCCCATCGTCCATATGTCCTACCGCTTCATCGCCGGGCCACCTTCCCGCTACCTGGCCACCTCTGACTGGATGCTCTCCCGGAACACCGCCGGGGGCGGCTGCATGACCAATCTGGGGGTGCACTTTATCGACATGGCCATGTTTCTCACCGGAAGCCGTGCCGCAGACACCCTGGCCTCGGCCTATCAGTACAGTTCCCCCTACGACATTGAGACCTACGCCACCTCGCTGCTTCGGTTGCCCACCGGAGCCTCCCTGCTGCTGGAAAGCGGCTATGCCTATCCCATGTCAGAGGATGCCAAGAGGGAGAACCGCTGGACCATTGTGACGGAAAACGGGTATTACATCCTGGCGGAGAACCAGCTGGAGATCCGGGAGTATGATGCCCAGCCGCGCAGGGTTCCCCTGAACACGGACAGTGACGTCTACTACGCCATCTACACCCAAACCACCCTCAGCGACTGGCAGACGGGAACCCGCCCCCGGGCCTCCCTGCAGGAGATGCTGGATGTGAGCCGGGTTCTGGATGAGATGAACCGAAAGGGGCAGAGGGCATGATCACCCTGGGCGGATTCGGGCGGATGGAACATTATGACGCCATCCGCACCGCCGGATTTGATTACGCGGAGTTGGATACCCCCGAACTGGAGGCACTGCCGGAGGAGGAGTTCCAGGCCTTCTGTCAGAAGGTTCAGGACTGCGGCTTTCCGGTGCGCAGCGGCGCCCGGGCCATCCCCGAGGCGGAACCCTGGTTTTTCACGGAGGAGTTCTCCCTGGAGAAGTACCGGGATTACCTGAAGCGGGCATGTCCCCGGGCCAGGCAGCTGGGAATGGAGAAGATCATCATAGGCAACGGAAAGGCCCGCTGGCTGACGGAGCCGGACAGCATCCGGAAAGAAGGCCGCTTTGTGGACTTCATGCGCATGTTTGCCGACATCGCCGGAGAGAACGGGCTGGAAGTGATTCTGGAGCCCCTGGGCCCCAGATATTCCAACTACATCAACACGCTGCCCCAGGCCGTGGAGGTCATTGAGAAGATCCACCGGCCCAATGTCTTCACCATGGCGGACCTGCGCCACCTCTACTGGGCAAAAGAGCCCTTTGTGGACATCATCTCCTGCGTAAACTATGTGCATCACCTGCACATCGACTACCCGGCGGTCTGGCCCCAGCGCCCGTTCCCCCGTCCGGAGGACAACTATGACTATTCAGAATTTCTGAACGCCGTCTCCCGCTCCGGCTACCGGGGCATGCTCACCGTGGAGGCAGACATTCCCCGGGACTGGAAAAGCGCTTTTCAGGGCGCGGCGGCTGTAGTGGAGGGAATCAGATGAAGATCCTGAGCTTCGGATCGCTGAACATCGACTACGTGTACAAGGTGGACCACTTTGTGCAGAAGGGGGAGACCCTCTCCTCCCAATCTCTGCAGGTGTTCACCGGCGGCAAAGGACTCAATCAGTCCATTGCCCTGGCCAGAGCCGGCGCCCAGGTCTGGCATGCCGGAGCGGCAGGAGAGGACGGCCTGTTCCTGCTGAAGGCCATGGAGGATGCCGGTGTCCATACGGACTGGGTGGATATCCGCCAGGACGTGCGCACCGGCAACGCCATCATTCAGAACAACCGGGAGGGGGACAACTGCATCCTGCTCTACGGAGGGGCCAACCAGGCCATTACGCCTGAGCAGGTGGACCGGGTCCTTGCCCATTTCACGGCAGGAGACTACCTGCTCCTGCAGAACGAGATCAGCTGCCTGGGCTGCATCATGGAAAAGGCCCACGCTGCCGGCATCAAGATCGTTCTCAATCCCTCACCCATGGATGAGAAAGTGCTGGCACTGCCCCTGTCTGAGGTGGATATCTTCCTCCTTAACGAGGTGGAGGCCGGTCAGATCCTGCAGGACAGTTCCGCAACGGACGGGGAAGTTCTGGGGCGGAAACTGGCGCAGCGGTTCCCGGGCGCCCTGATCGTTCTGACCCTGGGAGGCGACGGCTCCGTCTGTGTGGACGGGGAGACCTGCTATCGG
>CAYXVN010000163.1:3614-5772 GCA_964468565.1 uncultured Oscillospiraceae bacterium | reverse complement strand
AGGGACTGGGCGCTGGACTCGAAGAAGTCGGTGATGTAGATCTTCTTGGCTCCGTGATAGGCCAGGATGGAGCACATGGCCCGTCCGGCTCCGCCGGCACCGAAGCAGAAGAAGACCGACTCGTTCACCTTCACGCCGCCCTCTTCCACCAGGGAGGTGTAGAAACCCACACCATCGGTGTTGTAGCCCACCAGCTTGCCCTCCGGGGTCTTTACCACGGTGTTGCTGGAGCCCATCTTCTCGCAAAGGGGATCCAGTTCATCCAGGTACTGCAGCACGGCCACCTTGTTGGGCTTGGTGACGGCAAAGCCGGCGAAGTTCATGTAGCGCAGGCCCTTGACGATGTCGCCCAGATGCTCGTTGTCCGTCTCCGTGTAGAAGTAGATCATGTTGAGCCCGGCGGCCTCATAGCCGGCATTCTGCATGCGGGCTGCGAAGGACTGGCTCAAGGGGGTTCCCAGCAGGGTGATCATTTTCGTGTTGATGTCTACCTTCATGTGTATGACCTCTTTTCTTAAGATTGGGGCATGCTGTAACAGAGCGAAGGCGGAATCTTACTGGATCCCGTGTTCCGCAAAGTAACGCTTGGACATGTCGATGCAGCGCTGGGCATGGCCCTTGGCGCCGCGCAGACGGATCTGGGTCAGGTTGGGCAGTTCAATGGACAGAGGCAGCTCCGGGGGCATGGCCGCTACCATGCCGGCGATGTCCATGACGCCGTAGCCCGGGTACAGGCGGGCCTCCCGGGCGGTGTGGAGCATCTTCTCATCCCGGATGTCACACAGCACCGGGTCGCCGTCCGAGCCGCCGGGGCCATCGCACAGGTGAATGAAGCGGAAGTACTTGGGATCCGTCCGGGCCAGTTCCGCCGCGGTCACACCGGCACGGCCGGCGTGGAGGGTGTCCACCATGACAAAGAGGTTGTCCATGCCCACGGCGTCCACCAGGGTGATGTCCTCCTGCAGGTTGCGTACGCCGGCCCAGGGCAGAAATTCCACGTTGTAGCACAGTCCGTACTCCTTGGCCATCTCCGCCACCCGGCCCACCTGCTCGGTGTAGTAGGGGCGGTTCCGGGTCCAGACGCTGCCCAGCACATCGGTGGCCCCCAGCTCGGCGGCCTTCTCGAAGGCCGGCTCATACTCATTGATGTCCAGATCCGGCCGGATACGGGCCAGCTCGATGTCCATGAGCTTCATGTCGTACTCTTCCAGCGCCCGCTTGGTGGCGGCAAACAGTTCCGGATCCGCATGGAGCAGGAACTCCGGCTCGCCGGGCAGGTGCATGGGGATCGTGCGCAGGCTCACATAGTCATACCCGCACTCCTTGGCGATCCGGATCTGCTCCACCGGCGGAGTGCCTGGAATGGTCAGATATGCAAGAGAAAACTTTTTTGCCATGTATCCTCTCCCCTTCTCGTATGTCTCCTTTTGGCGAAATAGCCAAGCGTACTTGGGTTCCGACCCCTATTATATTGGATAGCAACCAATCAATCCAATATATGTTCTGCATCGATTCATCAAAAACTTATGGGAATCCCGCATGAATGGTCCAGCATTTTCGTCTTTCTGCACAAAAAGGGGCCGCCCTTTTTGTGCAGACAGCCAAAGGGACCCGGACGAAATTCACCTCCTATCCCGGCAGGGCATGACCGGCGACGGGAAGCATCGGTTTTTTCTATGGCTTCATCGAAAAAATGTATTTGCCAGCCGTTGGCCTGCGTACTATGATAGACTTACATCGGACTGCGTCCCCTCAATCCAATCCAGGAGGTAACATACCATGATGAAACTGCCCTCTTCCATCACCCTCTGCGAGGTCGGCCTGCGGGACGGCCTGCAGAACGAGGAAACCCTGCTCACCACCGAGCAGAAACTGGTCCTGCTGCACGGCCTCATCGATGCCGGCTTCTCCGTCATCGAGGTCGGTTCCTTCATGCACCCCAAGAAAGTCCCCCAGATGGCAGACACCGATGAGCTGTTCAAGGAACTGGGCAACGTCCCCGGCGTGGAACTGCGGGCCCTGATCCCCAATGTGCGGGGCGTCAAGCGGGCCGCCGACTGCGGCTGCCGCAAGGTCAAGCTCAACGTCTCCGCCAGCCGGGAGCACAACCTGAAGAACCTCAACATGACCCCGGAGCAGAGCGTGGCCGGCTTTGCCG
>CAYXVN010000163.1:0-3514 GCA_964468565.1 uncultured Oscillospiraceae bacterium | reverse complement strand
CACAACCTGAAGAACCTCAACATGACCCCGGAGCAGAGCGTGGCCGGCTTTGCCGACTGCGTAAAGGCCTCCGCCGACAACGGCATCGCCATCTCCGGCTCCATCTCCATGCCCTTCGGGTCCCCCTGGGAGGGCCGCATCCCCCAGGACCAGCTGGACTCCATCATCGAGGCCTACATGAATGTGGGCATCCATGAGATCTCCCTCTCCGACACCTCCGGCATGGGCGTCCCCACCCAGGTCAACGAGGTGTGCACCCACGTCCTGGAGAAGTACCCCGAGAACACCTGGTGGCTCCACTTCCACAACACCCGGGGCCTGGGCATCGCCAACATCGTGGCCGCCATGGAGGCGGGCATGACCCAGTTCGACTGTTCCTTCGGCGGTCTGGGCGGCTGCCCCTTCGTTCCCGGCGCCGCCGGCAACGTCTGCACCGAGGATGTGCTCCACATGTGCGAGGAGTCGGACATCGAGACCGGAGTGGACATCGTCCGGGTCATCGAGATCTCCCGCAGCCTGCGGGACATGCTCCACCACGGCGTGGAGAGTTACATCCTCCGGGCCGGCCGCTCCCGCGACCTCATCGCCTCCCAGAGCAAATAAGGATCAGAACACACTTCTGCAGCCGTTTCCCTGGTGGGAAACGGCTGCTTTCTGCCTTACTGCCCATAAAATCCTCCCAATTATAGCACGTTTTCGGTGTTTCGCCCAGAGCAGCGGCGGATAGCTTAACGGGATCTGAATGCTTCTGCCTTACCTTCATCCCCGTAACGCAAAAGGACCCGGAGAGCCGTCCTTCCAGACGGTCCTCCGGGTTCCTGCAGGTTCCCCTTTATACAGTGCACCCCTCACAGTCCTCACAGTTCTTAAACAGATCCGGGTCGTAGGAGATGCCGTTGCGGTCGTAATAATCCTTCACGGCGGCCTTCACCGCCTCCTCCGCCAGTACGGAGCAGTGCATCTTGTAGGCCGGCAGGCCGTCCAGGGCCTCCACCACCGCCTGGTTCGTCAGCTCCAGGGCCTGGCTGAGGGGTTTGCCCTTGATCAGCTCGGTGGCCATGGAACTGGTTGCAATGGCGGAGCCGCAGCCGAAGGTGGTGAACTTCACATCGGAGATGATCCCGTCATCGATCTTCAGGGTCATGCGCATGATGTCGCCGCACTTGGCGTTGCCCACCTCACCCACACCGTCCGCATCGGGGATCTCCCCCACATTGCGGGGATTACGGAAATGGTCCATAACCTTCTCGCTATATAACATACTTGCGCACTCCTTCCTGCAGTTCTTTCCATACGGGGGACATGTCCCGCAGATAGGCCACCACATCCGTCACCGCGGCAATGACCTCATCCACCTGCTCCGGGGTGATGTCCGGCCCCAGGGTCAGGCGCAGGGAGCCGTGGGCCACCTCGTGGGGCCGGCCGATGGCCAGCAGAACGTGGCTGGGGTCCAGGGAGCCGGAGGTGCAGGCCGAACCGGAGGAGGCGGCTATGCCCCGGTCATCCAGCAGCAGCAGCATGGACTCCCCCTCAATGCCCTCAAAGCAGAAGTTGGCATTGCCGGGCAGCCGGGGGGAGCGGGCCCCGTTGAGGGCGCTGTGGGGAATGCGGCAGATGCCGTCGATGAGCCGGTCCCGCATGGCGCTCATCTTCACGGCATTCTCCTCCATGGCGGCACAGGATTCCTTCAGGGCCGCCGCCATGCCCACGATGGCGGGCAGGTTCTCGGTTCCCGCCCGCTTGCCCCGCTCCTGGGCGCCCCCCTCGATGAAGGGAAGCACCGGCAGGGTCCGGCGCACATAGAGGGCTCCGCAGCCCCGGGGGCCATGGAACTTGTGGGCGGAGAGGGAGAGCATGTCGATGTTCATGGCATTCACATCCACAGGCAGCTGGCCCACCGCCTGCACCGCATCCACATGGAAGGGGACCTTCCGCTCCCGGCACAGTGCCCCGATCTCCCCGATGGGCTGGATGGTGCCGATCTCGTTGTTGGCAAACATGATGCTCACCAGGGCGGTATCCTCCCGGATGGCGGCGGCCACATCGGACACCTTCACGATGCCCTCCTCCCCCACCGGCAGCAGGGTCACTTCAAAGCCGTCCTGTTCCAGCCGCTTCAGGGTGTGAAGCACGGCATGGTGCTCAAAGGCGGTGGAGATCAGGTGTTTCTTTCCCTTTCTCGCTCCCATGCGGGCGGCGCTCCAGATGGCCTGGTTGTCCGCCTCGGTTCCGCCGGCGGTGAAAATGATCTCCCGCGGAAGCGCGTGAAGCTCGGCGGCCACATCCGCCCGGGCCTGCTCCAGAACCTCCGCCGCCTTCTGGCCGGGGGTGTGCAGACTGGAGGGGTTGCCCCAGAACTGCTCCATGCAGGTCGTCATGGCAGCAATGGCGGTGGGACTGGTGCGGGTGGTGGCCGCATTGTCCATATAGATCATGGTATGGTTTCGTCCTTTCCTGGGGCCTTTGCAAAAGCCGGCCCAACCTATTAACCCTACACAGTACTGGGTTATTCACAGCCCTAGGATACACCCTTTTTCCTACCAGGTCAATAGGATTTTCTGAAAATTCTGCCTTGCCGCAAAGCAGCGCCGCCCCCGGAGGGGCGGCGCCGTGTGGCAGCGTTCAGGTCTCGTTGGCGGGGATGTGGATGACCCCCATGGGGCACTCCTTGATGCACAGATAGCAGCCCACGCACTTGTCCTGGTCGATGCGGGCCAGGAAGTTCTCCACGGTGATGGCATTGAGCTTGCAGACCTTGGTGCACTTCATGCAGCCGATGCAGCCGGCGGTGCAGGCCTTGCGGGTCTGGGCCCCCTTGTCCTGGTTCTGACACAGCACCACGGGACGGGGCCGTTTGGGGTTCTTCACCGGCTCGGGAATGATGGAGATGATGTGGTTGGGGCAGGCCGCGGCGCAGGCTCCGCAGCCCACGCACTTCTCCCGGTCCACTTTGGCCACGCCGTCCACCACATGGATGGCATCAAAGGCGCAGGCCCTAGTACAGTCCCCGTAACCCAGGCAGCCGAACCGGCACGCGCCGTCGCCGCCGTAGAGGCCCTTGACGGACTGGCAGGTCTGAATGCCCTCAAAGTCGTACTTCTTGGAGGTCTTCTCGCAGGTGCCGGAACAGGCCACCACCGCCTTCTGGGCCACCGAGGCACCGGCCTCCACGCCCATGACGGCGGCCACCTTGGCGGCCACGGCGGCTCCGCCGGGAACGCACTTGTTCACCGGGGCACCGTTTTCCACCACGTTCTTGGCGTAGTCAGAGCAGCCCGCACAGCCGCAGGCGCCGCAGTTGGCTCCGGGAAGGATGGCGGTGATCTGCTCCACCCGCTCATCCACCGGGACATACATGAAGATGGAAGCGGCAACCAGAATCACCGCACCGATAAGGCCGATGGCGGTAACCAGGGCAATGGCCATGATGATCGGATTCATACTCTTCTCCCCCTCCTATCAGCCGAAGATGGCATCCACGATGCCGCCGAAGCCCATGAAGGACAGGGAGGTC
>CAYXVN010000162.1:0-5797 GCA_964468565.1 uncultured Oscillospiraceae bacterium | reverse complement strand
CACTGTAAAGCGTCAGAAGTATATCACAAGGCGGTCCCTGCCCATGGGAGCAGGGACCGCCGGGATTCTCAGCGGTTTACCAAGAAGCCGCATCCCAGCCCGGTGGAAGGGCAATACACATCACAGAAGGAGGATGATCCAATGATCGGAAAGGTGAAGACGCTGGTCAGAGAGTATAACGACCTGGTAGCGAATCACGCTAAAATGTCGCAGATCGCAACAAAATATGGGGAAATCCTGAGAGAAGTGGGAAAGACAAATGCGGACAGCCGCAGGGCTGCAATGGAGCGCATCTGCTCCGCGGAGAACCCCGGCCTGGAGCTCTGCAGGCAGTATTGCTATTCCACCGTCAGGGTGGCTGACAGCGCCAGGGGTTCCGGCATGGAAGTCAGGGAATCCATTGCACCCCTCTCGCTGTTCGACTTCTATGACAGGAACGTGTTCTCCCCGGAGTGGATGGACTGCCTGAAGGAACTGTATGACATGTTCAAGAAGCGCACCATGCTGGCGATCAATCCCTCGGTGGGGGCTGATGTGATCCGCCTCCACTTCGGCAACGAGGGAGCGGAGGGGTTTGAAGACATTCCTGTCTCCAACCGCAAGATTATGGCGAAACTGAATGAGTTCTCTCTCGCCATTGTGGGGGAAGGGTATAAGTTCAGACGGGCCTACATGGGAGTGCTTGCTGCGGATTTCGGCAGCCTGTCCCAACGGAAGCACGTCAGGAAGAACCGGGAGGGGGATAAGGTCACGATTGCAGACGTCTTTGACCTGGGGACCACCGTTTTTCCCACGATCCGGAGGTTTGCCGCATCACTGCTCAACGTTCTGGCAGCCATTGTCCAGGATGTCCCCCCTTCGGTCCGGATCCCGGTATAAAATCGGGGGGGGATCAGAGGATACGTCAGGACCTTGCGAAGCCGGGGGACGATCAGAACAGGAGGGTTATCTGTGGGCGCAGTCTTATCGGTTCTGCAGGCCTTTTCCGGGCTTGGATCAGGTACAGTTCCAGCTGGAACGTCTGGGAGACAGAGTCCAGGCGCTGCCACACCAATTTGGAGAAGTACCTCGGTGAGCAGCAGGTACAGGTGCGTCATACTCCCGAGTGATCAGCGGCATGTCCTTGAGGTCAGCGGGGTCTGCTCCCTGCCCTCCCGTTTTTCCCAGCCGTCAGGGGAGAGGAACAGACACCCATGACTTCCCCCCTGGAGAGATTCTCCCCAGGATCCCCTGGTGTCCGGGGGACGGAGTCCCCATCCTGCTTTAATCTGCTGCTGCAATGTCCCCTGTGTGCCTCTCCCGTCCCGGTCCTGAAGTTTCCTCATCCAGGATCTTCAGGGGGCACCACGCCCGGAGGAGGTCAGCCTCCGTCAGATGTGCCCTGGAGCAGGGGCCACCAGCCCGCTCTGCTCCTGCCGGGGCAGGCTGCGCCTCCGGGCCACATGGAACCGGCCCCTCTGCGGCATGGACCTCCCCCAGCCTGAATTACCCTGTCTTCCCATCTTCCGTGGAGAGAATGCCCGCGTTCCGGGCTACAGCCTACTCCCGGCTGAGGGGCATGGCCTCCGGCAGGCCTCCGACACGGATCTTCCCCAACCCACCCGCAGGAGGCTAGGGAGCGTCCAGGGTCCTCAGTTCATGGGAGCGAGGTCCGGAATCAGTCCGGGCCCCTCGTACAGCTGCCACTGCTCAGGGCATGCCCCGGCGGTATCCCCGGAGGGGCAGTGATCCGCTCAGAACATACCTTTTCCGGCATGAATCCCTTGACTTTCCGGCCCGGGAGGCTTAACATGGAAGGGATATGGGGCAGAGTCTGCTCCGGCCTCCGGAGCTTATGCCTGTCAGTGTGCGGCAGAGAGGGACCGGAAGCGGAGCACCTGCCCGGGGTCTGGATTTGTGAAACAGGGAGTGATACAGGATGAAGAAACTTGGATTTGGTCTGATGCGTCTGCCTCTGGCAGACCCGGCCAACTATACTCTGGTGGACCGGGATGCTACCCGGGAGATGATTGACCGCTTCCTGGAGGAGGGCTTCACCTACTTCGACACCGCCTACGTGTACCACGGGGACAGCAGTGAGCGTCTGTTCGGAGAACTGGTGGCCAGGCGCTATCCCCGGGATGCCTTTTCCGTTACCACGAAAATGCCGGTCTTCAACGCCGCCTTCGTCCACAGCGAGGCGGACTATGAGCGCATCTTTCAGGAGCAGCTGGAGCGCTGTCAGGTGGACTACTTTGACATCTATTTTTTACACGGCATCGGGAAGGAGCGCATGGGGGACATCGACTCCATGGGCGGGTTCCAGTTCCTGCAGCGCAAAAAGGCCCAGGGACAGATCCGGCGCATCGGGTTCTCCTACCACGATGATGCGGATACCCTGGAGCAGATCCTCACCGACCACCCGGAGGTGGAGGTGGTCCAGCTGCAGGTCAACTACATCGACTGGGATGACGTGAGTGTCCAGTCCCGCCGCTGCTATGAGGTGTGTGTCAGGCATGGGGTGGACGTCACCGTTATGGAGCCCCTGAAGGGAGGGACCCTGGCCCGGCTCCCCGAGGAGGCGGCCGCCATTCTGAAAGCGGCCAATCCGGAGGCAAGCCTGGCCTCCTGGGGCATCCGCTTTGCCGCCTCTCTGCCCCACGTGCTGGTGGTGCTCTCCGGCATGAGCAATCTGGAGCAGCTGAACGACAATATCTCCTACATGAAGGATTTTGAGCCCCTCACTCAGGAGGAGAGGGATGCGGTGGCCAGGACCGTGGACATCATCCGCTCCAGCATCGCCATTCCCTGCACCGCCTGCCGCTACTGCATCGGGGGGTGCCCGAAGAAGATCTGCATTCCGGAGTACTTCGCCCTGTACAACAACCAGAACCAGTTCGGGCTGGTGCCCGGTCTGGCCTCCAACTACACCAACCTCACCGCCAAGTTCGGCAGACCGGGGGACTGCATCGGGTGCGGCACCTGTGAGTCCCACTGCCCCCAGCATCTGCCCATCCGGGAGAACCTGAAGCTGGTCCGCAGAACCTTTGAGGGTTGAGCCCCCCGGCCTGAGCAGCCCTCCCCGGAGAGGGGAGAGCTCAGCCGGAACCGGGGTTCCTTTCCCCGCCTTCCACAACATGATCTGACTTTTCCAGACACGGCTCCGGCAGGTACCTGCCGGAGCTTTTTTGCGCCAGAGGGGCCTTCCGGACTCGCCCCGGCTTCTTCCCCTGGGGGGACGGCTGCCCGGACAGGGTCCGGCGGGGCGGTTCCGGGTAGCTTCAGACCGGTGGGGTCCGGAGGATCCCTCCTGCAGTCCCTCTCTCCAGACTCACTGCGATGAAACCCCTGACCGTGCCGGCATGGGGAAAGGGGACCGGCAAAGCTTCGCCGGCACCGGAAATGAACAGTTGGGATTTCTTTCTCCCAGTTCCCCTCTGCAGAGGAACTCCGCAGGGCTCCGGTTCATAAGCCATCAGGTGGTGCTGGCATCCCCGGGATCCCCGGCCCGCTTCAGCATGGCCTCCCGCCGGAAGGAGACTCTGGGATTGTCCGGCAGATGCCGCATCCCGATGATCTCCTCCCCGAAGTCCATGGTCAGCTCCGTCTCTACGGTATAAGGCACCCAGGTGGGCAGCACCCTGTCGTTGATCCCGTTGGCCCCGTTGGGCGTGCCGTACCTGGCGAAGCTGGCCCAGCAGGTGTTCATGGGCACGGAGATCTCGTAGTCCTGACCGGTCCAGGGACGCCAGAAGGGGGAGAAGGTGTGGAAGATATAGACCAGGTCCGAGGAGTGGCTGGCACCCGTATTGTCCCCCGGCGGATTGCGGGTCAGGATGCAGACGTAGACCGGGGGCTTGCCCTTCTTCTGGCACAGTTTCCCCCAGGCCTCACAGGAGGAGCGCAGCAGTTCCGTGCAGCAGGAGAACATGAATCTGTTCCACCCCGCCTCCTCCGTAAGGGGGCAGAGCCGGAAGAACTCCTCTGCGGCCTCCTCCCCCATGTCCCTGCCCATTGTGCTGCGGAACGCTTCCGGGGTCCGGATGGCGGGCACATTCTCCTCTGCCGTATAGCCCACCAGGGTGGGCACCGGGGCAGAGTTCCCCTCCAGGGTAACCTGATCAATGGGCCGGGGCAGCACACAGCCGTCAATCACCGGACAGATCTGCAGTCTGGTGCCGTCCATGTCGTACCGCAGCCAGCGCCTCACCAGTCCCCGGGCCTCCGCAATGGACTTCGCCCCAAGCTCCGACAGATCCGCCCGGTCCTCCGCCTCCTTCACGGTGCGGTTTATATCCGAAAAGCCCATTAGGCCCCCGCCGCTCTCCATGATGGCCCCGGTGATGCCTTTGGGCAGCAGGGGGGAGTGGAGCATGCAGTTCACACTGATGGCTCCGGCGGACTGCCCCGCAATGGTGATGTGCTCCGGGTCCCCGCCGAAGGCAGCGATGTTCCCCTTCACCCACTCCAGGGCGCAGAGCTGGTCCATCAGACCGTAGTTCCCGGAGATCCCCAGGTCGTTCTCTGCGGACAGCTCCGGGTGAACCATCCAGCCGAAGATATTCAGCCGGCAGTTGATGGTGACCGGAATGACCCCCTGCCGGGCAAAGTGCTCTCCATCAAAGTGGGCGGCATGGCCGTAGCCGGTGGTGAAGGCTCCCCCGTGGATCCAGAAGAGCACCGGAAACCGCTCCTGGGTGGACTGGGCCGGGGTCCAGACATTCAGGTAGAGGCAGTCCTCGCTCATGGGCTCATCGTAGGGATAAAACTCTTCAGCGGCATACGGCCTGGCCTGGGGGCATCTGGCGCGGGGCCTGGAGCAGTCCCGCACCCCATCCCAGTTTTCTGCAGGCTGCGGGGGCCACCAGCGCAGCACTCCCACCGGCGGCTTTGCGCAGGGAATGCCGTAGAAGACGCTGATGCTGGGCCAGCCGCAGGGGATTTCCCGTACAGCGCCGTGTTCCACCACAGTTTCTCGCATCGCTCAACTGGCTCCTCTCACGTTTTCTCAGCCAGGAGGCCATCCGGAGATTTCTTCCCCCCGCCCTCATTGCATCATAATCCCCGGGGAAACAAAATCCGCCGCAGCCATGGGTTTTGTGCATGGGAGAGGCACCGCCTCCAATCCGGTCCGGGCGCAGAAGGGGGATCATTCGGACAAGGAACCCTTCCCGGCTGTTTTCCTTCCTGTGTACCGGAGCAGACATGGGTTCAGGTCTCCATCAGCACCGGGATGTGATCCGGACAGTTTACTACTGGAACTCCCGTTCAGGAGCACACAACCCACCGAAGCTGTTCTGGAATCCGGGAGGGGAGGGGAGACCCACCGGAGATTCTCTTCGTACCTTAAGACCAGAGGGCTACCCGGCACGGAATTGCGGCACAGGACCAGAGAGGGCAGCGATGGTGCAGGATCCTGCCGTGGAAGGGCAGCTCTCCCTTGCCGGACGGGGCAGAGCGAACGCTCATCCGGGGTGAGGATGTTTCCAAGTTCCATAATGGGACCCGGGAGCACCCAAAGGAACCGGTGTGCGTCCCTCCTCCTGCATCCACGGCGCTCTTCAGCACTCCGTAACTTGGACAGGATCCCAACCTGCCCCCTTGGCCCGGAGGTGACATGACCACCCCGGAGACACGGTCCCCACGGGACAGGTGTGCCGGTCATACGCCTGCAACCTCCGCCCAGGTCCACCACCTTCTGCAAAACCCCGGACTGCCGGAGCACGCTCGCCGACCTGCGCTGCTCAGCCAACGTGACCGGATCTCTTCCTCTCCATCCGGGAGAGAGAATTGCCAGCCGGGGTGAAGCAGTTCCCAA
>CAYXVN010000161.1:0-5824 GCA_964468565.1 uncultured Oscillospiraceae bacterium | reverse complement strand
CCGTCCCCCGGGACGGTGAAGCAGCCGTTGCGCACCGACTGGAGGAAGCTCCAGCCCTTCTCCCGGGCCTGGGCCACCACAGGCAGCCGCATGTCCTTCAGGTGCACGTGTCCTACCCGCTTCACATATTTCTTCAGCATGGCCAGGGGATCCTCCCCGGCAAAGGTGAAGTGACCGGTGTCGTAGCACAGATAGACATAGCGGGGATCCGTACTGGACATCATGCGGTCGGTCTCCTCACTGGTCTGCACCACGGTGCCCATGTGGTGGTGGTAGCACAGCCGGAAGCCCCGGTCCGTGGCAAGCCGGCCCAGGTGGTTGAGGCCTGTGCACAGGCGGTCCCACTGGGCGTCATCCATAACATGTTTGTGGTTCCCGGTAAGAATGGGAACGTCCCTGCCCTGGATGGAGTAGCTCTGTTCGCTGACGTTGATGCGGCTGGCACCTACGGCCGCCAGAAAGTCCAGATTGGCCAGGAAGTCCCGCTCCTCCTCCTCCATGGGCCGGGTGAGCAGGAAGGAGGAGTACCAGCGGCTGGCGATGGTCATGCCCCGCAGATCCAGCGCCTTTTTCAGTTCCACAGGGTCCGTGGGATACTTGTTGCCGATCTCGCAGCCGGTGAACCCGGCCAGGGCCATCTCGCTGACGATCTGCTGGAAGGTATTTTCCGCCCCCAGCTCAGGCATGTCGTCATTGCACCAGCCGATGGGGGCAATGCCGAGAAAAACGGTTTTGGGATCTAACATGAGAATCTACCTCCTCTGCCGGATGACGGGACCTCACCAGTACTTCGCCACGTGAGCGCGGGTCACCTCAGCAGCCTTTCTGATATTCTCCTCATTGGAAAGCCTGTAGTAGTCGGGGCGGAAGACCTCAATGGTGCAGACATCGCCCTCAAAGCCGATCTTCTTCAGCGTGTCGGCAAACCGTCTGTGATCCAGGCAGTCGCCGGGCTCCCCGGGCCACAGCCGCTTCTCATCCGTGTTGTAGGGAGCACCGCAGGGCATGTTCTCCGCACCGTTCAGGTGCCACACGAAGATCTTCTTCCCGTCGGCCTGCTCCAGAGCCTCCCAGGTGGAGGCCATGGCGTGGAAGTGAAACTGGTCCAGCGTCAGGCCCACCCAGGGGCTGTCAACTTCCTTCACGATGTCGTAGGCATACTCAAAGCGGTTGATGGACATGGAGGGGGCACCGCAGAACTCCAGGGACAGCCGGATGCCGTGGGGCTCCACCTTCTTCACCATCTCCCGGAGAACCGCCACCGCATCCTCCCGGATCTCATCCACGCTGGCGTGAACGGTCAGATCCATGGAGGGAACCACCACGATCATCCGGCAGTCCAGAATCTCGCAGCGGCGGATGATCTCATCCAGCTGGGCCATGACGGCGTCCTTCTCCGCCTGGGTCTGCTTCATATTGAAGAAGATCAGGGCATTGTAGGACAGCATTTTCAGCTTGTGGGTGCGGAAGAAGTCCCCCAGCTGCTCCAGGGTGTACGCTCCTGCAGCCAGCTCCCGGTCCAGGCACTCGGACTGAACGTCAATATAATCAAACCCGTACTTCTCGCACAGAGCCAGGTCCTCCAGAACGGAGTGGCCGGCGCAGAAGCGGTTGCATCCTTCGTTAAAGCCGATTTTCATTGTCTTCTCCTTTCTGTGGGACGGGTGGCCTACCGGCCCAGCAGTTCCCGCTCAATGCGCTCCCGGGCCTCGGGGGCCTGGACGTCCATCTTCTCCGGGAAGCCGAAGTAGCTGACGCAGGCGATGCTGTCCCCGCCTGCCTTGGGGGCGTCGGGCTGCAGCTGTCTGGTGGCGAACTTCATCTCCCGCAGGGTCTCAAAGATGCCGTCAAAGTCCACCTCGCCCTCACCCATGGCGGTGTGCTGGTGAATGGTGACGTCGGCACGGCCCCGGGCATTCAGCCAGGGCGGATTGAGGATGTAGCGGCAGTCCTTCGTCTGGTTCCAGGTGTCCGCGAAGAGCACGTGGGTCAGCTCATCCCCGGCGTACTTCAGCATGTGGCGCACATCCCCCTTGCCCTGGTCGTAGAAGAAACCGTGGGAGGCGGAGTAAACATATCCCAGGTTCTTCGACCGGAAGGACTTCACGATATCGCAGGCCTCGTCGTTCAGTTCCACGAAGTCGTAGGGATGAGACTGCACCTCCACCCGCAGCCCCTCCCGCTCGATGATGGGCAGCAGTTCCTCCATGGAACGGAAGAACATGCCGTTGCAGATCTCCTGCTGGTTGGGGTCCCCGGAGAACTCGGTGTTGATGACGGGGACTCCCATGTCCACGGCGATCTGGATCATGCGCTTCCAGTTGGCCACCGCCAGCTGGCGCTGCTCCTCACTGGGACCGGACCAGCGGTAGACCACGATGAAGGAGGAAATCTCCACACCGGTCTCCCTCAGGGCCTGGCGGTACTCCTCCTCGCACTCCCTGGAGAACAGGGGGTGCTTGTAGAAGGGGTTGATGCGGGGATGGGGGGACTGTTCAATGTAGTGATAGCCCCAGTCCGCCACCTTGTGGACCATGTCACGGATGGACATCTGCTTGGCCAGAACGTCTACGTCAAAGGCGATTTTCATGCCTCATTTTCCCCTTTCTTTGATTCAGATCCCGGAAAATCCTCTGGAAACCCGGCTCTTACCTGAGGTAGAAGTCGGGTGTGCCGCCGGTGACCACCTTTTCAATGGCCCCGCTGGTCTGAGCCCGGACCAGGGCATCTGCGGTGATGGAGGCCACATAGCCGTCCCAGGCGGAGGAACCGCCGGTCTCGCCCTTCTGCACGTGATCCACCCAGTCCTGAATCTCCACGTCGTAGGAGTCGATGAACCGGAGAATCCAGTTGTCCTCGATCTTGGTGGAGACATTGTTGGCATAGCGCACGGTGGGGAAGGAGGGGCAGGGCAGATTGACCACACCGTTTTCACAGACCACCTCGCAGTTGATGTCATAGCCGAAACCGCAGTTCACATTGACTTCCAGAATGGCAACAATACCGCCCTTTGTCTTCAGGATCATGACCTGGGGATCCTTCAGCCCCTCGTGGGCCTTGCTGCTGGTTCTGGGCATGATGCACTGTACCTCATCCCACTCGTCGTTCACCAGCCAGGGCAGCACGTCGATCTCATGGATGGCGGTGTCGGTAACCGCCATGGAGGTGGTGTAGTCGGGGGCCACACCGTCCGCCCGGTGGGTGCACTTCACCACCATGGGGGCTCCGAACTTGCCGGAATCCAGCAGTTCCTTCACCTGGCGGTAACCCCGGTCATAGCGGCGCATGAAGCCCACCTGAACCAGGTGCCTGCCGGAGGCCATCTCGGCATCCACAACCGCCTTGCAGTCTGCGGCGGAGTTGGCCAGAGGTTTCTCGCAGAAAACAGGTTTGCCGGCCCGGATGGCGGCAAGAACAGGATCCCGGTGAAACTGACCGGGGGTTGTCACCACCACGGCATTCACCTCGGGGTCGCTGATGGCCTCGTTGAAGTCCCGGTAGACCCTGGTACCGGGGCCGGCGATCCCGGCCGCACGACTGGCGCTCTCCTCGAACACGTCGCAGACGGCGACCACGCTGGCGTTGCGGATGCGGTTCTGGATTCTCTCAATGTGCTCACGGGCGATCATGCCGCAGCCGACAACACAGATTTTAAGTTCCATTTTCATTAGCCTCCTGAATCTAAGGTGGGATTGCTGGTTTTGCGTGCATTATGCCTGAATGTACGCCTGAGACCCGGGATGCCTGAGCAGCGGGCTGTTTCAGCCCCTGACAGGCAGGTGATTCCCGGAGAGAACAGGCGGGCTCTTTTTCTGCTTCCTCACTATTATAGCATGTGTTCACGGGAACGCAACAAAAATCACCTGAAATTATGCACAAACTTCAAAGTTTGTTTTTGTGCATATAACCGAGAGTGCACGCCGGAAGCGGGCTTTTTTGCGTGCATTCAATGGCCTTTCCCAGGTGCTCCGGGGATTGAACCGGGAATATCCCGGGAAATCGGGGAAGCAATGTCGGTGCCGGTGCTCCCGGGAGAGCCCCCGGCACCCAGAGCGCACACTGAAGAGCGTGCATATCTTTCTCCGGGGAAACCGGCCGGGAGCCCTGCCTTCAGGGCAGTTTCCCCTGGGCTCTGCCATGGGCCTGACGCCGCCTTCTGCCGGGCAGCTGAAACTGCCCCAGAGGGGGGATGCCATCTGTGCAGGTCCTCCCTCCCCATCTGTCGGGGAGCGGAACTCCCCCGGGTCCGGTATGGGAAGTAGGCGCCTTCTCAAACACTTCACAGTTTTCAAGTAATTTTCTTGTAAGTCTTGCATATCTCCTGCCCGGTTGTTATAATAGGTGGTGGCAGAGATTGCTCTACGTCCTGGTTCTGCAGGCAGGAGCTGCTGCCCACCTCTCTTCCGATGAGGCGGTACCGTTTGTACAGGGAGGCCTGCGCATGGCAGTTACAATGCAGCAGATTGCCGACGCCGTCGGTGTATCTCGGGGAACCGTGGACCGTGCCCTCCACAACCGGGGGCGGGTCAATCCCGACGTGGCTGAAAAAATCCTCCAGACCGCCAGAGAGATGGGCTATAAGACCAACATCATCGGACAGGCCCTGGCACGGACGAAACACAACTTCCGCCTGGGGGCCATCCTCCAGTCTGCGGAGACTCCCACCATGCGGGACGTCTTCCGGGGCATGCAGCAGGCCGGGGAGGAACTGAAAAGCACCGGCGTGGAACTGCTGGTCCGGGAGATCACCGGCCTGGACCTGGATCAGGTTCTGGAGGAGATTGACTCGCTGGTCCGGGAGGGCGTCCAGGGCATCGCCCTCACACCCACCGACCGCCCCGAACTGGTGGATCGCATTGACAGCCTCTACAGCCAGGGAATTCCCGTGGTCACCCTCAACTCGGACGCTCCCAACAGCCGCCGCCTGTGCTTTGTGGGCATGGACAACTACCGGGCGGGACAGACTGCCGCCTGGCTCACCTGCCAGATGCTTCCCCAGGGAGGCAAGGTGTTTATCGTGGCCGGGCATCTGAACAACACCGCCCATACCAACCGGCTCAACGGGTTTCTGGATGCCCTGGCGGCAGAACATCGGGACAACATTCAGATGCTCTCCTTCCAGCCCTGTTTCGACCGGGATGACTACGCCCACGAAGTGACCCAGCACATTCTCCAGGATCACCCGGATCTCGGCGTCATCTACTGCACGTCCCACGGACAGGAAGGGGTCTGTATGGCCATTTCCGAGTCCGGTCTCACCGGAAAGGTCAAGGTCATCGCCTATGACCTGAACGTTGTCAACCACCAGCTGCTCCAGGACGGTCTCATCCACTTCGTCATCGACCAGCGGGCCTTCGAACAGGGTTACCGGCCGCCCTTTATCCTCAACGACTATCTGCTCTACGACCGGGTTCCGGAGACCAAGCAGCTCTACACGGACATCTCCATCCGGACGAAGTACAACATCACCTGAATCTCTGCGGCGCACGGCTTGCCCGTGCGCCGCCTCTCTTTGTCCGTCACACCCTGCGGAGAGTTCCTGCCGCCGTCCCGGATCCCCCTCCGAACCACCCCTCAACCGGGGGTGGCCACAGGGAGGAGAGAGAAAAGGCACCGGCCCTGATCCAGGGCCGGTGTCAGGCGAAAGGGGAGAGATTCATTTCATGTCACTCAATGAGGTAGCGGTAATCGTCCACGTTCTCCTTGGTGACAGACTGGTAATCCACCATGATTTCGGTAATGCCGGGATAGGTCTCGGAGGGCTCACCCACCTCGCTCATCTGCTTGCCGTCCTTCAGCAGCTGATTGAGCACGTCCAGGCAGG
>CAYXVN010000160.1:0-5838 GCA_964468565.1 uncultured Oscillospiraceae bacterium | reverse complement strand
CCATCCTCTGCTGCACCCCCTCCTATGCGGCCTACATCGGCGAGACCATGAAGGAAATGGGCTACACCCCCGATCAGATTCCCCTGAAGGCGGGCATCTTCGGGGCGGAGGCCTGGTCCGAGGAGATGCGCCAGGAAATTCAGAACACCCTGGGCATCAAGGCCTATGACATCTACGGCCTGACGGAACTCTCCGGCCCCGGCGTGTCCTTTGAGTGCTCCGCCCAGACCGGCATGCACATCAACGAGGACCACTTCATTGCAGAGATCATCGACCCGGACACCGGAGAGGTGCTCCCCGATGGCACTCAGGGCGAGCTGGTCTTCACCTCCATCACCAAGGAGGCCTTCCCCCTGCTGCGCTATCGTACCCGCGACATCTGCATCCTCACCCGGGAGAAGTGCCCCTGCGGCCGTACCCATGTGAAGATGACCAAGCCCCGGGGCCGTACGGATGACATGCTCATCATCCGCGGCGTCAACGTCTTCCCCTCCCAGATTGAGACGGTGCTGCTCAACCACGGCTATCCGGCCAACTACCAGATCATCGTGGACCGGGTGAATCACACCGACACCCTGGACGTGCATGTGGAGATGACTCCCGAGATGTTCACCGATAACCTGGGGGAGATCACCCGCCGGCAGCGGCAGCTGGTGGACAGCCTGCGCTCCATGCTGGGACTCACCGCCAAGGTCACTCTGGTGGCCCCCAAGTCCATCGTCCGCAGCGAGGGCAAGGCCATCCGTGTCATCGACAGACGCAAAATCTGAGCCGCCACTCATCATTTTAAGGAGGGTAACAGCATGAGCATTAAGCAGCTTTCCGTCTTCATGGAGAACCGGCCCGGTGCCCTTTACGCTCTGACCAGTGTCCTGGCCCAGCACCAGGTGGATATGCGTGCTCTGTCCCTGGCGGAGACCAAGGACTTCGGCATTGTCCGCATCATCGTGGACCGGCTTTACGAGGCCACCACGGCGTTGCGGGATGCGGGCTACATCCACTCCATCACCCCGGTTCTGGGGGTGGCAATTCCCGATGTGCCCGGCGGCCTCAACCGGGTGCTTCAGGTGCTGACCGATGAGAACATCAACGTGGAGTACATGTACGCCTTCCTGGGGGGCAAGAACTCCGACCACGCCTACATGATTTTCCGGGTGGACGACATCGACGGTTCCACCGCCGCTCTGGCCGCCCGGGGCATCCGGGCCGTGGACCAGGATGAGATCATCTCCATCTGAGCGCTCTTCCTTCAGGCGCCCGTCCGGCGGACCGGACGGGCGCCTTTTCCCCCTCCTCTGACATCCCCGGAAACTCCCTCCGGCCTGCCTGTCCCTGCAGACGGCATTTTTTCCGGGTCCGGGGCCTCCCCCTCCCCTCCAGGTGGAGGAATATGTGCATTTATGCAGGAAAACTGATTGAAATTATTCTGTTTTTCCTCTTGCATTCCCCGGTCCGATATGCTATATTGTCTTGCAGAATTCAAAACGGTACGTAATGGTGAGAGTGGAGTTGCGGCTCCGCTCTTTTTGATTGACCGGATGGGCCGGAGCTTCGTCTTCGGCAGGAGGTTTACCGGATATGGCTAAAGTTACTGACATCGTGACCGGCCTGGCGGAACCCATTGTACGGGACGCCGGCTGTGTCCTGTGGGACGTGGAATATGTGAGAGAAGCCGGCACCTGGTTCCTGCGGGTCTACATCGACCGGGAGGGCGGCGTCTCCATTGACGACTGTGAGGCGGTCTCCCGTCCCCTCTCCGACCGTCTGGATGAGACAGATCCCATCCCGGGCAGCTACACCCTGGAAATATCCTCCGCCGGACTGGACCGGGTACTGAAGAAGCCGGAACACTTCCAGGCCTTCCTGGACCATGAAGTGTGTGTGCATCTCTACCGCGCCCGGGACGGCCGCAAGGAGTTTGTGGGCATTCTCACCCGCTTCGAGAACGGAGACGTGACTCTGGAGATCGACGGGACCCCTGTCACCTTTGAGAAAAAAGAAATCGCGCAGGTACGGCTGTACCCCCGCTTCGGACAGTATTAGGAGGAAAACACTGTGGCAAAGAGAACAGTGAAGAAGCCCAAACCCAACCCGAATGAGCTGGACGGCAAGGAATTCTTTGAGGCCATTGCCCAGATTGAACAGGAGAAGGGCATCAAACCGGGCTACATGCTGGAAAAGATCACCCAGGCTCTGCTCACCGCCTACCGCCACGACCACGAAGATGTGGCGGACAACCTGGTGATCGATGCCAATCCGGAGCTGTGCACCGTCCGTATGTTCCTGAAGAAGGAGATTGTCGAAACGGTGGACAATCCCAGTACCGAGATCAGTCTGGAGGAAGCCAGAGCCTCCCTGCCCCAGGCCAATCTGGGAGATATGGTCCGCATCGAGGTCAAACCCCGCAGTTTCGGCCGTATCGCCGCCCAGACCGCCCGGCAGGTCATCATACAGGGCATCCGGGAGGCGGAGCAGGGCATGGTCTTCGAGGAGTTTCACTCCAAGGAACACGAGCTGCTCACCGGAACCATCACCCGGGTTGACCCCCGCTCCGGTTCCGTTACCGTCCGCCTTCGCTCGGGCTCGGAAACCACCGACGCCTATCTCAGTTCCAGCGAGCAGGTCCGGGGAGAGTCCTATATGGAGGGCCAGCGGATCCGGGTCTACGTGGTGGAGGTCCGCAAGGCCACGAAGGGACCCCAGGTGCTCATCTCCCGCACCCATCCCGGTCTCGTCAAGCGTCTGTTCGAGATGGAGGTCCCCGAGATCTACGAGGGCATCGTGGAGATCAAGTCCGTGGCCCGGGAGGCCGGCAGCCGCACCAAGCTGGCGGTGTGGTCCACGGAGGACAATGTGGATCCCATCGGAGCCTGCGTGGGGCCACGGGGCAGCCGGGTGAACTCCATCGTGGACAACCTGATGGGCGAAAAGATGGACATCATCAAGTGGTCCGCCGATCCCGCCGAATACATCGCTGCGGCTCTCTCCCCTGCCGATGTGCTGGAAGTGGAAGAACTTCCGGAGGGAAAGACCTGCCGGGTCGTCGTTCCCGATGATCAGCTGTCTCTTGCCATCGGCAAAGAGGGGCAGAACGCCCGTCTTGCCGCCAAGCTCACCGGCTACAAGATTGACATCAGACCCGCCTCCGCTCCTTCCGAGCCCGGAGAAGAGGACGCTCCCCTCTTTCTGGATCACGGGCATGGGGATCATGCCGGAGGGGAGGCACTCTGACTTCCATCCGCCGGAGCGGGACTCCGGCTTCCTGAACCTAGCAACCGCATTTCACGGACCGTATGAAGCCAGAAGAAAGGGGGTTTGCCCGCTGTGCCCAGAAAAATTCCGATGCGGCAGTGCGTAGGCTGCCGGGAGATGAAGCCCAAACGGGAACTGATCCGGGTGGTCCGGTCTCCGGAGGGGACGGTCAGCCTGGATTTCCGCGGCAAAATGCCGGGACGGGGCGCCTATGTGTGCCCCCAGGAACAGTGCCTGAAGAAGGCACGCAGGAGCAAGGCACTGGAACGGGCCTTTTCCACCCCCCTGCCCCCCGAGGTATGGGAAGCTCTGGAGGCCCAGATGAAGGAGGTGCCCCCCGATGTCTGATTCCTCCATTCTCTCCCTGCTGGGTCTGGCCCGCAAGGCCGGCCGGCTGGAGACGGGAGAGGAACCGGTGGGCGCAGCCTGCCGGGCGCACCATGCCAGACTGGTGATGGTCGCCTCGGACGCCGCCTCCAACACGGTGCGCCGGGCAGCCCACTTCTGCCAGGCCGGCGCAGTTCCCCTCCTTCCGCTCCCTTTCACAAAGCAGGAGCTGGGTCTGCCTCTCAGCCGCGGTCCCTGCGCCATCCTGGCCCTCACCGATGCCGGCTTTGCCGCCAGCACCGCCGAAAAGCTTGCCCTTCTGGATCCCACCTGCGCTCCCGTCGCCCAGGAACTGCGGCGCAGGGCAGACCGGGTCCTGGAGCGGCAGCGTGAGCAGAAGCAACACGAAAAGAACCTGCGGCAGGGAAAGCGCCGCCCCTGGACGCCTCCTCCCGCTCCGCCGAAAGAGCCCTCCGCACGTGGCGGCCCGGGCAAAACACGCCCGCCCGCCCGATCTGCGCCTCCCCCCTCCAGCGCCCGGGAACCCGCCCGGGACCGGCACCCGTAGGGTCCGGAGGCGGCACATGCTGAACAATCTGCCAGGCGGGGCGGCAAACGCCCATCCAAGCCTGTATTAAACGAGGTGGCTTCTATTTATGATGATGAAATATCCCATCCACAGGGTCGCCAAGGACTTTAAGCGGGGTGCGAAGGTCATCCCCTCCAAGGAGATCATGGATATCCTGACCAAGTACGGTCATCCCCCGAAAAACCACATGCAGCCCCTGAATGACGAGGAGCTGTCCATCGTTTTCGAATATCTGACCCAGCACAATCAGATCAGTTCCCTGGAGGTCGTATTCGCAGAGGCCCCCAAGCCCGCCCCCAAACCGGCTGCGGGCGCCTCCGCCTCCCAGGACCGCCCGGAACGGCAGGACCGTCCCGAACGGCAGAACCGGCAGGACCGCTCCGACCGGCAGGATCGCCGGGATTCCCAGGGGCGGGGCCGGGGCGGCCAGAATCAGGGGGGCCGGCAGGGTGGCCAGAATCAGGGCGGTCAGAACCAGGGCGGCAGACAGGCCGGCCAGAACCAGGGTGGCCGGCAGGGTGGCCAGAACCAGGGCGGAAACCGCCAGGGCAATCAGAACCGCCCCTCCCAGCGGAGCCAGGGCGAACCGGGCCAGGCCTCCCAGAACCGGCCCCAGCAGTCCCAGGGCCAGAACCAGGGCCAGCGGCAGGGGCAGTCCCAGAATCAGGGACGCCGCTCCACCACCCGGGAGTAGAAGGTTGTGGACACCCGCGGCAGCGGCAACGTGAACCTGGAGAAGTACGACGAGCACCTGGAGTCCTTCACCGACCAGCGCCAGCAGGACCGGCAGCAGAGCCGGGGCGGCAAGCAGAAGTTTCAGGGCCGCAGCACCCAGCGCCAGCGGGGCGGACGGCAGGCCGGCTTCGGCAACAAGCGCCGCCAGGAGGAACAGGACCGCATGCGCCGTCTCCAGCTGGAGATCGCCAAGAAGGCCCCGGTCAAGGTGCTCATCCCCGACGAGATCGGGGTGGGCGAACTGGCTTCCCGCATGAAGAAGACCGGTGCCGAAGTGGTGAAGTGCCTCATCAAGAACGGGGTCATGGCCTCCCTGAGCGACGTCATCGACTACGACACCGCCGCCTTTGTGGCCGAGGAACTGGGCTGCAAGGTGGAGAAGGAAGTGGTCGTGACCATCGAGGAGCGGCTGATCGACACCACCGAGGACAAGGAAGAGGATCTGCAGCTGCGTGCCCCCGTTGTGGTCGTCATGGGACACGTGGACCACGGCAAGACCTCTCTGCTGGACTATATCCGCAAGTCCAACGTGGCCTCCGGGGAGGCCGGCGGCATCACCCAGCACATCGGTGCCTACCAGGTTGAGATCAACGGCAGCCCCATCACCTTCCTGGACACCCCCGGCCACGAGGCCTTTACCGCCATGCGGGCCAGGGGCGCCATGGTAACCGACATCGCCATCCTGGTGGTCGCCGCGGACGACGGCATCATGCCCCAGACCGTGGAGTCCATCAACCACGCCAAGGCGGCCAACATCCCCATTCTGGTGGCCATCAACAAGATGGACAAGCCCAATGCCAACCCGGAGCGCATCATGCAGCAGCTCACGGAGTATGATCTGGTGCCGGAGGAGTGGGGCGGCGAAACCATCGTGTGCCCCATCTCCGCCAAGACCGGCCAGGGCATCGACGAGCTGCTGGAGAACCTGGTGGTTC
>CAYXVN010000159.1:0-5926 GCA_964468565.1 uncultured Oscillospiraceae bacterium | reverse complement strand
AAGGCCCGCATCGCCTCCATTCCGGACGAGATCTGGTACTTCCCCTCCGCCTCCACCCGGGACATGATGAAGTTCTACCGGGGCATCTACCCCAGATTCGATGCCAAACGCTATGAGACCCTCCGGGAGGCCTTTCCCGAGGTCAACGACCGCCTCCCCATCCGCCGCCTCTCCAAGGGCATGCAGAAGCAGTCCGCCTTCTGGCTGACCCTCTCCTGCCACCCGGATGTGCTGGTGCTGGACGAGCCGGTGGACGGCCTGGACCCGGTGATGCGCCGGCAGATCTGGTCTCTCCTGATGAACGACGTGGCCCAGCAGGGCACCACCGTGCTGGTGTCCTCCCACAACCTGCGGGAGCTGGAGGACGTGTGCGACCATGTGGGCATTCTCTCCCACGGCCGGGTTCTGCTGGAGCGCTCCCTGACGGAACTGCAGGACAACGTGGTGAAACTGCAGATCGCCTTCCGGGATCCCGGCACCCTGCCGGAACTGCCCCCGGACCTGCAGGTGCTTCACACCTCTCAGCTGGGGCGCATCTACACCCTCATCATAAGGGGCAACCCCACGGACATCCGCAACCGCATGGCGGTGTACAACCCTCTGCTGATGGAGGCCCTGCCTCTGACTCTGGAGGAAATTTTCATCTATGAACTGGGAGGTGAGGACTATGCCGTCCGCGACATCATTCTTTAGCCCCACACTGTACCGGAAAAATCTGGTCCGGTTCTGCCCTCTGTGGATCCTGTACGGCCTGATCTGGCTCTACGATCTGCCCCTGTCCCTGCTGAAACTCTTTCTGGACCACGTGCAGGCCGATGACATCACCCTGTTCGTGCAGAAGATTCCCAACTCTCTGTCCCTCCTGGGCACCGGCACGGCGGCGCTCTTCGGCCTGTTTGCCGCCATGGCGGTCTTCAGCTACCTGTACTCCAGCCGCTCCGCCTGCGGCATCCACGCCCTGCCCCTGCGGCGGGAGGCACTGTTCCTCACCAGCTGGCTGTCAGGACTCACCTTCCTGCTGCTGCCCAATGGGATCATTGTGCTGCTCACCCTGCTGGTGGGCCTGATGGGGGCACCCATGGGAGCCCTGCTCTCCATGCTGGGACTCTGGTTCCTGGTCCAGAGCGGCCTGTGCCTGTTCTTTTACTCCTTTGCCTGTTTCTGCGCCATGTTTACCGGCCACATTCTGGCCCTGCCCGCCTTCTACGGCATTCTCAACTTCCTTGCCGCGGGCCTGGTCACCCTGGTGGAGGAACTGTGCACACAGTTCTTTTACGGCTTCCGGTCCCTTCCCCCCAGAGTTCACTCCCTGGTGGAGATTCTCACCCCCGTCATCCGCCTCAGCCGGGACTGCCAGTGGTTTACCTCCAAGGATCCTCCCCAGCTGAGGAACCCCTCCCAGATTGTCTGGTACGTCCTGGCGGCCCTGGTGATGACCCTGGTGGCCCTGGCCCTCTACCGCCGGCGCCAGCTGGAGTCCGCCGGAGATGTGGTCTCCGTCCGTCTGGCCCGCCCCCTGTTCCGCTACGGGCTCGCCTTCTGTGTGGGGATCTCCGTCGGTACCCTCACCGCTTCCTTCATGGGGTCCCTGGACAACCACATCACCCTGATGGTGCTCATCGTAGCCTGGACCGCCGTGGGGTGCTTCCTGGGGGAGATGCTTCTGCGCCGCTCCTTCCGGGTGCTGAAGGCCTGGAAGGGCACCGCCGTCATGAGCACCATCATGGCCGTGCTGTGCATGGCCTGCATCTTTGACTGGTTCGGCTACTCCACCCGGGTGCCGGAGCTGGACCAGGTGGCCTCCCTCCGCGTCAAGTTCCCCTACTCCGCCCCCTACGACACAGCCTCCGGGCGCCCCGCGCTGACCTTCACGGATCCGGAGCAGATCGAGCCCTTCCTGCAGCTGCATCAGATCGTGGCGCAGCAGGGCGACTCCCCCCAGTACAGACTGAATCCCTACGATCAGGAATACTACAGCGTGGAGCTGTCCTATACCCTGAAAAGCGGCAGCTCCCTGGAACGGGAATTCTACTTTAACTGTTTTGAGTCGGATCTGGACCGGAGCGGAACCACCGCCTGGGCCATGCAGCAGGTTCTGAACAGACGGGATCTGGTGGAACAGGCCTATCAGTTCGACCGGTTTGAGCAGTCCCAGGGCCGTATGGTGGGGGCCCATCTGGAGAACCTGTGGAATCCCGCAGAGGGCAGCGTGGGAAAAGGCCTCCTGGACTACTTCTACCTGGACAGTGCCTCCCCCGACCAGCTGAAGGAGCTGTGGGAGGCGGTACGGGCCGACTTCGACCAGGGGACCATCGGGGTGCGCTACCTCTTTGACAATGATCCCCGGCGTATGACCGAGACCTGTGCCACGGTGCTCCGGTTCGACTTTTCCGTAGACAGTGCCGAAATGGGCTTCCCCTCCGATCTGCCCCTGACGGAAATGGACCAGGAATTAGAGGTGACCTCCAGTCTGCGGATCACCCTCACGCCCAACGCCAGCCGCACCATCGGCTGGCTGGAGGACCACGGTGTGCTGACGCCGGAGCGAGCGCTGCTGCCCTGGGAAGACTACGTCAGCGCGGTCGGGTAATCCTCAGAAAATCAGACGGTGCCGAACTCTCCTGCTGTGAGAGGCGGCACCGCCTGTTTTTTTCTCTCCGGGATATCCTGCCCCCGGAAGAGCCCCTTCCCCGCCCCGGGGGCGCAGCCCGGCCGGAAGGAGAAGGGCTCCCGCCGGAGCACAGCATCCCCTCCCCCGGGGCAGCGGCAGAGGGAGACCCGGCCCCCCGGCGCCGGAGACCGGGCCATGTCCCCGGCTTCCCGGTCACCGGTTCAGCCGGCGCTCCAGCCGGGCAAAGAGGTCGGGCAGATGGGCGGCGTCGTACTCCAGCACCTCCACCCCGGGGCTGCCCCCGATCATACCGGACAGCCTGCGGCCGCAGCCGGGGCGGAAGAGGGCCAGAACCGGAATGCCCTGCCGGGTGGCCACCCCGATCTCGTAGCCCACCCCCAGGCTGGGGGTGGTGACCTCCGCAATCACCGCATCTGCCTGCAGCAGCCAGGCCAGGTCCCGGTCATGAATCTGCCGTGCAGACAGGCCGGTTTCCCCGGCGGCGGTGAGGGAGGGGCTGCCCACGTGCTGGGTAAGCACCTGGCCCAGAGCCCCAAGTCCGGCCACAATGGCCTCATAGAGAGGGGCATCCTCCCGGCCGCCGGTGATGGAGGCGGCAAAATACAGACGGAGCATGATCGCATTCCTCCTTTGAAAAACACAGCCCAACCCTGGTATGACGCCCAGCCCTGCCCTGCAGGGGGGAGGAGAGGGTGCCCCCAGGAGGTTCTGGTACATCCTGGAAATTTTTTCAGCCACTTTCCGCTCCCGCTGCATATAATCAGGGGAGAGGAGGTTTTTCATGAAACTGCTGCTCATTGCCCCCCGGCGCAGAACCGCCACCGCCATTCACCGCGTCTACGTGGGGCTGAAAGACTACCCCCTCCGCATCCGCTTTGCCTCCCTTCCGGAGGATCTCCCGGCCCGGATGGAGATCCGGCAGGTGCCCGCCCTCCCGGAAGGCTGCTGGGAGGAGATCCGGATGCCGGAGGACATCCCCTGGACCGGTGTGGAGGGGGAGGGACTGCAGGAGCTGGAGGAGATTCTCCGCAGATGCCGGTTTCGCGCCCTCATCAATGCCTGCGACTGCAGCCCACAGGGGGAGCGGATGTTCTGGGGCTTCTACGAACACTGCGGCCTGGAACTGCCGGTGCTGCGCTTTCAGGCCTCCAGCCTGGCACCCCGGGACGTGGAGGAGGGGCTGCGCCATCTCACCCCGGTGGAGCCGGAGGACGGCCTGCGCCGTGCCGCCTGTCTGCGCCAGCGGATGGACTGGCTGGTCAGCGCCTTTTTCAGCCGGGCTGCCGCCCGGGTCCTGGGCCACGGCGTGCGCATCGCTCCTCTGGAGCCCCCCATCCTGAAGCTGGTCGCCCACCGGGAGAGGGAAATCCGCACCTTCACGCCCACCCTCTCCTGGGAGCTGAAAGGGTCTTTTGAGACCCTCCGGGGGGAGGTCTTCCAGGGGGAGTGTGTGGAGGCCGGCGCTCCCGGGAGGAGCGCCTTCTCCTCCCGCAGAGATGTCCAGGAGAGGCTGAACGGCCTTCCGCAATACGCCACGGTGCTGGCGGTCCGGGCACAGGTGGTGGTGGAGCCGCCTCCGAAGCCCTTCTCCCTCACGGATCTGCTCTCCGAGGCCAACCGGGTCTTTCAGGAGAGACCGGAACGGGTGCTGCAGGTGCTCCACTCCCTCTGGGAGCATGGTCTGATCACCCGGCCCCGGACGGAGAGCCGGGCCCTGCCCTCCGGGGATCCCGGAGATCTGAGGGCACGGCTTGGTGCGCTGAGGGCCGTCCCCCGGCTGGCGGACCTGGCGGACGCCGTCCTGGAGGAGTACGGCGGGGAACCGGAGCAGCCGGGAGCCCCTCAGGCAGAGGCCTGGCAGCGCTGGGCCATCATCCCCACGGCGGTATCCCCCTCCTGGCAGAACATGCGCCGGCGCTGGAAGCAGCTGTACGAACTGATCGCCCGGCGGTTTCTCGCCTCCCTGCTGCCCCCCTTCCGGTTCCTGCGCCTTCACATCCTGATCCGCTGCGGGGAGGGGCTCTTCCGGACGGAGGGCATCCATGTCCTGGATCCGGGCCATCTGGTGCTCCAGGGAGAGAAGGGGGGAGATACCCCCTGCCCCATTCTGAGGGAGGGGGACCGGGTGAAGAGAACCGGCGGGGAGATCCTCACCCGGAAGTCCCTTCCGCCGCTGCGCCACACTCCCGCCACCCTGCTCTCCGCCATGGAGGACTCCGGCCTGGGTTCCCCCGCCGCCAGGGTGGAGGCGCTTCTCAGCCTTCAGGAGCAGTTTCTCGTCCTCTCCAAAAACCGCTACATCCCCACCCGCTCCGCCCTGGAGTTCATGAGGTGCTTTGCACAGCGGGATTTCCTCTCTCCCCGGCTGGGGCGGCACTGGGAGGAAAAGTTCCTGGCGGTGGAGCGCAGGCAGTACGGGGACAACCTGGGCCAGGAGATCGACCGGTACGTCATCCGGGAGACGAAGGCGATTCTCTCCATGCTCACCCCGGCCCGGCTGGCGCTCCGGTCCCGGCTGGGGACCTGTCCCCTCTGCTCCCGCCAGGTCCGGGCAGATGGGGAGGGCTACCGCTGTACCGGCCACCCCCTCTGCGCCTTCTCCCTCCCCGGAACCTTCCTGGGGACACCCATCACCCCCCGGCTTGTGAGGGTCCTGCTGTCCGGCAGGGAAACTCCGGTGCTGGAGATGACAGGCCGGGGCGGATCCCCCCTCCGCCAGTCCCTGATCATCCGCACGGATGGCACCCTGGGGTTTCCGGAGCAGCCCAACCGCTACCGCTCCCTGGGACGCTGCCCCAGCTGTCACAGGGGAACCGTGCGGGAGGCCCTGCGCATGTACGTCTGCAGCTGCAGTCCCCACTGCGGATTCGCTCTGCCCAAAATCCTCATGGGCCAGGAGATCACGCCGGAGGAGATGGAGGCCCTCCTGCGGGGGGAGAAGTGCCGCCCCGGACTGGGAGAACCGCTGAGTTTCTCTCCCCCCCACAGGGTCCGGGACTGAGGGGGGCGGAGTCCCGTCCCGACACACACAATTATGCCCCTTCTGGGGAAGATTGCAAGAGCATCGTCCGGGCTGAGGGTGAATTCCTCCGCGCCTGCCTTCTCAGCCGCTTTTGCCGCCTCCTCGCGCCCGATCTCAATCACCTGAGCGATGATCCGCTGAATCTCACTCCCATCTCCTTAGCATCAGCAAAACCTTGAAGCCCCTCCGCTCCTGAGGCATCCACCCCAAAAGCGGTGGGCAGGGAACCGGCGTGTCCCCTGCCCACAGGCGAAATATGACTCTCCCGGCAG
>CAYXVN010000158.1:5649-5977 GCA_964468565.1 uncultured Oscillospiraceae bacterium | reverse complement strand
ATGGTCAGAATCCCGATGTTGCCTTCCTTTTCATAGAGAATGTTCTCGTACATGTTGGAGCTCCTCCTAATAAATACTTCGGGATGGAAATCAGTCAAACTTGGCATCGTGGAGCCAGACGTAGCGCTCGTCCTCACAGCGGTCGGTCTGGAGCCAGGGATTGCCCTCCAGGTGACGGATCATCCAGCAGGTGTACATCGTATAGCCGGGAGCCACAGCCTGGGGGTGAAGTTCTCCGCCGGGAATGGCAGAAAAACTGTGGTCCACACTCTTGAAGACCCGGTCACCCACAAAGCTGGCGCCGAAACCCTCCGGATGATCAAAGAGG
>CAYXVN010000158.1:0-5639 GCA_964468565.1 uncultured Oscillospiraceae bacterium | reverse complement strand
TCAAAGAGGAAGAAGTAGGTCTCAGGCTGGGGATGGCGGTGAGGCAGATAGCCGGACCAGTTTCCCTTGTCGTTGAGCACCTCTCCCAGAACCATGTTGGACTCCGGGCAGATATCGTGATCAAAGATGGTGTTCACCCGGCGCTTGGCCACATTGCCGAACTTGCCCACGGCGGAATACTTCCAGGGGGCATCCTCAGGTGCGTACAGCCTGGGGGCAAAGGTCCTGGTGTTTCTGGTGCACTGGACCAGAATCTCGCTCTGGGAATTCGCCGTCACGGAGATCTCCACCCCGGAGGGGGCATGGACGGCCCACGGGCCATCCGTGAAGACATCCCTGCGGGAGACCTGGGCGCTCTCGCCGCTCCAGCCGAAGGTCACGGTACCGGAGAGAAGAAGAACCGCTATCTCCTCCCCCTCCCGGCAGAAGGTCCGTGTCTCCCCTGCCTGCAGCTGATAGACCCGGATGTCCATCATCATGGCACTGTACTCATTGTCGTAGGTGGTGAGAATCATCTCACCCTTCTCATCAAACGTGGGGTAACCGAAAACTTTGCTCATTGCTGTTTCCTCCAGACGAATTGCACGGATTCAGGCCGGGGCCGGAAGCTTTTCCCTGAGACTGGCCTGGAAAACACCGGAACCGGATCCGGTCCGGAACTTCCGGCCCCGGCATCCTGGATCGGGTTATGACTCAGTATGCCCGGGCCTCGGCACGGGCGGCCAGAACCTCTTCGGCAGCCTTGCGCACACTCTCCTTCTCGGAGGTGGTGGCGATGCCCACGTTCCACCAGGACTCATAGCCGTCGGTCATGGTCTTGGGAATGACCTTGAGGTCAAAGAGGCAGGCCACTTCCTGCTTCTTGGCGTCCTCCAGCGCCGCAACCAGCTCCGCAACGGTGCGGCAGGTGTAGCTCTTCAGACCGTAGCCCTCGCCGATCTTGGCGTAGTCCACGGGAATCAGGTTGCCGGTGGGCTTCTTGCCGTCGGTGTAGCGGAACTCGGTGGCGATGGAGCCGATGCCGTGGGTCATCTCCAGGTTGTTGATGCAGCCGAAGCCGCAGTTGTCAAAGATAAGGATGTTGACCTTCTGGCGCTCCTGCATGATGGTCATAATCTCGCTGTGGAGCATCTGGAAGCTGGAGTCCCCCACAACGGCGTAGACCTCGCTGTCAGGCTCGGCAAACTTGACCCCCAGGGTGGCAGCCACTTCGTAGCCCATGCAGGAGTATCCGTACTCCGCATGGTAGCCGCCCCGCTTGTCGGTGCGCCACATGCGCTGCATGCAGCTGGGCAGAGAGCCGCCGGCCGTGATGATGACGGCGTCCTTGTCAATGGTGCGGTTGATGGCAGCCAGGGCGGCAGTCTGGGTGAGCCCGCCGTGATGCAGGGCCACAAACTCGGGAATGGTGCGGGGATCCCGGGCCTGGATGATGGGCTCGAAGTCGTCCCCCGTGTACTCTATGGCACCCAGGCGCTCCAGTTCGGCGTCCCAGGCGGCCTTGGCCTCAGTGATCTCACTGGTGTAGCCGGAGACATAGTGCATGGCCCGCAGCTTGGCCGCCAGCGCCTCCAGGGTGACCTTGGCATCGCCTACGGCCTTGACCGCATCCATCTTGTAGGCGTGATAACGGCAGTTGTTGACGGTGACCACCTTCACGTCCTCGTTCTGGAACAGCCACTTGGAACTGGTGGTGAAGTCGGACAGACGGGTGCCCACCGCGATGACCACATCGGCCTCCTTGGCAATAACGTTGGAGGCCAGAGTGCCGGTGACACCGATGCCGCCCAGGCAGTAGGGATGGCTGGACTTGCAGGCGCTCTTGCCGGCCTGGCTCTCCCCGAAGGGAATATGGAACTCCTCGCAGAAGTTCTCCACGGTCTCGCCGGCATCGGAGTAGCGTACGCCGCCGCCCACGATCAGAATGGGCTTCTTCGCCTGGGCAATGACCTGGGCCACGTCCTCCACTTCCTCATCCACCGCCACAGGACGGGTGATGCGGTGGACCCGCTTCTGGAAGAAGTAGTCGGGATAGTCATAGGACTCGCCCTCCACATCCTGAGGCAGGGCAATGCAGACGGCACCGGTCTCGGCAGGATCCGTAAGCACCCGCATGGCATTCACCAGGGCGGTCATCACCTGTTCGGGACGGACGATGCGATCCCAGTACTTGACGACCGGCTTGAAGGCATCGTTGGTGGTGGTGGCCAGGCTGCTGCTCTGCTCCAGCTGCTGCAGCACCGGGTCGGGCTGGCGGGAGGCAAAGGTGTCCGCCGGAAAGACCAGCAGAGGAATGTTGTTCACGGTGGCGGTGGCACAGGCCACCACCATATTGGCAGCACCGGGGCCCACGGAGGAGGCACAGGGGATGATGCGCTTGCGGCCGTTCTGCTTGGCAAAGGCGATGGCGGCGTGGCACATGCCCTGCTCGTTGCGGCCCTGCATGACGCGCAGCTGACCGGGGTTGGTGTCCAGCGCTTCGCCCAGACCCACTGCGATCCCATGGCCGAAGATGGTGAAGAATCCCTCTACGAACTTGGTCTCCACACCGTCCATGGAGACGTACTGATTGTCCAGGAACTTTACGATTGCCTGGGCAACGGTCATGCGGGTGGTCTTACTCATAATACTGGTTCCTCCTTACAGTTACCTGCCGCAGGCCCGGATACCAGACCCGGCGGAAGATTCACAGAATTGCACACTATTTGTGTGCTTTTTATGTGCCTTTTTGTGCTTTTATGGTACCACTTCCGGGGCATGGCTGCAAGGCCTTTTCCTCAGATTCTGAAAGTTCTGCATTTTGGCTAAATTTCCGCGCCTGTTTTAGACATTTTGGCGTTTCGAGGCGTGCTTTTCTGTGTGCTTTTCTGCCGCTCCCCCATGGCCGGAAGGCGAGGCAATCTGTCATACGTTGTATTTCGTCATGATCCGGATCTCTGTGTAGTAGAACTGTTTCTCCGGTACCCGGGAGCGCTGCAGCAGATCCGCCAGAAGGGTCAGCGCCTGGTAGCCCTGCTGATAGCCGTCCTGGTCAATGAGAAAGTCCGCAATGCCGTCCTGAAGCAGAGCCATATTGCGGGGGGTGCGGTCGCAGAGAATCACATAGGGTCTGCGTGTCAGGTTCAGTTTCTCGAAGGCGCTGCGCACCCCCGCCTGACCGCCGGAGGCCAGAAAGATCCCCTTCAGATCCGGATAGACGGTGATGGTGTTGAGGATGATCCGCTCCACCTCATCTGCCCGGTCGAAGCTGCTCTGGACCCCTACCAGCTCCAGATCGGCATAGCTGTCCCGCAGCTCCTCCACAAATCCGTCGATGCGGTGGCTGCCGGCACTGTTGGAAAAGCTTCCGGTGATCCCCAGCACCTTGCCCACACCCCCGGTCATCATCCCCATGAGGCCGGCGGCGGTGCGTCCGCTCCTGTGGTTGTCCAGACCCACAAAGCAGCGACGGCCCGCTCCCGCAATGTCCGTATTGAAGGTGATCACGGGGATTCCCCGCTCCCGGGCCAGCCAGGCCAGGCGGTAGCGCACATTGTCACAGTCCACCGGCATGACCGCAAGACCGTCAATGCCCAGCTGCTCCAGCTCCTCCAGCGCCTGCAGCTGGGCAGCCTCGTCCACCGCATCACTCTCCCGCAGGAGGATCTCAAATCCCCGCCGTTCCAGCTGGGTGGAGATGTCCGAAATGCCCTGGTTGATCTGCTGCATGAACGATGCCCTGGACAGCTGGGTCACAACCCCCAGCTTCCAGTGGCGGCCTCCGTTCTCGCAGGCCTCCCGGGGATGCTTGGGGGAATAACCCATATCCCGGGCAATCTGCTCCACCCGCTCGGCCACCTCCGCCCTGACCCGGCCTCTCCCGTTGAGCACCCGGTCCACCGTTCCCCGGGAAACTCCTGCCAGAGCGGCAATTTCCATGATCGTTCCCGCCATGTTCCTTTCCCCTCCATCTCCCATGGTCTTCTCCGCTGCCCCTGGATCACCTGCCGGACAGGATGCACGCCGACAGCGGATGGGTGTGCTTCCCGTGCCGAATCTGCCGCCCGGGAAGGCCATGTACCCCCCGCCCCTTACTCCGTTTCCGGACGGGTCACGGAACGAACCCACTTCCAGCTGTGGAGACGGATGGCAACGGGGATGATCTTGTAGAGCTGATCCCATTTCAGCAGGAAGAAAACAGCCACCGGGGGGAGGTTCCAGCGGAAGGCGGCCAGAGCGGAAAAGGGAACCACAATCCCCCACATGCTGATGAGATTCATTTTTGCGCTGAAGGCGGTGTCCCCTCCACCCCGGATGATGCCATTGTCGCAGGCCATCTGGTATGCGGTCCCCACCGTGGTCACGGCAAGGATCCCCATGAACTGGCGGGCCAGACTCCGGGCCCGGGAGGTGAGACTGCCCCCCAGCACTGCCAGCAGAGGACCGGTGGCCAGCCGGATGGCCAGGCCGGAGGCAATTCCAATGACCACAAACAGCACTTCCAGGGTGGTCACCAGGGAGCGCAGTTCCCCCTGCCGGCCCTCTCCGATGGTCCTCCCCACCAGAATGCCGGAGGCGGACGCCGCGCCGTAGGCCACAACGGAGAGAACCTGGAAGGTCTGCACCGCCAGAGCATTGGCAGCCGTCACATCGCCGCCCAGATGCCCGAGAATCCCGGTCTGCACCATCTGGGCCACACCCCAGAGGGCCTGATTGATGAGTACCGGGAAGGACACACGGAAATAGTCGTTCAGGTAGCTGGTATCGATGAACACCAGCTTTTTCAGGTTCAGATTCAGCTTCTTCTCCCGGTATTTCAGATACCACAGCACAATGAGAAACTCCACCGTCCGGGAAACCAGAGTGGCAATGGCCGCCCCCCGCACGCCAAGTTCCGGACAGCCCAGGTGTCCGTAAATCAGCAGCCAGTTCAGGCAGACATTGATGCACAGGGTGGAGAAAGAGATCACATACCCGATCCTCACCACCCCGATGGAGCGCAGAGAGGCCACCAGAATATTGGTGACGGTGAAGATCACGTAGGAGAAGCATATGATGCGAAAGTAGGCCGTCCCCTGCCGGATCACTGCCCCATCGCTGGACAGCAGCGTAAGCAGCTGGGTGGGAAACGCAGCCACCAGGACAAAGAGGAGCAGGGCCATGGCTCCCCCGAAGCGCAGGGCCGCACCGATGATATGGGAGATGGGCTCCAGTCTGTTCTTCCCCCAGTACTGGGATCCCAGCACCACAGCCCCCTCGCCGGCCCCTGAAACCAGCATCTGCAGAAGAAACTGAACCTGGTTGCACAGACTGACACCGCTCATGGCATCCTGGCTGTAGCGACCCAGCATCAGCGTATCCATCATGTTCACGCCGTAGACCAGAAGGTTCTGCAGTGCCAGGGACAGCGCCAGAGTGAAGAATCCCCGATAGAATTGCCTGTCCCGTATCATCTCATGCACGCTCCCTTACGGGGACCGATACAGGCGTTCCCGCGCCGGAACCGGGAGCCGGCGCGGGAACGGAAGGTTGGAACCCGGCGGACATCTCCGCTCAGTAGCACTTGCGGTAGATGGCCTCTTCGGACTCCAGATCAAAGGGATAGTAGGCGTTGGTCATCAGCCGCTGCTGATTGGCCTCCACGGACAGGGGGAAGGCCT
>CAYXVN010000157.1:0-6024 GCA_964468565.1 uncultured Oscillospiraceae bacterium | reverse complement strand
GCCGTACCATGTTTCATCCTCCGACCCACGGCCGCCCCCTGCAGGGAGGACAGCGGCGGGATCCTGCCCGCCGGGCAGGTTCTTCCCCGGCGGGGCGCAGCTGCCCCCTCCGGACCCTGCCGGTCCGCACTGAGGCAGAACAGCCTCCGCCCCTGCAGAAGGCGGAGGCCTGTATGTCAGGTGTCGATTCCCCGGGAGACCAGGTACTTCTTGACCATCAGTGCCACCTTGAAGGTGATGGCATCGTCGAACTCCCGCAGATCCAGCCCGGTCAGCTTCTTGATCTTCTCCAGCCGGTACACCAGGGTGTTGCGGTGGACAAACAGCTTGCGGGCCGTCTCCGACACATTCAGGTTGTTCTCAAAGAACTTGTTGATGGTGAGCAGCGTCTCCTGGTCCAGCGCATCGATGGGATTCTTCTTGAAGACCTCCTGCAGATACATCTGGCACAGGATGGTGGGCAGCTGATAGATCAGACGGCCGATACCCAGGTTCTCATAGTTGATGATGGTCCGCTCGTTCTCAAAAATCTTGCCGATCTCAATGGCGGTCCCCGCTTCCTTATAGGCCCGGGCCAGGTCCCGCACGTGATTGACGATGGTTCCGATGCCGATGACCACCTTCACGTCCAGCTCCTGTACGATGGTGGAGGCGATCTGCTTGGCGATCTTCTGCAGCTCCCGGGAATCGGTGCCCTCGGGCAGCTGCTTGATCAGGGCCACGTCGGTCTCATTCACCGAGATGACAAAGTCGTTCTGCTTGTCCGGAAACAGGTTCTGGATCACGTCGGCAACCGCAGAGTTGGCTCCGCTGATCTGCCGGATCAGGAAGGCAGCCCGGGGGGCCTCGGAGATGAAGTGCAGCTCCTTGGCCTGGGTGTAGATATCTCCCAGCAGAACGTTGTCGGAGATGATGTTCTTCACAAAGGTGGCCTTGTCATGCTTCTCCTCGTAGTAGGTCTTGGCGCCGTTGAAGGCCACCACCGCCATGGCGCAGAGGGCCGCAGCCATCTCGTCCTCACCCTTGACAAAGGCCGCATAGTCAAACTGGCTCCCCCAGCCCGTCAGAGGCCGGAAGGTCTTTCCCTCATAGTAGGTGATTCCGCCTTCCGCCACCCGAGGAGCCGCAATGGCGATGTGCCACCGTTCCCCGATACAGGAAAGCTCACTGCAGGCGACCACCACCCCGTCGGAGTCAATCACACCTACTGTCCGATTGACGGTGTCCTTCATCTGGAGCACGACACCCTGGAACATCCTGCTAGACACTTCCATTCCCTCCTAATCATTCCTCTTGGATTTGCCCTCCCGACTTTTGACGAACACATATTCCCGAAAATGCGCGCTGGAAAGGCGGTTTTGCTCTGTCTGCTTACATCTCGCCCTATTATAACGGTTCCCCCGGTCACTTTGCAAGAGTCTTTTCTGATTTTTTTGTGGAAATCGCCCAAAAGTTTACGGCACATTGACGGCACAGCGCAGACGCTCTGTCTCCTGTCCCGTGAGAAAACGCCACTGGCCCGGCTGCAGGTCTCCGTCCAGTTCCAGAGGCCCCATGGACAGCCGCTTCAGGGCCAGCACCGGCTTTCCCCGCTGGGCCAGCATCCGCTTCACCTGGTGGTACTTTCCCTCCTGAAGGGTCACCAGACAGCAGCTGCCGTCCCCCAGAATCTCCAGTCCGGCGGGAAGGCAGACAAGACCGTCCCCCAGAACCATGCCCTCCCTCAGGGCCTTCACATCCCCCTCGTCCACACGGCCCGCCACCCTGGCCAGATAGACCTTGTCCACATGGTGCCGGGGAGACAGCAGGGCGTGTGCCAGGGGGCCGTCATCCGTCAGCAGCAGCAGACCGGTGGTGTCCCGGTCCAGGCGGCCTGCCGGAAACAGCCCTCTGCGCCGCAGCCAGTCCGGCAGAAGGTCCAGCACCGTCTCCTCCCGCCCGTCCTCCGTGGCGGAGAGCACGCCGGCCGGTTTATGCATCATGACATACAGGAATGCCTCCCAGGAGACCTGCTCCCCGCAGACCTGAAGCTTCACCCTCTCCGGATCGATCTTCTCCTCCGGCCGGGTCACCGTGACCCCGTCCACCCGGACCTGCCCCCGGCGGATCAGCTCCCGGATCTCCCTGCGGGACCACTTTCCCGTATGGGACAGAACCCGGTCCAGTCTCTCCTGTGCCATGTCCCCTCTCTCCTTCCCCTGCCCGAACAAACCGCCCGCCGGAAATTCCGGCGGGCGGTCCTGCAGGGCACCCGGCCCGCCAGGCCTGGGGTCCGGGGCCGGTTCACTCTGTCAGTTGTCGATATCCGCAATTGTAATGTTATCGGTGCCGTGTTCCTCAAACTCCGCGATGTAGGCCTCAATGCGGCGGTTCAGCTCGTCGCAGTTGGACTCGTCGATGGGAACGTCATCCATATCCCGGCGGGCCAGATCTTCTGCCAGGATATCAAAGAACACGCAGTTCTCGTACTCCTCGATGGCCAGATGAATGCCTCCATCCATGTAGGCCCGGGAGGGAACCACCTGTCCCTGGTAGATCTCCGCCAGCTCCGGCATGCCCTCCCTGGCCGCAGCACTGAAAACGAGGCTCTCCACCTCATCGTAGTCCTTGAAGCGCATGTCTCCCCGGGGAGAATTCAGAATCCAGTTCCCGATGTACACCATATCCAGCAGGCGGCGCAGCTGCTTCCGGGTCAGCTTCAGTTCCACGTGACGCAACCTCCTTTCCTCGCAAGAGGATCCTTTCAATTATAATCCTGGACAGAAATGCTGTCAAACGGGAACCTCCGGCCGGTGAAATTCCCGGACTTCAGGTCCTCTTCCGGTCCTCCGCAATCAGCAGCTTCAGAGCCTCCACGCCAACCTGGATGGCGGAAGAGGTGTCATGGCTCTCCTCCTGATCCATGCCGGCCTTCTCCCGCTCCTGGTTCCAGACCGTATGGAAGACAGAGCCGCAGCGCACCCGGCGGGTGGCCGCCACGGCGAACAGGGCGGCGGACTCCATCTCGGAGGCCAGAACTCCAAGGCGCTTCCAGGCCTCCCACTTCTGCTCCAGCTCATAGGAAACCGGCATCCGGCCCGGGGAGTGCTGACCGTAGAAGGAATCCTTGCACTGCACCACGCCGGCCTTCCAGGGCTTGCCCAGGTTCTTTGCCGCCTGGACCAGGGCAAAGAGCACCGTGCAGTCCGGAACCGACGGCCACTCGATGGGCGCGTACTCCCGGCTGGTACCCTCCATGCGCACGGCACCGGTGGCAATGATCACATCGCCGGCACTGACCGACAGATCGATTCCGCCGCAGGTCCCCACCCGGATGAAGGTATGGGCCCCGATGTTGGCAAGTTCCTCCATGGCGATGGAGGCCGAGGGACCTCCGATACCCGTGGAGCAGACGGTAACCGTCTCCCCCAGCAGGGTTCCGTTCCAGATCTCGTACTCCCGGTTGGTGCCCACGTACACCGGATCGTCAAAGTATGCCGCGATGGCTCTGCACCGGCCCGGATCCCCGGGAAGAATCACATAGCCTCCCACATCCCCCCGGCTGCGCTGGATGTGAAACTGCACTTCCCGTTCCTTTTCGTTCACGACTGCAACCCCTCCTCTGTGGGTCTTCGGCGCAGCCCCTTCCCCCGGAAGGGTCCGCATGGCGTAGGACGGCAGCATGTCCGTCCGGCTTTCCCCTGGTCCCTGCCGCCCGGGAGACTCCGGCGGGGGGACCGGTTCTCGTCTACTTCAGGTGCTCGGTGCGCACCAGGAACTCCAGCATCTCCCGGCAGCCTTCCTCCACATCCCGCCAGGTGGCCTCAAAGTTTCCGGTATACCAGGGGTCTGCCACCTCTACCGAACGGCCTGCAAACTCCATCAGCAGGTGGACCCGGTTCTTCGGGTCCCCCCGCCAGACCCGGCGCATGTTCCAGATGTTTTCCTGGTCCATGCCGATCAGCCAGTCATAGGCCTCATAGTCTCTGCGGCGGATCTGACGGGCCGTCTTGCCGGCGCAGCTGATGCCGTGCTCGGCCAGTTTCCGCCTGGCCGGCGGATAGACGGGATTGCCGATCTCCTCGGTGCTGGTGGCGGCGGACTCAATGTGAAACTGCCCTTCCAGTCCCGCCTTCTGCACCATGTCCTTCATCACAAACTCTGCCATGGGGCTTCTGCAGATGTTCCCATGGCACACAAAGAGAATTCTGATCATGTCCCCTCCTGATCTTCTCCCTGATACTCATCCTGATCCGATCCCCGGCTCCAGGCTCCCCCTGGGGCGGGAGGTGAAGAGGGTCGCCGGCCGGACTCCCTTGCGGAAGACCGGGGGCCGCCGCTTCATCCCGGGCTGGCAGGGCAGGTCATCCGGACCCTCTGCCGCCGGCTCCGGAAGGCCTGCCTCCGGCACCTCTTCCCATGGGCCTGCGGGTGTTCCCTGTGTTCCGACAGTATCCGCATATTGTATTGCATCCGGCGGAAAAAGTCAATACAGGAATGCATCCCTCCGGGATATCCGCCCTCCGGACAGCGGCTGACCTCCTCCCGGGCGGAGGGGATTTCTTCGTCAGATTGCACAGTTTTCTGGGATAATCTTTGTGTATTTCACTGTTTTGATGCATTTCCCCCAATCCATTCTTGACAGGGGGCTGCAGCTGTGGTATAGTCTTAACAGATCGGAAAAGGAGATCCGCACAGGGACAGGAGGCCGGTCCTCTTTTCACTTCGATGTCCCCGCCCGCAGGCGCAGAATCCGGATAAACCCCTTCGCCACAGGGACCTCACTTTTGAGGGGAGCCGCAGAGGCGGCCCGCTGGAACTGGCTGAGAGGATGTGTTTGGCAGGAGGATGCCAGGGGGGCAGAGACCATCAGACTGCAGAAAGCGAGGTAGCCAGATGATGTTAGATAATAAAACAGTTGGGGATGACCCCTGACGGTGTGCGGCTTGAGGCGCACCGGCAGGGGTCATTCCTTTTTCCCGGCCAGACACCCCGCCCCCCTTCGGGGTCCTCCCCTCTCGGCCGGCACCTCAAAGAGAGAAGGAGGACTTTCACCGGCTTTCGTCAATTTGTACATTCTGCACCACATGTTTTTGTCTATTTCGCTGTTTTTAAGAAATCTGCACAAAAGTCCCTTGACAGCCTGGGGAGGCTGTGCTATATTAAGGGCACAACAGGAAGGGGGGAGTCCCATTTCGGATGAACTTTCCCCGCACCTGAGACGGCCAGACGCCAGCCAGCCCAATGAGACCCGTGAGCCGCTTCAACGTCCGCAGACCCCCGCCGCCGGGGGATACGCCGCTGAGCCGGCACCCATGAAAACAGGTTGAACGCCGCAGTTCCGGGGAGCGGCCGAGCAGCGATGGACGTCCCCATTTCGCAGAAAGAGAGGTAGCCAGATGATGTTAGATATCAAGACGGTTGGGAATGACCCCTGACTGCAGCGGATTACGAAACGGGCAGTCAGGGGTCATTCCTTGTCTGTCCCCCGCAAGCAAGAATCGTGCCCGTCCGGTACGGAAAGACCCGATTCGGCACTTTGCATATTCTGCCCGGCTCTTTTTGTTCATTTCGCCGTTTTGCAGAATCTGCACAAAAACTTCTTGACAGGTCCAGGGGACCGTGCTATATTATGACCAGAACAGCGAAGGGGTGGACCCGCCGGAACAGGAGGGCAGCCCCGGATCCGAGACGGCCAGATGCCGGTCAGGACCTGTGAACCGCTCCAACGTCCGGACACCTCACGTAGGAGGAGAGAGCCGCAGGGTCGGCCATGAAAACAGGTTGAGAGCGTGTGTTCCGGAAACCGGCCGGACAGCCAGGGCTGTCCCCATTCTGCAGAAAGAGAGGTAGCCATATGATGTTAGATAATAAAACACACCGGAATGACCCCTGACTGCAGCGGATTACGAAACGGGCAGTCAGGGGTCATTTCCTGTTATAGGGCCCCTGCTGCCTTCCGGCGCCCCTTTGGGGGCGCTTTTGTTTTTGCAGAAAAGGGGTGCGACCGCAGTCGCACCCCTGGTTGCGTATCTCGACACCTCA
>CAYXVN010000156.1:0-6077 GCA_964468565.1 uncultured Oscillospiraceae bacterium | reverse complement strand
AGGAGCGCAAGAAGTACGGCCTCAAGGCCGCCCGCCGCGCCCCCCAGTTCTCCAAGCGCTGAGTTACCTCTGCCCCATCTCCGCCCCGGAAAACCAGTGTTTTCCGGGGCCTTTCCGTCTCCCCCGGACACAAAGAAGGCCCCGGCAGCATGCATGCGCTCCGCCGGGACCTCTCCGCCGCCCTCAGACCACTTTCATGTTGGGCCAGTGGCGTTCAATGTAGGCATCGTCATAGTTTTCGTCCAGAAACTGCTCCACAAAACCGGAGGGCTCCGGCCGCTGGGCCCGGCTGTTGTAGCGCAGCAGGGCGGCGGCGGTGAGAATGCCGTTGCAGGCCATGGTGAACACCACCACCCAGGTGAGCACCTTCCCCGCCACCGCAGGCATCTTCTCAATGAGGCGCTCCATGCGGGGGTAGATGATCTTCACCCACACCATCCCCAGCAGGCCCCAGAAGAAGCAGAAGAGGATGTTGGTCCTCCCCCCGATGTTCAGGGGCCACTTGCTGTAATCCCAGAAGATGGTGCCGAAGACCAGCTCGGTAAAGACGGAGCAGGTGTACTCATACACGCCCCCGATCACAAAGCCCCCCAGGAAGATCCAGCGGTCCGCCTTCTGGGCAAAGCGGTTCAGGGTGACGGTGAGCAGCACCGCCCCCAGGCCCCACACGAAGCTGAAGGGCCCGTAGAGCACGCTGGAGCGGTTCATCCACTGCCCGTCCACCAGTCCGCAGTAGAGGGTCTCCATGATGTCCCCCGCCAGGGCGGAGATGAGGAAGACCCACACCAGTTTGTCCAGGCAGATGCCCCGGGCAAAGACGTAGCGGCTCTCGTCCTTCTCCGTCTCAATGCCCGGGTAGGCCCGGCGCAGCCGGCGCCAGATATGATCCGTGATGCCGTCCGCCAGATGCTGAACCCGGCCCCGGGCCCTGCGCTGGGACTCGTTCTTCGCATCCGTGTGGTGCACCGCGTAGAGGGTGGAGAAGAAGTCCAGCACCACCAGGACGGCCAGGACGGCCACCAGGATACGCACCGGCAGCTGGGGCAGCATGAGAACGGCGGCGGCCAGAATGGGGTGAATGATGTAGTAGAAACCCAGAATGCACAGGCTGATACCCACCGTGGCAGTCCAGCCCAGGGCGGTCTCCGGCACCCCGGCGTTGTTCTGCGCCTCCCAGCGGGCCACATGGCTCACCCGGCGGGTGAAGGTGCCCGTCAGGTTGCGCACCACGGAAAATACGGTCAGGGTGATGATGAACTTCACAATGACGTGCCCCTGTCCCAGGGTGGGCAGCACCCGCAGCAGGATCACGAAGGTGATGCCGTAGTGCATGGTGAAGGGCAGACTCAGAAAGCCCCGGTTGACAAAGTGGCGGTTGCGCACGGAGTACCAGCACACCTCTCCTGCCCAGCCCAGAAAGGCGTAGAGCAGCAGAAAGAGCAGCATGTGAAAGTAGGTGTCTGCCATAAGATGGTCCCCTCTCAGAGAAGTCCGGTCCCCTCCGGCGGATCGGGGGTGGGAAAAAGGACCGCTCCGGCCATTCTAGCACAGGTTTCCGGAAACTGCAAACCGCCCGCCCCTCCCCCTCCGGCGGCGTCCGGGGGGAGGAATCCCCCGGGTTTTTCTCCTTTCCCGCCTCTCCGGCGGGAGACCGGGCCGTTAAGATGCCGCTAAGAGGGAGTTCCGCAAGGAATCCGTCCCCTTTCGGGGCACCGGTCAGGGAGAGCCGGGGAACAGCGGCTCCCAGAGAGATGTTAAGAAACCGCTAAGGTTGTTCCCTGAGGCTAATCTGTCCGTTTTAGGGGACACCAAGCGTGCTACAGTAAATGCACAAGGAGGCAAAGAGCCATGATTGTAATGGTCTGTGTAGATGACAGAGGCGGCATGCTCTTCAACCGCCGCCGGCAGAGCCAGGACCGGGTGCTCCGGCAGGAGATGCTGAAGCTTATCGGGGATGCCCCTCTGCTGGTCAGCCCCTATACGGCCCGCCAGTTCTCCCCGGAGGAGCAGCCCCGGCTGCGGATCCTGGAGGATCCCCTCTCCCAGGCGGGCACCGGGGAGTACTGCTTCTGGGAGAGCAGCAGTCCCGCTCCCTGGGAGGAGCGCATGGAGAAGCTGATCCTCTGGAAGTGGAACCGGGTGTATCCGGGGGATGTCTTCCTGGGCATTCCTCTGACCGACCACGGCTGGAAGCTCACCGAAACCCGGGAGTTTCCCGGCTCCTCCCACGAAAAAATCACCATGGAGGTGTACGAAAAAGTATGAGACGTCCCCTTTCCCTTCTCCTGGCCGCCCTCCTGACCCTGTCCCTGCTGGCAGGCTGCGGCTCCGGGACCTCCTCCTCTTCCTCTTCGGCGGAGCCCTCCCTCTCCTCCGTCTCCGGCAGCCAGTCCCGGGGGCCCGGTTTCTCCGATGTCTCCACCCCGGAGTCCTCCTCCCCGGGCAGTTCCTCCACCGCCGCCACGCCGGCCTCCTCTTCCGGGGCAGCTTCCTCTGCCCCTCCCCCCGCCGGGGGACAGACCTCCGCAGCCGGTTCCGGAGAACCCCAGCCCTCACCGGTGCCCGCCGCCCCCGCCTTCTCCCTGGAGGACGTGCCCCCCTACTCGGGCTCGGCCTACGTGGCCCTCCACGACAATGCGCCCTATTTCTCCACCTCCCAGCTGACCCCGGTCTCCCGGGAGGACTATGCCCCCCTGGACACTCTGGGCCGCTGCGGCAGCGCCTACGCCTGCGTGGGCCGGGACATCATGCCCACGGAGGAGCGGGGCAGCATCGGGCAGGTCAAACCCACCGGCTGGCACACCATCCGCTACGACAATGTGGACGGCAAGTACCTCTACAACCGCTGTCACCTCATCGGCTACCAGCTGTCCGCGGAGAACGCCAACACCCGCAACCTGATCACCGGCACCCGGTACCTGAACATCGAGGGCATGCTCCCCTTTGAGAATCTGACTGCCGACTACATCAACGAGACCGGCAACCACGTGGCCTACCGGGTGACCCCCGTCTTCCAGGGCGACGACCTTCTGGCCCGGGGAGTGCTGATGGAGGGCTGGTCCGTGGAGGACCAGGGCGAGGGAGTGTGCTTCTGCGTCTTTGCCTACAACGTCCAGCCCGGCATCCGCATCGACTACGCCACCGGGGACAGCCAGGCGGAATCCGGCTCCTCCTCCGAAACGCAGCCTGCCGCCTCCGCCTCCTCACCTGCCCCTCCCTCTCAGCCTGAGCCGGCCCAGCCCCAGGAGCCCCAGCCCCAGCCGGAACCGGAACCGGAGCCCCAGGGCACGGAGTATGTGCTCAACACCAACACCAAAAAATTCCACTACCCCTCCTGCTCCAGCGTGGATCAGATGAAGGAATCCAACAAACAGTACTACACCGGCACCCGGGACGAGGTCATCGGCATGGGCTACGATCCCTGCAAGCGGTGCAACCCCTGATGCCGCCAGAGCCACGGGAGGTCTGATTCGGCATGGAATCCGTCACGCACATCTCCTCCCTGTCCCCGGGTGACCGGGTACAGGGCTTCTACATTCTCAGCAGCGCCTCCGTCAAAAGCGGAACCAACGGCCGCCCCTATCTGGCTGCCCTCCTCTCGGATGTCACCGGCTCCATCGAGGCCCGCATGTGGGACTATGACGGCCCCATGGGTCCCGGGGATTCCGGCCGGGTGGTGGGGGTCTCCGGCACCGTAACCGAGTTTCGGGGGGCACTGCAGCTCATTCTGGGCAGGCTCCGCCTGGCGGGCCCCCATGACGCCGTGGACCTGTCCGCCCTGGTCCCCACCGCCCCCATCGACGTGGAGGCCGCCTGGGCCGGGGTGGAGCAGCTGGTGAACTCCATGGAGGACACGGACTACGCCCTGATCTGTTCTCTCCTGCTGGAGCGCTGCGGCCAGGATCTGAAGACCATCCCCGCCGCCAAGTCCGTCCACCACCGCTTCCTCAACGGCCTTCTGATGCACACCTACAACATGATGCGCACCGCGGATTTCCTCTGCGGCATCTACGGCTCCTTCCTGAACCGCAGTCTCCTGCTGGCGGGCACCCTGCTCCACGACATGGCCAAAAACCGGGAGTTTCTCTTCTCCGACCTGGGACTGGTCTCCTCCTACTCCACCTCCGGTCAGCTGCTGGGCCATCTGGTGATGGGGGCCCAGTACGTGGCGGATGCGGCCAGGGAGCTGAACATCCCCCAGGAGAAGTCCATGCTGCTCCAGCATCTGATCCTGGCCCACCACGGCCAGCCGGAACACGGGGCCGCCGTGGTGCCCCGCTGCGCCGAGGCGGAACTGCTGGCCGACCTGGACCTGCTGGACAGCCGCATGGAGATCGTGCGGGAGGCCCTGGAGCAGGTTCCCCCCGGAACCTTCACGGAGCGCATCGCCGCCATGGACCGGCAGTTCTACCGCCACCACTGAGCCGCCTCCCCGGAAGGGGAGCGGAAACGGGAACAAGGGAGGTTTTGTCAGCATGTCCAGAGGCACCAGGCAGAAGATGAGACTGCTGGTTCTGCGGGATTTCCTGATGAGCCAGAGTGACGAGGACCACCCTCTCAGCACCTCCAGAATGATCTCCCACCTGCAGAGCCACCAGATCGACGCCAACCGGAAGACCATCTACGACGACCTGGAGACCCTGCGGGACTACGGGCTGGATCTGGTCCGCTCCCGCAGCGGACGCAGCACCAGCTATTTCGTGGGCAACCGCCTCTTTCAGCTCCCGGAACTGAAACTGCTGGTGGACAGCGTACAGGTCTCCCGCTTCATCACCCACCGCAAGGCCCTGGAACTGATTCAGAAGCTGGAATCCCTCTGCAGCGTCCACCAGGCAAAGCTGCTGAACCGGCAGGTCTTTCTCACCGACCGGGTCAAAACCCATAACGAATCCATCTACATCAACGTGGACCTGATCTACCAGGCCATCGCGGACAACCGCAAGATCCGCTTTCACTACTTTGACTACGGCATTGACGGCAAGCCGGTGCTGCGCCGGGAGGGGGCCTTCTACGAGATCAGCCCCTACGCCATGACCTGGTCCGACCAGAACTACTACCTGGTGGCCTATGACCACGAGGCCTCCCTCATCAAACACTACCGGGTGGACAAAATGAAGGACATGAAGGTGACGGACCTTCCCCGGGAGGGGGAGGACGTCTTCCGGGCCCAGGACATGCCCTCCTACACCCGGCGCCTGTTCAGCATGTTCTCCGGCCGGGATACCACCGTGGTGCTGCGCTTTCACAACAGCCTGGCGGGGGTGATGATGGACCGGGTGGGGTCGGAGGCCCAACTGGTGCCGGACGGCCCGGACCACTTTCAGGTCATCCTGCATGTGGAGGTCAGCCCGCCCTTCTTCGGCTGGCGGTCCAGTTTCCGGGACCAGGTGGAGATCCTGGGGCCGGAGCCGGTGCGCAGGGAGATGGTGGACTACCTGCGCGCCATCCTCGCCGTGTACCAGCCTGCCGAAACCGTTTAAAGGGGGAGAAGGCCTTCGGGCCTTCTCCCCCTGTTTTTTCCCTCCCCCCAAAGGGGAGAGCCCTACATCTCGCTGCGCTGGGCCTCCAGACGGGCCACCAGCTCTGTCAGCTTTCCGGCCCGCTCCCGCTCCGCCTCCACCACATGGGCGGGGGCCTTGCTGAGAAAGCCGGGGTTGGCCAGCTTTACGGTGAGCTTCTGCAGTTCCGCCCGGTTCTTCTTCAGTTCCCGGTCCACCCGGGCCCGCTCCCGTTCCAGATCCACCAGCTCCGCCAGGGGCATGAACATCTGGGCAGCGTGGGTCACCACGCTGACCTGGCCGGCCTCCCTGGGGGACTGGCCGGCGGGCACCACCTCCACCTCGCTGGCGTAGGCCAGCTTCTTCAGGAAGGGCACCCCCAGCCGGAAGGTCTCCAGCTCCTCCGTGGCCACCATCAGGCGGGCCCTGCGGGAGGGGGGCACGTTCATCTCCGAGCGGCGGGTGCGGATGGCCCGGATGGCGTCCATGACCGTCTCCATGGCCCTCTCCTCCCGGGGGAAGTCCAGGGCGGGATCCGGAACGGGCCAGGACTGGAGCATAAGGAAGTCCTCCTCTCCC
>CAYXVN010000155.1:0-6105 GCA_964468565.1 uncultured Oscillospiraceae bacterium | reverse complement strand
CGCTGACCTCTTGAATGCCATTCAAGCGCTCTCCCAGCTGAGCTATACCCCCATATCCAGTTCCAGGGCGCTGTCCTCCAGCGCAGCAGGTATCTTACCAGAGACCCCCGGGCCCTGTCAACCCAAATTTCTCCCCGCCTTCGCCGCCGTTTTCCGTCACAATGCCCAAGCTGCCCCCAGCCCCGCCGGACCTGGGGGAAAGGGGCTCCTCCGGGGACCGACACCGGAGAGAAGGGGAATAAAAAAGATCCGCAGGAATGAAACCTGCGGATCTTCCCCTCTGGTGGAGATAAGCGGGATCGAACCGCTGACCTCTTGAATGCCATTCAAGCGCTCTCCCAGCTGAGCTATACCCCCGTGAATCCACTGCGCCGGAACGCAAGGGTTATCTTAACAGAGCAGCCTCCCCTTGTCAAGCACATTTTTCCCCATCCCGGACTTTTGTGCAGCATGCCCATGCCCTCCCCCGGTTACCGGTTCATTCCCGGCACTCTGCACAGATTCTTTGCGCTGCCTGATCCAAATTCTCTGAGAGATCCCTCCTGCCCTGAAACCGGGTTCAGGACCTCCCCGGCCTCCGGCTCCGCCTCCCCCTGCCCTCTTCACCCGGGGAATCCGGCCGTACCTCTCCCCCAGAGTCCCGCTTCCGCCAATATGAACAGCCCACCGCCCTGGAGCAGGCCAATCTATGTGCACATTTCCCACTTGACGGAACTCCCCTGTCCCCTTATAATCCCTTTATACCTACTGGTTATATTGGTTTATCGAGGTGAACCGGAGTGAGCCGCTTTCTGCAGATGATCCGCCGCAACTTCCGCTGCGGGCGAATGCGCACCTCCCGGGCTGTGACCATGGCCGGGTGCTGCTGCACGCTCTGAGGCTGCCGTGCTCCGCTCCTGAACCGTCTTCTCAGTCCGGAGGTCCCTGACCGCCGGGCTTTTTCTGTCCGCAGGTGCCCTGCCCGCCAATTCATCACAGGGAGGAATGTCCCATGGCACAGCCCTCAAATCCCAGGTCGGATTCCCCGCTGACCCCGGCGCAGATTGCCCGGCTGCAGGAGGCCCTGAGGGGACTGCAGTACGGCTCGGTCACCCTGGTCTTCCAGGACGGCGTTCTGGTACAGATCGAACGCAACGAGAAAATTCGCATCACCCATTGAAACCGTGAACTGACTGGACAGACCAGAGGTTCCGTGCGGAGTGCTCTTCCGCCGGAATCTCTGTTTTTTTCTGTCCGGCCCCAGCCCAGAAAGAAGGCAGCACCATGCATCGTCCAAATCCCCTGCACTGCGCCCTGGCGGCCCTCATCTTCGCCTCCGCTGCCTGGTCTCTGGCCCCCATGCCGGGGGCGCCCGTGCCCCAGGTCACCGGCGCCCTGCTGGCGGCGGGAACGGCAGGCCTTCTGCTCCTGCCGGCGGCGTGGAGACTGAGCACCGTCCCCGGCTCCTCCCCTGCCCCGCCGGAGGGGGCGGCGGATGCCTCCTGGTCCCCTGCCGCCTCCGGTACTTCCCCGGAGGATGACGGCTCCCCGGCCCTTCGCTACACCTACAAGGGCGGGGTTCTCCAGGACGCCCGCAGCGGGGAGGTTCGCGTCCAGGTCCGGGGGGAGGCCTTCCGCAAGCGCAGGCGCATTCTGGATGCGGGGGGAGACCTGCTCTACCTGGCCGGCATGCGGCCGGTGATCGGGGAGGACCGGCACCCGGTCCACGCCAAGGAGTATATCCTGCAGGGCAGGGACGGCACCATTCTGGCCCTTGCCAGGCCGGATTTCACCCAGGAGCAGCCCCGCCCCTTCTTTTTCGCCATTCCCCATGTGGACCACGCAGCCCTATACTGGCAGGGCGACACCTTCCAGCTGCGCCTCCAGGGCAGCCGGGACTGTCTGCTGGAGGACCCCTCCGGCCGCACCCTCATCGCCCTGCGCCACCAGGGGCTCTCCGGAGGCTGGACCGTCCACGCCGACGGCGCCCTCTCTGAGCAGCTGCTGTGCGCCACTCTGGCATTCTTCCCCTTCCTCGAGGAGGAAAACGAAGTCTGATTCTGATTTTACAATCATCCCTGAAGGAGGAACACCCCTATGAGCATCACCGTACTGTCCCCCCAGGAGGAGCGCATCCGCAAGGAGATCCTTCACGGCGGAAAGACCCGTCACCAGGGCCGGGCCGGCCGTATCCTGGACACCATCCGGGACCAGAAGCCCCAGATCGACGTGGAGCGGGGCCTCTACTTCACCCAGTCCTTCCGGGAGACGGAGGGACAGCCCCTCCATCTCCGCTGGGCCAAGGCCCTCTACCACTACGCCGCCCACGCCACCATCTACATCGACGAGGGCCAGCTGCTGGTGGGCCGCTGCGGAAAGCCCGGCCGCTACGGCATTCTCTACCCGGAGCTGGACGGCAACATCTTCCGGGAGGCCATTGAGAAGCTGCCCTCCCGGGAGAACTCCCCCTTCGACATCACCCCCCAGGATGCGGACATCATCCGGGACGAGATCGCCCCCTACTGGGTGGGGAAGACCTTCCACGAGAACTTCGCCAAGGCCCTCCCCCCGGAGACCATGAAGCTGACCTACAACCCGGATCAGGAGCTCACCTCCCGCTACATCGTCAATGAGACCGCCTCCTTCCGCTCCTCCCTCCAGTGGGTCCACGACTACGAGATCGTCCTCACCCGGGGCTTCCGCTGGATCCGGGAGGACGCCCGGAAGAAGCTGGAACAGCTGGACGAGTACAGCCCCCTGGATTACACGGAGAAGAAGCCCTTCCTGGAGGCCACCATCATCACCTGTGACGCCATCGTGCTCTGGGCCCACCGCCACGCGGATAAGGCGGAGGAGCTGGCCGCCGTGGAGAGCGACCCCCTCCGCCGGCAGGAGCTGCTGCGCATCGCCGCCACCTGCCGCAAGGTCCCGGAGAACCCTGCGGAGAACTTCTACGAGGCCATGCAGTCCCAGTGGTTCACCCAGATGTTCTCCCGGGTGGAGCAGAAGACCGGCACCATCATCTCCAACGGGAGAATGGACCAGTACCTCTACCCCTTCTACCGCCGGGATATCGACGCCGGGGTCATCACCGACGACCAGGTCCAGGAGCTGTTCGAGTGCATGTGGGTGGCCATGGCCCAGTTCGTGGACCTGTACCTCTCCGAGGCCGGAGGCGCCTTCAACGAGGGCTATGCCCACTGGGAGGCGGTGACCATCGGGGGACAGACCAAAGAGGGCCGGGACGCCACCAACGAACTGACCTACATCCTGCTGAAGTCCAAGCGGGAGTTCCCCCTCAACTACCCGGATCTGGCCGCCCGGGTCCACACCAGAAGCCCCCGGCGCTACCTGTCCGCCATCGCCGAGACCATCAAGGCCGGGGAGGGCTTCCCCAAGCTGCTCAACGACGAGGACATCGTCCCCCTGCTGCTGTCCAAGGGGGCCACCTTCGAGGAGGCCTACGACTACAGCGTCTCCGGCTGCGCGGAGTGCCGCATGCCCAACCGGGATACCTATACCAGCCCCAACGCCTACATCAACTTCGCCGCCGCCCTGGAGATGGTGATCTACAACGGCCGCATGCTGAAGTACGGGGATGAGCTGCTGGGCCTGGAGACCGGGGAGTTTGAGAACTTCAAAAGCTTCGATGAAATTCTCAACGCCTTCCTCCTCCAGCAGCGCAACTTCATCCGCCACGCCTTCATCCAGCAGGTCCACATCATCCGGCTGAGGGCTCAGCACTTCGCCTCCCCCTTAGGCTCCGCCCTCCACAAGCTGTGCCGGGACACCTATACGGACCTCCATCAGCCCAAAATTGAGGGGGGCATCGACCTGGGCTATTTCGAGTACATGGGCTACGCCACCGTCATCGACTCCCTCACCGCCATCCGCAAGCTGGTCTTTGAGGAGCATGTGCTCACCCTGGCCCAGATCAAGGAGGCCCTGCTCCACAACTTCCAGGGCTACGAGGCCATCCGCCAGATGCTGCTCAACGCCCCCAGCTACGGCAACAACGACTCCTATGCGGACGAGCTGGGCCGGCTGCTGGACCGGGAGGCCCAGGAGTTCACCCGGAAATACGGCTCGGAGCTGGGGGTCCACATGGACCTGCGGCTGGTCCCCTTCACCTCCCACGTCCCCTTCGGCAAGGTGGTCAGCGCCACCCCCAACGGCCGCTTCGCCTGGACTCCCCTGTCCGACGGGGCCAGCGCCTCCCAGGGGGCGGACATCAACGGCCCCACCGCCGTGCTGCTCTCCAACTACGCCACCAAGAACTACGACTGCAACGAACACGCCGGCCGCCTGCTGAACATCAAGCTGAGCCCCGCCTGTGTCCAGGGGGAGGAGGGCACCCGGAAGCTGGTGCAGTTCATTGAGGCCTGGCGGGACCTGAGGCTGTGGCACGTCCAGTTCAACGTGCTCAACACCGAGACCCTGCGGGAGGCCCAGCGGCACCCGGAGCAGTACCGCAACCTGCTGGTGCGCATCGCGGGCTACAGCGCCTACTTCACCGAGCTCACCAAGGATCTCCAGGACGACATCATCTCCCGCACGGAACACGAGGCCGTCTGACCATGCCCTTTGTCTTCAACGTGCAGCACTACTCCCTCCACGACGGCCCGGGCATCCGCACCATTGTCTTCCTCAAGGGCTGTCCCATGCGCTGCCGCTGGTGCTGCAACCCGGAGTCCCAGAACTTCGAGCCGGAGCTCTCCTACACCGCCAGCCGCTGCATCGGGGAGGAGGAGTGCGGCCGCTGCCGGCAGGCGGCCCCCCAGGGGGCCGTCACCTTCGGGCCGGAGGGAAAGGCCCAGCTGGACCTGAAGCGCTGCCGCACCGGCCTGGCCTATGTGTGCCCCTCCCGGGCCATCCGGGTGGAGGGCCGCCCCTGCAGCATCGGGGAGCTGCTGGACCAGGTGGAGCAGGACGCCGTCTTCTACGCCCGGGGGGAGGGGGGCCTCACCGTCAGCGGGGGAGAGCCCCTGGCCCAGGGCATCTTTCTCCTCTCCCTGCTGCGGGAGGCCAGGGCCCGGTGCCTCAGCACCGCCATGGAGACCTGCGGCTACGGGGAGTATCCCATCCTGCGGGAGGCGGCGGGGCTGCTGGACACCGTCTACTACGACATCAAGAGCCTGGACGATGAGCGCCATCAGGCCTACACCGGCCGCAGCAACACCCGGATCCTGCGCAACTTCCGCCGCCTGCGCTCTGACTTTCCTCAGCTGCACATCCGGGTGCGCACCCCCGTCATCCCCGGCTTCAACGATACCCTGGAGGACATCCGGGCCATCCTGGATTTCATCGGCCCCGAGACGGAGTATGAGCCCCTGCCCTACCACACCTTCGGGCGGGCCAAGTACGCCGCCCTGGGCAGAGACTACCCCATGGGGGATGCGGCATTGTCTGAGGAGCGGATGGGGGAGATCCGGGCCCTGGCCCAGCGGCGAAACGCCAGTCTGGGGCTGGAGGACCGCCCTCCGGAAGAACTGTTCTGACCGGAGGTTCCCCCGGTCCCCTTCCGTATCTTTTTTTGTGCGGGGGGATGGAGTTTCCTTTGTCGTGGAACCAATTCAATTTTCCTCCCCTTTTCTTGACTTACCCCGCTCCTGCTGCTATGATCTGATCCCGCTCTATCCGGTAACCGGATCGTTTCCTCCCCATTCCGCTTCCCGCGGATCCGGGGGAAAATCAGGGGGAATATCTGCGCATGGACCGGTCTTTCCCCGGCGGAGGCGGGAGCTCCGCCCCGGGCAGTCCGGGCTCCGGACCGATCCGGCTCCGTGTCACGCAACTTCAGAAACTTGAAACCATCAGGAGGTAATCGAAATGAAACTGAAAAAGCTTATCTCTCTGGCCCTGGCGCTGGCCATGTCGCTGACGCTGGCGGCCTGCGGCGGCGGAGGCGGTTCCGGCTCCGGCGGCGGCAGCGGGTCCGGCAGCTCCGGCTCCGGCTCCGAACAGAGCGCCAACGGGGGCGAGACCATCAAGATCATCTGCGGCTACGGCGCCGGCGGCACCGCCGACCTGGTGGCCCGGAAGTACGCCCAGGTGGCCAACCAGATTCAGAGCAAGTACAACTTCATCGTGGAAAACGTCCTCGGCGGCGACGGCTTCGCGGCTGCC
>CAYXVN010000154.1:0-6107 GCA_964468565.1 uncultured Oscillospiraceae bacterium | reverse complement strand
CCTACTTCTTCGACTACGGTAACAGCTTCCTGAAGGCGGTTTACGATGCGGGAGTCACCTCCATCTGCCGCAACGGGGAGAACGATCTGGACGGATTTGTCTTCCCCTCCTACGTGGAGGACATTCTCGGCCCCTGCCTCTTTGACTTCGGCTACGGGCCCTTCCGCTGGTGCTGCCTGTCCGGAGATCCGGAGGACCTGGACCGGACGGATGCCGCCGCCGCGGAGTATATCCTCCAGCACAACCGCCGCTATCAGGACTATGACAACTACGTCTGGGTCCGGGATGCCAAGAAGAACCGCCTGGTGGTGGGGACCCAGTGCCGGATTCTCTACCAGGACGCCATGGGGCGCATGAACATCGCCCTGAAGTTCAATGAGATGGTGCGCAGGGGAGAGATCGGACCGGTGATGCTGGGCCGGGATCACCACGACACCGGCGGCACGGACTCCCCCTTCCGGGAGACATCCAACATCCGCGATGGCTCCAACATCATGGCGGACATGGCCACCCAGTGCTTTGCCGGCAATGCCGCCCGGGGCATGAGTCTGATTGCCCTCCACAACGGTGGCGGCACCGGTGTCGGCAAGGCCATCAACGGCGGGTTCGGCATGGTGCTGGACGGCTCCGAGCGGGTGGATACCATTCTGCGGATGAGCATGCCCTGGGACACCATGGTGGGAGTTTCCCGCCGGGCCTGGGCCCGCAATCCCAATGCCCTGACCACGGCGGCGGAGTACAACCGCCTCTACGCCGGCCAGGACCACATCACCCTGCCCTACCTGGCGGAGGACTCCGTGGTGGAGGAGGCCCTGAGGGAAGTCCGGGGCTGAGGGCAGATCCCGTGGGGAGGGGGCGCTCTGGCGCCCTCCTCCCGGAACTGTACGGAAAAGGAGGGAAAATCATGCATTCGCTGCTTGTAACCGGCATCGGCACCCTGGCGACTCCCACGGGCTGCAGGGCCCGCAGAGGAGAGGAGCAGGGGGAGATTCAGGTCAGCAGGAAGGCCTGGATTTTCATTAAGGACGGGCGCATTGCTCAGATGGGAACGGGAGAGGCACCTTCTGCGCCGGGAGTCCCCCGGGTGGACGCGGGAGGCCGCCTGGTGACGCCCGGCCTGGTGGATGCTCACACCCACCTTGTCTTCGGAGGCTGGCGGCAGAACGAACTGGGCATGAAGCTCCATGGCGTACCCTATCTGGAGATTCTGGCCGGAGGAGGGGGGATTCTCTCCACCGTGGCCGCCACCCGGGCCGCCACCCAGGGGGAGCTGGAGGAGAAGGCCCTCCAGGCCCTTGACGAGATGCTGCACCTGGGAACCACCACCTGCGAGGCCAAAAGCGGTTACGGACTGTCTCTGGAGCACGAGCTGAAATCCCTGCGGGTCATCCGGGACCTGAACCGCCATCACCCCATGGATCTGGTTCCCACCTTCATGGGTGCCCACGCCGTTCCCACGGAATGGAAGGAGAACCGGCAGGAATACATCCGCCAGCTGTGTGAGGAAATGATCCCCTCCGTGGCGGAGGAGGGACTGGCCCGCTACTGCGATGTCTTCTGCGAGACCGGAGTCTTCACGGCGGAGGAGTCCCGCGTCATTCTGGAGTGCGCCGGGAAGCACGGACTGATGAGCAAAATTCACGCTGATGAGATTGACCCCATCGGGGGCAGCCAGCTGGCGGGAGAACTGAGGGCGGTCTCTGCCGAACACCTGATTGTCTGCCCTCCGGAGGGAATCGCCAGCCTGGCCCGGGGCGGCACGGTGGCCTGCCTGCTGCCTGCAACCAGTTTCTATCTGGGGTCCGGTTACGCCCCGGCCCGGGACATGATTGCCGCCGGCGTACCGGTGGCCCTGGCATCGGATTTCAATCCCGGTTCCTGCCCCTGCCTGAATCTGCAGCTGGTGATCAATCTGGGCTGTCTGAAATACCGCATGACGCCGGAGGAAGTGCTGACTGCTGTGACCCTCAACGCCGCCGCCGCCATCGGCATGGCGGAGGAGACGGGCAGTGTGGAGATGGGAAAGCAGGGCGATCTGGTGATCTGGGAGGCCCCCGATCTGGACTATCTCTGCTACCGTATGGGCAGCAACCTGGCCAGGACCGTCATCAAGGGCGGTCTGGTTGTCTGAGGTCCGGAGAGGCGCCGGACCGGACCTGAGGCAGGTACGGGAAACCGGGGGCCTGCCAGGTTCTGCGGCATCCCCCGGTGGGGCTGCCGGAACAGTGGGAACATTGGAACAGCGGAGGGCTGGATGATGGGAAACAGGGTGTCAGGACGGCCGGGCCGCCCGGCAGAAAAACAGGCGGCGAAAACGCCGGTCTCCTGGGCCGGACTTTTCTGGATCTTCCTGCTGGGCAGCGTTGTGGGCTTTGTTCTGGAGGGAATCTGGAACATTCTGCGCAAGGGAGTGTGGGAGAGTCACCCGGCAACGGTGTGGGGTCCCTTCTGCATCATCTATGGTCTGGGAGCCGTGGCCCTGGCCCTCTGCGCTCCCCTTCTCCAGGGCAGGCGGCTTCTGACACAGTTTCTCTTCTGTGCGGCGGCAGGCACGCTGGTGGAGTACCTGGGAGGACTGGGGCAGAAGGCGGTGCTGGGATCGGTCTCCTGGGACTACAGCAGACACACCTTTAACCTGGGTGGACGGATCAGCCTGATGATGACCCTGATCTGGGGCTCACTGGGGATAGCCTTTCTGCGCTGGATTCTGCCGGCCCTGAGCCGGGTGCTGGGAAAGATGGAGACTCCTGCGGGGAGGTTTCTGTGCCTGGTGCTGTGTGTTGTGATGGCGGGGGATCTTCTTGTGTCTGCAGCGGCCCTCCTGCGCTGGCGGGAGCGGTCGGTGAATGACGCTCCTGCCGGAAACGCGGTGGAACAGGTGCTGGACCAGGTATACGGAGATGAGCGCATGACGCAGAGGTATCCCTCCATGTGGTTTGCGCCTCCGGAGTGAGGGACTCCGGTGTCTGGAAAACCAGCTGCATTGCAAATCTTCTATGACAGCGCCCCGGAAGGATACACTTCCGGGGCGCTGATGTTTGGTGTGCCTGATGAGCGTACTCTCCCGGATGGCCGTATGAAAGCCGTGAGGTTTCAGGTGGGTGGGCCGAGATGGCAGGGAGGGGATCAGGATCCGCTGTCCTCTTCCTCATCTTCCCCGTCTTCTTCCTGATCCTCTCCCCCTGTGATCCAGAAGGGCGGCCGGGTGGAGAAGCACTGGAAGGCGGCCTGGGTGACGGGGTGATCCTGGAAGAAGAGAACGGCCTCCTGGAGAAGGGTGCGGTAGTCCCAGGCGAGCAGATCCAGACAGACCCGCTGGGCTCCCATGGCCCACCCCAGGGACTGAATGGCCTCCGGACCGGCGGTCTCATTCAGGTGCTGAGTCAGCTGCTCCAGCAGATCCCAGGCCATGCGGTCCTCCCCCTCCCTGTCCAGTCCCTCCCGGGAGAACCAGAGAAAACCTGCCAGAATGGAGTTATCTCCCCAGGCGTCTGTCATCTCACTGCTGCCGGAAGCATACTGGCGGAGAAGATCGGGGCAGGCGGTGCTTCCCTGGAGGATATCGGACCGGTCCCCTGTGGCGGGAATCAGGTCGGAGGGGCTGGCGTAGGTTTCACAGTCCTGGGCCAGAAGCTTCTCAATGTCCTGAATCAGAACGATTCCCTTCCTCTCCAGCAGGTCAGGGAGATCCTGCAGCGGGGAAAAGGAGTTTCCGGAGCCGCTTGTGGCCATGGAGACGTGGAGAGTCAGTCCCATGAAGGCCACCTCCCCGAGAATTCCGGTGAGAGCTGCTGAGACAAACTCGCCCACTTCGGGGGATCTCTTCCCGTATCTGCGGATCAGAGGAAGAAGAGAGGGGCAGTAGAAGGACAGCCAGACAGCAGTGCCGTCAACCCGGTCGATGCGGATGCGGACATCCCCGGATTCCATGCAGATGCCGTACTCCTGGGCGGAGAAGGTCTTCTGAGGACCGGTTCCGAGAACGATATCCCAGTGTTGCAGGACTGAGGCGGGTGCCTGGGCACGGAAATAACGCAGGCGAAAGAGATTCGGCATGTTGCGATGGAGGGGGAGAATGAGCTGGCAGCGGCCATTTTCGGAATTGAACCCGAACATCTGGGGCGGAGTCAGAATGGGATCCAGGGCGTCCTCCAGAAGTGAGCCGATCTCTTCCGTCGCGCTGTCGGAGCGGGGCTGCTCTACCAGTTCCCGCAGCCGGGGTTCTACGGCAAGGAAGGACTGCCAGGCGAGTACCACCCGGGTGCGGAAGGTATCGGGACCGGAATAGTCTCCCGTACAGTCCCGGGCCCACTCCAGAACCGAACGGATCTGTTCATTGCCCGGATTCTTCCGCTCCGCTTCCTCCAGGTAGATCAGTGCCTCCTCTTCCCGGCCCAGGTACATCAGAGTCGACCCGTAGGTGAGCAGCCAGTCCCACTGCTCCCGGCGCTCTTCCGGCAGGGACAGCAGGAGGTCCCGGGCCTGAGAGGCCATCCTGTGGGATTCCTGCCAGTTTTCGTTGTCAGACAGCCTGAGGCAGGCAACGGCGAGGTACCAGTCCAGCTCCGGAGTGCGCCGGGCAGGGGGCAGTCCGCTCAGGGTCTGATAGACCTTGCGGAAGTTTCCCTGCATGCTCCAGGTCGTGATCTGAAGAAGCATTTTTTTGGGTGTCATCCTGATTCCTCCTGAGGGGGATTTCGGACCCGGGTCCGCTCCCGTAGTTTCGGGGAAAAGTATACCATGGGGCGGGAAAGAATGCAAATGGACCTTCCGGAGAGGCCGGGAGAGGGAAAAAGGGATCCCGACCAAGGCCGGGATCCCGGAGGACTGTAAGAATCAGATTTTTGTGATGTCGATGGGACGCAGCTGGCCGGAACGGCTCTGCTGGCGCACGGTGAGCAGGGCCCGGGCGGTGTCGATGGCGGTGACGCAGCAGACCGAGTGCTCCACGGCACTGCGGCGGATCCGGAAGCCGTCCGTATCGTGGCGGCGGCCTTTGTTGGGGGTGTTGATGATGAGACTCACCGTACCGGAGGAGATCATGTCCAGAATGTTGGGGTGGGCCTGGGAGACCCGGTTCACCCGCCGGCAGGGGATGCCGTGCCCGTTCAGGTAGTCGCAGGTGCCGGAGGTGGCATAGAGTTCCACCCCCATGTCCACAAAGCCCTGTGCGATGCCCAGCAGTTCCGGCTTGTCCTCGTCCTTGACGGTGACGATGACCCGGCCCCCGTATTTGGGAGCCCGGATGCCACAGCCCTTGAAGGCCTTCAGCAGGGCCTGGGGATAGGTCTCGGCCAGCCCCAGCACCTCCCCGGTGGACTTCATCTCGGGCCCCAGGCCGGTGTCCACATCGGTGAGTTTCTCAAAGGAGAAGACCGGGGCCTTGACCGCATAGTAGGGGGCCTCCGGATAGATGCCGGTGCCGTACTCCATGTCCTTCAGCTTTTCTCCCAGCATGACCCGGGTTGCCAGATCAATGATGGGTACGCCGGTGACCTTGGAGATGTAGGGGATGGTGCGGGAGGAGCGGGGATTGACTTCAATGACATAGATGTCATCGTCGTAGAGAATGTACTGGGCGTTGATGAGCCCGATGACCCCCAGATGGCGGGCCATGTTCCGGGTATGGCGCAGGATGAGATCCCGGTGCTTCTGCTCCAGATGGAGGGGCGGATAGACGGCAATGGAGTCGCCGGAGTGGACTCCGGCCCGCTCCACGTGTTCCATGATGCCGGGGATGAGAATGTCCTCCCCATCGTAGACCCCGTCCACCTCCAGTTCCCGGCCCATCAGGTATTTGTCCACCAGGATGGGGTGCTCCTGGACGGTCAGGTTGATGATGCCCATGAAGTCGTCGATGTCCCGGTCGTTGTAGGCGATCTCCATGCCCTGGCCGCCCAGCACATAGGAGGGGCGGACCAGAACCGGATAGCCCAGTTCGTGGGCGGCGTCCAGGGCCTCCCGGGTGGTGAAGACGGTCTTTCCCCGGGCCCGGGGGATGCCGCAGGTCTGGAGGATCTCATCAAAGCGTTCCCGGTCCTCGGCCGCATCCACCCCGTCTGAGGAGGTGCCCAGAATGCGCACGCCCATGTCGGTGAGGGCCTTTG
>CAYXVN010000153.1:3839-6113 GCA_964468565.1 uncultured Oscillospiraceae bacterium | reverse complement strand
ATACGTTCTGAAGCAGGTCAATCCAAAACTTAGCGTTTTCGCCCTTCTCATATCCCCTGCCATCCCAATAGGCTACGAATTCTTGGGCTGCTTTCTTCTGCTCTGCCGGGGTCATAGGCATCACTCCAGGGTTAAGGTTGGCTATAGCGTACCATCTCCACAGTCTGGTGTCAAGTGGGGTTCTGAAATGGGCCTCATACCGAGCGTGATTTGTATATATTGCACAAGAACGCAAGGTTTAACTGCCAGGAGATTCGGAACTTCGTGAAAAAGGTTCTGAAAATGTTGGCGTCAGCGCTGGAATCCCTTGCGCCACAAGGGGTTTGAGGATACCAACAGCCCCATGTCAGTTCCCCGGCCCGGAGTGATCTCTCCCACTGACGCTTTCCCCCGCACCGTACACCCCTGCCACTTCTTCCGCCTGTGCCGGATGGATCTGCACCCGGGGAGAAGATCGGTAGGGAGAAGGGCTGGGGGCATTTTCAGACGAGGACCCCCTCTCCAGGTGGAGCATGCCCCTGGGGTCCTGGCCCCTCTCCGGGAAGAGTCCATGCTGCAGGCCTCGCCGGTGCTGTCATGGGACCTGTCCCCCTATTCGGAGACCCGCCGGCTCTCCCCCTCCGGGATTGAGGGCGAGCCAGGTCGGCAGATTCCAAACCAGACCGCCGCACCGGGTCAGGTTCCCCTACAGGGGCCGGACCTGCCCTCTCTTCCCGGTACCCTGGACATACCTGACTGTCCTGCCCCTCAGCGTCTGTCCCAGACCAGAAAGCGTGGCATAGCACCAGCACTTCGGGGAGCACACCTCCCCCTTCCCGCAGAGGAACCTCCCATGAACCGGTTCTCCTCGCCCGCATCCGGCATGCCTCTCTCTGTACCCAACCTCCCGGAGGAGGATCACCATCTCCCGCATCTCACCCTGACCCAGACTATCCCCCAGCCCCATCGGGCTGGCCGGGCCGCTGAAGCGCCGGTACGGCAGCCTCAGACAATTACCCTGGAGGATGGTGTCCCTGGCGCTGCCGGGCAGAACCCATCCTGGCGGAAGCAGGTGGAATTTCTCCCCATCTGAAGCCCGGGCCCTGGCGGAGCAGGTCAGTCAGGAAACTGAGGGGGACGTCACCTCCCCTTATGCCGCTCTCGGTAGTGAAGCCGATCCTTACTGAATGTTCAAAACAGATCTCCGCCTGCGCCACAGCCCTGGCCTCTGCCCGTTTCCCCGGGCAGATCTCCCTGGGCTCCCGAGGAATCCGCAGCAGGTAATCTGCCCTGGGGGCAGACCCGGCACCACAGCAGGAAGGTCCCCTTCCCCCCGCCCGCAGACCTGCCAGAATGCGGGTTCCGATCCGGCAGCCGGCCGGGTCGGAGCAGGGGGAAGGGAACCAGAGACGCCCCGGAATTCAGGAGGGAGTGCGATCGGGAAAGGGGACCTTGTTGAGAATCCGCTTCCAGAGCTCTCTCCGCTCCCTCAAGGTGGACATCTCCTCAGGAGTGGGAACGTACCAGCCGCAGGCGGCGCAGGGCTCCACAAGGTCCAGTTCCTTCAGAGCGGAGTACAGCTCCTCAGGTTCGACACTGGCGCCCTTGAACGTTACCCTGCCGCTGGCGCCGGTCAGCACATAGAGCAGATCCCATGCAGTAGTGATTTTGGCAGCCCGGAAGGTGCTGCCCTGGAGGCAGGGAGGGGAAGCGTTGAGACGGTCCAGCAGCTCCTGAGAGGGCTCTTCAAAGGCTCCCTGAAACGGCGGGCAGCCCTGACTGGCCTTCCAGATGAGGATGCGGGCCTGGAAGCTTCCGGCATGGGCGAAGGGGAGGATCTCCAGTCCCAGAGAATCGCAGTACTTCATAAGGTCCAGCTCCTCCACCTTCTTTAAAAGGCGCTCCACGCTGGTTCTGGGTATTCCCTTCTGCCACCTGCCTGCCAGCAGCAGGAGGAGATCAAAGAGGATGAGGATCCCCGCCCTGCGCAGGGTGATTACAGTCTTGTCGGTAAAACCCAGCTGGCTGATGGGCCGGGCAATCACCGGATACACCTCTGCCGGCAAGGTGATGTTCATCTCCCAGGCCCTCTCCCGGATGTAGCCCCTGAGGCCCAGTCTCAGAACCTCCTGGACAGGTGCCTCCCGCATGGCGTTGGCACATCTCTCCTTAAAGTTGCCGATCTCGGAGGGCTTCTTCCCCATCCGTTTACTGACCTCCTTGGGCCTCAGATCATCGCGGTAAACTGCCAGGAAGGCCTCCTCATTGAGATCGGTCAGCAGGCTCAGGATAAAC
>CAYXVN010000153.1:0-3829 GCA_964468565.1 uncultured Oscillospiraceae bacterium | reverse complement strand
GGTCCCCCGGACCCCTTCCGCCCAGTTCTCCCTGCTGGCGCGGTAAAGCTCCCTGCGGGTCTTCTGGCAGAGGATCTCCTCCGGGGAGGGAATGAAGCGTCCGGAGGCCTGGAGGGGGTCGAGAAGATGCCGCTTCTCCAGCTCCCGGTAGAGGAAGGCAGCCAATTCCCTGGAGATGTGCACATCTGCCCTCCCGCAGAGAACGTTCGCAGCCTCATTCAGGGTCCGGATCCCGGTCTTCTCCAACCAGGCAGCCAGCTTCTCCCCCCCATCAATCTCCGTCAGGTCCAGGTTCAGAAGCTGCCGGTGAGATTCAGACAGAGGAACCGGCGGTCCCTGAAAGGGGCCGGATTTCTCTTTCGCCTGCAGGAAGAGCCTGCGCTGGACGAAGGATTTCTCACCCGGGAGCAGCTTCAGCCCCCATCTGCTGACATCCTCCAGCAGACCTGATTCCTCCATCATCTCCATCAGCTTACCGGGCCTGACAGCTGGCGGGTCACCCTCATAGTTTCCATCCAGCATCCGCACCAGCTGCAGGAGGGAGACCACCCCCTTTTCCATCAGAGGTCTGATGATCCGCGGTGCCTTTGTCACGTCGGTGAGGGGCTGCATGGCCTTGGCCAGATCCTCCTCGGGAATCTTCAGCCCCACGGCCATCCGCTCCACCGTCTTCGGATATCCCTGGTACAGCAGGGACTGGAAGAAGGGCTTCTGCAGCAGCTCCATAATCTGCCGGTGCATTTTGGAGACGGACTTTACAGCGATCTTCAGGCGGGCAGCAATCTGCTTCATCGTCATGCCATCCCGGTAGCGAAAGAGAATGATGGATCGGACCTTCCTGGTACACACGATCTCCAGCAGGCCCATCAGCACCTCCACCGTCACCTCTTTGTCCTGGGTGGGCACCAGGCTCCTGGGCGCAATCGCCTCATAGAAGATCATGAACCAGTACTTCCGGTCGGACTCTCCGTACACGAAAACCAGGGACTCCTCTGCCGGGGGAGGGGGCAGATCGATGCAGGAGGTGAACTGGCGTTCCTGCTGAAGAAGGAACTGCCGGTCAGCCCGAAGCTCCGGCGGAAAATTGTACGTGCGCAGCACCAGATGCAGATCCAGGGTGGTGATCACCCCCGCCTGACCCAACCGGGCCACCAGGTCATCGGAGAGGCGGTGCCGCCAGACCGGTTTTGCCTTGTCCGGAACGGCCTCATCGGGGAGAGCAAGGCCCCGCACCTCAGCCCCCTTCCTCACGGAGCCCTCATAGCCGTAACAGAGGCAGCGCTCCACGGCATCGCTGCGAAGCAGCTGAACTCCCAGCTGACAGTGGGAGCGGACCTCCTCGATCTCCATGCCCATGCTGCAGGCACACTCCTCGTAACTCCGTCCGTCCCGGTAGTGGAGCATGAAGCATATTCTACTCTCCAGGGGGAGCCCGTGCACAACCACATCCTGCACCACATCATCCTGCTCCCGCCTGGAGAGACAGGAGGACCGGACGCTCTCACTCAGTTCCATATGGAGCTCTTCCGAAAACGAGCTATGATTCATTGGCGATCACCATTCCTTTTCTGCCCGGGTGTGTGAAGGAAGGGCACAGTTCCTGATCCAGCTCATGGGAAGGAGCGGAAGATCCGAGGAAAGCAGGGGACGATGGGGCAGTCCCATCCGCATCGGGGAAGCGAAGGATGAGTTCCCGTCCCCGGCAGGGGTGGCGGCTGTCTCATCCCCCTGCGCTGTGATAAAACCCTCTCCCAGAATCCTGTCCGCCGGGAGGCGTCGGACCTGGGTACAGTCACCAGGGAAATATGAAATATGGAGACAGTATACCAGGGTCACCAGGTGCTGTCAACCCCTCATTTTCAGAAAAAGTACAGTCCGAGTTCTGCAACAGCAGCATGACTCTGGCCTGTCCGGATGACCGCCTGATGGGGGCGCTTCGCACAGTCTGAGAAAAAACGCTCATACAGTCACATAGTTTGAGACATCCCCCTCTCCAATTCCGATGTGCATAGGCCCTCCTCGGAGGGGAAATGTTCGTTCTTTCTGACATCTGTCCTGGCGATGAGGCCTGAACCTGTCACATCCTGCAGAAAGAGAAATCTGACCGTGTCAGACAGCAGGGTGTCACAGACACCATTTTGTGTCACGTAACATATTACTGCATCAACTGGAGCAGAGCCGGAATGTGACATCCTGGGAAATATTTCCGGGACCGTTACACTGAAAGTCACATAAATGAGGGGAATAAGTTTTGTGTCGAGGAAGAATTCAGGGCAATCACATGCGATCTTACATTACCTGCCCCCGCACTGGGTTTGAAACAGTTACATCAGAAAGTGACGTACCTGCACCCGGGGAAGTCTGCGTTGCCCTCGGGCCTCCATGGAAATCCCTTCCCCCGATGAAAAGAGTCAGAGCAAGGTTCAGAGATTCATTCTGTACAGCAGGCTGTCTGATTGCTGCCTCCGCCCCCCGCCGGGATGGCACCCGTCCGGCCTTCGGCCCGGAATCCCAGTTGCGGCTGGACTGGCGCCAGGAAGGTGGGACGCCCCCATCTTCCGGGTCCATCTCCGGAGAATCTGCCCCAAGGGGCTGCAGACCGGTGCCGCCGGTCCTGGTCCCTCTGATCCTTACCGAAGTTCCCCGATGGATGGTCAGGCTGTGCTCCTCTCCCCAAGCTCACCGGAGGAGCGCTGTGAGGGCAGCCAGACCGGGATTCTTCTCAGGTGGCAGGCAGAGAACTCCGGGAGAACTCCGTCAGGCGCACCGGTGGGACGAGATGAAGTCACCCTGCTCCCCGTGCCCCATCTGCTCCGGAAACTGATCTCCTCAGAGGATCTGCCAACCTCCCGCTCCGGCACCCGGGCCACCGGCTCCGGGAAGCACAATCGCTGACCCATACACCATCCAGAGACCGGGAAACAGACGGCGGGGATCGGATCCGAGAGTTCTCCCACCAGAGGGCACAAACCCCCATCTGATCCCAGTTCCCCATACCCATCCGTCTTCCCCCGCTGCCGCTCTGGCAGGTCGGCAGCTGCCCCTCTTTGGTCCGGACTCCGGGATCCCTCGGGCCAGGACCCACCTGGCATCAGGGGAGCGAGAAACGCAGGGGCTTTCTGGAGGTGAAGGTGGATGCCTCTTGGCAAGGTGGCCGGAAGAGCAAAGACAGCGTGGGGGACCGGAGATCCTGCACTGCCATAAGAGGAGAGCACATAGCCAGGCGCTGGAGGGCGGTGCGCTCCCTTCCGACCTGGAAAACGGATCCCTTCTCCAGCCAGGCCGCCAGTGCCCCCAGGCTGCAGCCCTTTCGCCCCGCCGGGTGGCATCACAGACTTCGTGGATTCGTCTCTCTGGGAATCCGGACGTTTATCAGATCGCACCAGCCAATGCGCCCTCCCGGCATAATGGGGAGCCGACACGGCACCTGGCGGTGGGCCCGGGCATCTCTCCCCGGAAGATCAGGAACTGTGCAGCCGCAGTCCCTCCCTGAAGCCCGGGCGCCAACCCCCCGGGGAAGCAGCAGATTGCAGCGTGCTGGTGCGCGGTGTAGGCTGCTCCAGCTTGGGACAGCTCTCCCCCTCCACCCCAGCCCAGCGGAACCCATAAGCTGGTGATGTGGTGTTCCGCCGGGTATGGATACATCCCCCCGGGGCTCCTGGTCCTTCGGGAACTTCCTGCTCCGAAGTTGCTCTCCTCAGAAGATCTGCCGACCTCCCGCTCCGGCACCCGGGCCACCGGCTCCGGGAGGCACAATCGCTGGTCCATCCTCCGTCACGGGTGAACTACTCGGTGCTGAAGCGCCGAGCATCAGCGGCGATACAAAGGC
>CAYXVN010000152.1:3143-6185 GCA_964468565.1 uncultured Oscillospiraceae bacterium | reverse complement strand
GCTCCATGATCTCCTTGAACATGAAGTGCTCGTAGCCGCCCTTCTCCGCCGCGTCAATCTCCCAGTCCACCCGGGTGATCTCCTTCTCCACAGGCTGCATCAGGTGGTTGTAGCACTGGATGTGGTCCCGGGTGAGAACCGCCAGCTCCCCGTCCTCCATGTAGCTCACGTTGCGGGTATAGCGGATGATGGCGGTTACGTCGCTGGCCAGGAAGTTGCAGCCCTCCCCGTATCCCAGAATCAGAGGGCTGTCCTTGCGGACGGCGATGATCTGGTCCGGGGCGTCGGCACAGATGATGCCCAGGGCATAGGCACCCTCAATGCGGTGCAGGCACTTGGTCACCGCCTCCAGGATGTCCCCCTCGTAGAAATAGTCCACCAGCTGGGCGATGACCTCCGTGTCCGTCTCGGAGACAAAGGGCACGCCCTTGCCCATCAGGAAGGCCTTCAGTTCGGCGTAGTTCTCGATGATCCCGTTGTGCACCACGGCAATTCTGCCGCTGCGGCTCACCTGGGGGTGGGAGTTGATGTCGCTGGGAGCCCCGTGGGTGGCCCAGCGGGTGTGTCCGATGCCCACCGTGCCCCGAAGGGCACTGCCTCCCTCCAGCATGTCCGAGAGGATCTGGAGACGGCCCTTGGCCTTGCGCACCTGCAGGGTGTGGTCTTCCTCCGAGAAGACCGCCACCCCTGCCGAGTCATAGCCCCGGTACTCCAGCCGGGCCAGTCCGTCCAGCAGAATGGGAGTCACCTGTTCCCGACCGATAAATCCGACGATTCCACACATATTCAGTTTTTCCTCCTGTTTCTGAATCTTGTCTGCCTCCCTCCGGCCCCGGAGGGCGGGAGGGGGGACATATCCGTAAACGAAGAGGACAGTCGCAGTCACTTGTCGTTCAGTTCACTTCTCCGGCCGCGGCCTCTTTGTCCCGTCGGTTACCCGAGGTTTTGTCTGCCGCGTGCGCGTCCGGAGGACACGGAGGGGCATCCGCCGAAGGTTCGATCCTCCCCTCTCCTCGTCTTCCCGGAAGAAATCTCCCGGGAACTGGCGCTGTTGCTGGTTCTCCGACCAGAAAACCTCCTTTCCCTGCGAAAAGGATGCCGCATCCCCGGGTCCCCCGTGACGCCGCATCCATGGAGGTATTATACTGGATTCACCATGGGAAGTAAAGCCAAATCTTTCCTCCTCCTCCCCCTCTCTTTTGGGCACTTCTGCCCCTGCCCTCCCCGGCAGCCGGCCCCCTCCGGGGAAATCCCCAAGAGACACCCAGCCGGAGGGAACAATTTCAGAACTTCTCACAGGGGGGATAGGGGCTTGCCCCGCATTGTCCTGTGTGGTATACTTTCCGTCACCTCACACCGCTCTCCCTTTCGGGACCGGCGCAGAGCACTTCAGACGGGACAGTTCCCGCCAAAGGGAGGCGTTTTCCTTGGAGTGGGTCAAGGAAGCTTTTTCCATGAGCTGGGTATGGATCCTGGTGCGGATTCTGGTCAGCATTCTGATTACCTCAATCCTGCTTCGTATCAACCACTGGGCATACAACCGCACAAAACACAAGTTTCTCTTCAAAAAATTCGTCTACAGCATCGTCTCCTTCGTCATCCTGGGCCTGGGCGTCCTCACCGCGCTGGACTCCATTCCCGAACTCCACCAGCTGGTCACCACCCTGCTGGCCGGCTCCGGCATCGCCGCATTGGCCGTGTCGCTCTCCGCCCAGGAGTCCCTGGAGAACATCATCAGCGGCCTGTTCCTCTCCGTCTTCAAGCCCTTTGATGTGGGGGACCGGGTCACCCTGGTCAACGAGAAGCTGACCGGGTTCATCGAGGACATCACCCTCCGGCATACCATCCTGCGCACCTACACGAACACCCGCATTGTCATCCCCAACTCCATCATCAGCAAGGACGTCATTGAAAACTCCAACCTGGTGGACGCCCGGGCGGCGGGCTTCCTGGACGTCACCATCTCCTACGGCTCCGATGTGGATCTGGCCATGAGCATCATGCGGGACATCGTGGTCTCCCATCCCCTCTTCCTGGACACCCGCACCGATCCGGATGCCCCCCTCGTCTCCATCCTGCTGCGGGAACTCAGCGGCACCGGCATGTGCCTGCGGGCCACCGTCTGGACCAGGACCGTCAGCGAGAACTTCCAGGCCTGTTCGGACATGCGGGTCTCCATCGTGAAGGCCTTCCGCCGGGAGGGGATTGGGATTCCTTTCAACAAAGTAATGATCGTGCCCACCCAGGAAGTGGCCGGGGAGAGCTTCGAAGTGAACTGAACCTGCACCAGACACTGTCCGGCCGGACCCTGCCGCGGGAGGCTTCTGCCTCCCGCGGCCGCCTTTTGCCCCTGCAGGCCCGGCGCGGAGATTGTTCCCCCGAAGGAGGGGCGTTGGGACTCCTTTCATCTTAATGATGGTCGTGTCCACCAGGGAGGATACCCCTGCCGGAGCTGCCCTTTCCGCCGGATCCGTCCGGGATCGCCTGCGCAGCAGCTCCCCCCGGTGCCGGCGGCAGGCCGGCATCCGGGACCGGAAGGGATCACTGCACCGGAGTACTCAAAGGCATGTCGGATTTCGTCAGGTAAAAGGCATTCTCGTACACCCAGTCCAGATCGTAGAAGAAGAGCTGACCCCTGGGGATCTGGGACAGCTGGCTGCTGAGACCCCTGTCCCAGTCGATGTCCGCCTCAGGCACCACCAGATCCAGGAGGGCCTCCTGTCCATCCTCCCACTTCAGCTGGAGCTGCTTTTTCTGGGGGCTGTAGCTCCAGGTGAGATTCCTGGTAGAGTACAGGTAATGCGTGCCGCTGGAGGAGTAGTTTTCCAGGTACTCCCTGGCGGTACCATCCGCTGAAAAGCGGTAGAAGAAGTTGTCCTGGATTCTGGACTCCCAATAGCTGTTCAGCAGTTCTCCGGTGTCGAAGGTCCGATCGCAGAAGTATCGGTTCACCAGGCCCAGGTCGGCAATGACGCAGATGATCTTCGCTGACTGGCAGCGGGTCATCAGTCCGTCCCCGCCGAATCTGCCCTGATTGTCCGT
>CAYXVN010000152.1:0-3133 GCA_964468565.1 uncultured Oscillospiraceae bacterium | reverse complement strand
TAGCAGGTGAGAACCGCCTGCCGGTAGGTCTGGGGAATGGAGGCATAGTCCCCGATCTTCTGACGGGCCTGCTGTATCTGGGCCTCAGTGGGCAGGGTGTTCTGAGCTCTGAGCACGTTGTACAGGAACACGGACATCAGATAGCGGTTAATGGGCCTGGAGGCGGCCTCCTGGTAGTTGCCCTCCATGCCCGTATTGACCAGCAGACCTTTGGCACTGGCCAGATTCATATAGTCCATATACCAGGGTTCCGACTCCTCGTAGGGAAGCTCGTGGGAGTACAGATACCGGGTCACCATGGTGACCAGTTCCGCCCCGGAGAGGGTCCTGTCCGGGGAGAAGGTTCTCTGTGGAGCATCGAAGGCATTGGTTCCGAAGACCCATGCCCGGGAGTAGGCGTGCTCCACGTAGGGATAGGCCCAGTGGGTCCTGGGCACATCGGCGAAGGTGGGGGTCTCCGGAATATCCCAGTCATCCGGAACCGGTGTGCCGGGGGTCCCCGGTTCAGAAGGGGCTCCGGGCTGGGAAGGCGTGGACGGATTGCCGGGATCCTGGGGATTGGATTCTCCCACAGCGGTGGAGCGCACGCCATTGGCATCCAGTTCATAAAAGACCGGAGCGGAGTTGCTGGTGACATACCAGACAGCCTTGCCCTGGTAGAAGATGGGATTGCAGTCCGAGAGAGCCGCCTTTCCCTCCTGAATGCCGGAGGGTTTCGCGTTTTCGTCATAGGCGAAGTAATACAGGGTATCGGTTGGGGCATTGCCCTTTTTTGCATTCCACAGCATGTATCCGCCACTCAGACCCCGGGAAGCCAGGACGGGAGTCGTCACGCTCTCGCCATCCTTACGGCCAATCTTGACGCTCCAGCTTCTGCCGGTGGCCTTGTCCATATAGTGGTAGTACACATCCCGGTCCCTGTTCTGGGCAACACCGTCATAATTGTAGGCAAACACGTAACAGCTGGTGGTCTCTGCCAGCCCGCCGATGGAGGCCCCTGTGATGTTGTCCCCTTCTCTTCCCGCAAAATCAAAGATGGATCCGTAGGCTCCCCACAGTCCCCACTGGGCGCCACTGAACTTCCCCGTACTGGCATCAGTACGGTTGTACTTCGTGAAGTTCACTCCCCGGGAGGCGGCATCCCCGTGGTCCAGGCAGACCACATGATTGTCCTGGTCCACCAGGATAAACTGATTGAAGCTGTGCGACACGTACCCTGACTCCAGCCATCCGACCTGATAGAAGCTGTCCACCAGGGTCATGTCGCTTTCCCGGATGCTCAGGGTCACGTTTGCCTGGTGGTTGTAGCCGTCCGGCGTGCGGTACATCTCATGGCAGGTCCGCAGGTACAGATAATCTCCGCACTCCGCCGCACGCATGCTGCCGGCATCAAAGGGAACCGTTGTATTGGCCCCCCGGATGCCCGCCGCGCCCAGCCGCTTCCAGTCCTTGGAGTACTTCACAATCCGGTAGACCTCCGTGCTGTCATTTTCATCCGGATTTTTCTGTCCAAAGACAAAGAAGTTGTACTTCTCCCCGGCAAAGAAACCGCCCCAGATGGACAGCTCCATGGGGATGGTGCGGCTTGCCTGAAGCCGGTAGGAACTGTCATAATCCTCCACAATGATGGTGCTGCCGGCATCCCGGAGGTACTCCACACGGGTCAGCCCGCCGGAATCATTTGCGAACAGGTAGGAGGTGACCGGGCTGGACCAGACTGTATAGTCCTCCCGGTTGATGTTGTCCGATACGGCAGGGGACAGGCCGGAGGCGGCACTGACCGCCGGGATCAGACTCAGCAGCAGGGCAAAGCCGCCAAGCAGGGACAGGGCCCGTCGAAAACAGATTCGTCTCATGCTCATTTCCTACACTCCTTTTCTTTTTCGGGGAGAGCGCTGGGCAGAAGCAGACCGGCCTGCACAGAGCACAGGGTACATCCTCCTCTCCGCCGAAGCGCTGCCCCCACTGCAGTACCTTATCCTTCAAAACGGCCGCGGCGATGCCCGACCCGGTCTCTGAGATGGGCACCTGGGGTGTGGGACCTCTCTGAGCCGGACCGGATTCCGGGAACAGATCCCTGAACTTCCTGTCCGGAGCGAAGGCCCTGGCCTTCGCCGGAAGTCCAATCTCCGCCATCCCATCGGCCGGAGGCTCCAGCACGGAGTACCCGCAGCCGGGACCCGGTTGCCCCGGGCCCCTGTCCTGCACCCCCCTGCCCGGACAGCTGCCAGGGGATGGGGCGCGGAAGAGGGTCCCTCCGCGCCCCGGTGGGACGGATTACGCTTTGTCGTGTATCTCGCTGTGGAGCTGCTGCAGGGACTTCACCTCACTGTCACCGTGCTCCTTCACATAGGCGATGCCGCTGGCGGTGGCCCGGGCAGCCGCAATGGTGGTCATATAGGGGATCTTGGCCTTGATGGCCGCCTTGCGCAGATAGCTGTCATCGTGGACGGAGTGCTTCCCGATGGGGGAGTTGAGAATCAGATCGATCTTGCCGTTGGTGATCAGGTCCAGGATGTTGGGACGGCCCTCGTAGAGTTTGCGCACCCGCTCGGCGGGAATGCCCGCAGCGTTGATGAGCTCGCAGGTCCCCTTGGTGGCCACGATGCGGAAGCCGCAGTCCCAGAACATCTTTGCCACCTCGATGACCTCCTCCTTGTCCTTGCGGTTCACCGAGATGAGAACGGTGCCTCCCAGGGGCAGAGGGGTCTGGGTGGCCTCCTGGGCCTTGTAAAAGGCCTCCCCGTAGGAGCGGGACAGACCCAGCACCTCCCCGGTGGAGCGCATCTCCGGTCCCAGCAGAGGATCCACCTCCTGGAACATGTTGAAGGGGAACACCGCCTCCTTGACCCCGTAGTTGGGAATCTCCTGCTCCCGCAGCTGGGGAACGGGGGAGGGCCGGCCGGTGATGTCCTCCGTGATGATTTCCGTGGCCAGGGGCACCATGCGGATGTTGCACACCTTGGAGACCAGGGGCACGGTCCGGGAGGCCCGGGGGTTGGCCTCCAGCACGAAGACCCTGCCGTTCTCGATGGCATACTGCATGTTCATCAGGCCCTTTACGTGCATCTCCTCCGCGATCTTCCGGGTGTACTCCTTGATGGTCTCCAGGTTCCGGGGCGGAATGTGCACC
>CAYXVN010000151.1:0-6193 GCA_964468565.1 uncultured Oscillospiraceae bacterium | reverse complement strand
CCCTGGAAGAGGTGGGCCGGGAGTTCAACGTGACCCGGGAGCGCATCCGCCAGATTGAGGCCAAGGCGCTGCGCAAGCTGCGCCACCCCAGCAAGAGCAGAAAACTGAAGGACTATCTGGACTGAGAGGCTCCCGCCGGGGGGACCGGGAGAGCAGGAAGGAGTGAAACCGGTGGCAGAAGACACACAGGATGGGAACCGCTTCGAGAATCCCATGGGCGAACAGGGATACATGATGTACATCGACCCGGACGTGATGCAGTCTCTGGTCCGGATGGCGGCACACAAGAACGACGTGCTCCAGGATCTGCTCCAGGCTGCCGAGGAGGGGGATCCGGAGGCCCAGTACCAGCTGGCCGTGGCCTGTTCGGACGGGGACCGGGGCTTTCCGGAGGACCGGGAAAAGGCCTTTTACTGGTTCTGCAAGGCGGCGGAAAACGGCCAGGAGGATGCCCCCATCTGCGTGGCCCGCTGCCTGCTCTACGGATTCGGCACCGAACCGGATGAAGAGAAGGCCATTGTGCTGCTGCGGCGCCTGGAGGAACAGGGGGATCTGTCCGCCATCTGCGAGCTGGGTCTGTGTTATGAACTGGGCTACGGGTTGGAGATGGACAAGAAAAAGGCCATGGAGTACTACCGCACCGCTGCGGAACAGGACTATGCCCCCGCCCAGTGCAACCTGGGGTATCTCTACTACGCGGGCGTGGGGACGGAGCGGGATCCGGAGGAGGCGGTCTACTGGTTTCGCCGCTCGGCGGAGCAGAATTACGGCCGGGCCCTCTTCCTCCTGGGAGAGTGCTGGGAATACGGGGCAGGGGTTCCCCAGAATCTGGACCGGGCCCGGGAACTGTACCGGGCGGCGGATGAGCAGGGCTGTGATCAGGGCACCTGCTCCCTGGGCATCCTGTACGAACAGGGCCGGGGAGTGGAGCGCAGCCCGGCGAAGGCGGTGGAACTGTACCGGAAGGCCTCCCGCAGGCAGTCCGGCCGGGGGCGCTATCTGCTGGGGTGCTGCTACGACTCCGGAATCGGGGTGGAGCGGGACCCGGAGCAGGCCTTCCAGCTCTATCGGTCCGCCGCCTCCCTCCGGTATCTGCCCGCCACCTGCGCGGTGGGGCTGTGCTACGAACTGGGCAGCGGGGTGGAACGGGATCTGGGGCAGGCGATCTCCTGGTACCGGGCAGGGGCCCATGCGGGCTATGTGCCCTCCCAGTGCAACCTGGGGTTCTGCTATTACAGGGGCATCGGGGTGCCCCAGGATTTCTCCCAGGCTGTGGACTGGTTCAGCGAGGCGGCCGGCACCGGATTCCCCCGGGCTCAGAATCTGCTGGGGGAGTGCTACGAGTACGGACGCGGGGTGGAGGTGAACCTGGAGAAGGCCTTTTCCCTGCGCATGGAGGCCTGCCGGAAGGGCTATCCCCCTGCCATCTCGGCAGTGGGCCGCCTCTACGAGACGGGAAAGGGCGTGGAGAAGGATCTGGAGAAGGCCGTGGCCTTCTACCGGGAGGCTGCAGGGCAGGGCGACCTGGCTGCCATGTGCAACCTGGGGGTGTGCTGCTGCAACGGCACCGGAATGGAGGTCAATGAGGCCGAGGGCGTGATCTGGCTGCGCCGGGCGGCGGAGGGGGGCTACCCCCGGGCCATGTATCTGCTGGGGCAGTGCTATGAGGACGGCACCGGGGTAAGGCGCAACTGCCGGAAGGCGGTGGCGCTGTATCAGATGGCCCGGGACAACGGCTATGCCCGGGGTGCCACCGCTCTGGGGCTGTGCTGGGAACTGGGCCGTGGGGTGTCCAAGGACCTGGAGAAGGCCAGGATCTGCTACGAGGAGGCGGCCCGACAGGGAGACGCCTGTGCCCAGTGCAACCTGGGATATTTCTACTTCCGGGGCATTGGGGTGGAGAAGGACCAGGAAAAGGCGGTGCGCCTGTTTCACCAGTCCGCCGAAGCCGGCTGGCCCCGGGGCATGACCCTGCTGGGGGAGTGCATGCAGGAGGGCTGGGGGACCCCGAAGGATCCGGTTCAGGCCTTCCGGCTCTACGAGAGGGCCCATCAGCTGGACTATCTGCCTGCCACTGCGGCGCTGGGAGTGTGCTACGAGCTGGGCATCGGCGTGAGTGTGGACAGGGAGAAGGGGGTCGGCTACTACCGCCAGGCGGCGGAGGGGGGCTACTCCCGGGCCATGAACAACCTGGGGGTATGTTACCTCCGGGGGATCGGGGTGGAGAAGGACGACAGCCAGGCCATTCTCTGGCTGCGCCGGGCTGTGCGGCGCAGGGAGCCCCGGGCCATGACCGTGCTGGGTGACTGCTATCTCCAGGGCCAGGGGGTCAGTCCCAGCCCGGAGCGGGCGGCCGCCCTGTACCGGAGTGCCCACCGGATGGGCTACTACCCGGCCAGCACCGACCTGGGACTGTGCTATGAGGTGGGCCGGGGGGTGAAGCGGGATGTGCAGCATGCCGCCAGGCTGTATTTCCACGCCGCCCGCCGGGGCCAGGCCCGGGCCCAGTGCTACCTGGGCTATCTCTATTACCAGGGTTACGGGGTGTATCAGGATAACCGGCAGGCGGTCTTCTGGTTTACCAAGGCGGCCCTCCAGGGCTATGCCCGGGCTCAGCAGCTGCTGGGGGAGTGCTACGAGAACGGCTACGGGGTGGAGAAGAATCCGGAACGGAGCGTGAAGTGCTACCGCGCCGCCGCCGACCGGGGCTATCTGCCCGCCATCTGTGCCCTGGGATTCTGCTACGAGAGCGGTTTCGGGGTGGAGCAGGACCAGGTGAGGGCAGTGGAACTGTACCGCAAGGCAGCCCGGCACGGCTATGACCGGGCCCAGTGCAACCTGGGTTACTGCTACTACCAGGGTATCGGGGTGGAGGTAAACCCGGCAGAGGCCCTGTTCTGGTTTCAGTGTGCCGCCCGGCAGGGGTATGCCCGGGCCCAGTGCCTGATGGGGGAGTGCTGTGCCAGCGGTTTCGGGGTCAGTCAGGATCCGGAGAAGGCGGTGGAGTGGTATCAGCTTGCCGCCCGGCAGGACTTCATCCCCGCCTGTGTCTCCCTGGCCTGCTGCTACGAGAAGGGCATCGGGGTGGAGCCGGACATGGAAACGGCGGTACGTCTCTACCAGAGGGGTGCCCTCCGGGGCAACAGCCGGGCTCTGTGTCATCTGGGGGAGTGCTACGAGAATGGCAACGGGGTACCCGTGGACCAGGAGCTGGCCGTGGAACTCTACCGCCAGGCGGCGGAGGGGGGCAATCTGCAGGGCCAGTACAATCTGGCCTGGTGCTGCCTGAAGGGCATCGGAACGGAGGAGGACAGTGCCGAAGCGGTGCGCTGGCTGGAAAAGGCGGCGGACCGGGGCCACGCCCGGTCCCTCTACCTGCTGGGCTGCTGCTGGGAGCGGGGCGAAGGAGTGCCCCAACCCAGCCGGGAGAAGGCGGCGGACCTGTACGAGCGGGCCGCGGCCGGAGGTTCTGAAGGGGCAAAGGAGGCCCTGGAGCGGCTGAAGCAGGCAGGAGATCCGGCCCCCGCCCCGGTGGCGGAAGGGGAGGAAAAGTCCCCGGCTGCTCCTCCTTCCTGAAATTATGGCAAAGCCAGGTTTCCGGAATTTTCCGGAAACCTGGCTTTTAGCGGCTCTCCCCCTGACCAAGGGTTTCCAGAGCGGCCCGGGCAGCTGCCTGTTCCGCCTCCTTCTTGCTGCGGCCGGAGCCGGAGCCCATGGGAGTGCCGTTGAGCTCCACCTGCATGAAGAAGCGCTTGTTGTGGTCAGGTCCCTCCTCGCCGGTGAGACAGTAGCGCAGAACCTGGCCGGAGGTGCGCTGCACGGTCTCCTGGAGAAGGGTCTTGTAATCCCGGGGACGGGCGAGGGAGTCCTCTTCCCTGGGGAGAATGAATTTCTGAATGATACGCCGGGCGGAGCCGATGCCCCCGTCCAGATAGACGGCGGCGATGATGGCCTCCACCGCGTCAGCCCGAATGGAGGAGCGCAGCCGTCCCCCTCCCGACTCCTCTCCCCGGCCAAGGCGGAGATGGTCCCCCAGCCTCAGCCGGGAGGCCACATCCGCCAGACTTTCCTCGCAGACCAGGGAGGAGCGCACCCTGGTCAGGTCCCCTTCCGGCAGGTCCGGATGGGTGCGGTAGAGATGTTCCGCAACCACCATGCCCAGAATGGAATCGCCCAGAAACTCCAGCCGCTCGTTGCTGAGGCACTTTCCCCGGCTCTCGTTGGCGAAGGAACTGTGGGTCAGGGCATTGACCAGCAGGGAGGGGTCCTGAAAGGCGTATCCCAGGTTCTGCTGCAGGGAATCCAGTGTGTCCATCAATCCGGCGCAGGGTACCCCGACTGAAAGCGTAGCATCAGGCGGGGCGGAATGCGCCGTTCACCTCCTGTTGTATATTTCATACCGTCTCCCAGGCTCCCGCTGATCTCACCACCGTGACCTGAGATGCTTTTGCACTGCGGACTGTCGGTTCGCCGGTATCGGGGTCAATGCCCTCGTGCCAGATGACATACTCGCCGTAATGCCGGGCCCCCCGGCACACCTGCGTCCTTCCCTCGTACAGGATCACATCTCCCGGCTGAACGCGATGCCGCTCCCGCCGTATGGATCAGTCACCCCGCCAGCAGCGGCTGTTTTGCGGATTCCGTCTGGTCCGGCTGCATCCGAGACTGGCGCCCCTGGCATTCCCGCCCGTGCGCCGGTCAATCATAACCCGGTCACGGTTGTTCCTCCTGTGCTTCCGGAAGTGGCGGCACTCCGCCCGCTTTGCCGGGTGGAACCTGCTCATGGCACAGGCATCGTTGGTGTGGGACTTCTCCAGCCTCAGTTCGGAGCGGGCCGCCTTCGTTGCGGCCCCGCAGGTGACGTGGACAGTGACATCGGGACCGAGGGAGGCGATCTCCTGCCTGAGTCTGCGGAAGATATACCAGCGGACCGTGTTCATGAAGGCGGATGCGGCGTAGTGCCTCACTGATTTGATCAGACCCCACAGTATTCCTCCCGGCCGGTGGTTCTCCGGGGTGCACTCCTCGCAGAGGGTGATAGTGCGGTACTTATCAGGACCCCCGAAGGGGCCCCGACAGTTGCCGTGGTTCACATCGTCAGTGTTATGCCGTTTTTGGCACACCCCACACTTCCCCTGCCCTCAGAGATGTTTCATGCAGCCTGCAGAGCGGCGGACCAGTGGAGCATCCGCCGGTGCTTCGGGACACAACGCCAGCCGTCTCGCTGTACATGGTACATTCCGGCCGGCTCAGGCTGATCAATCGGGCTTGGAGTTCCTGCTTCCCGCAAGTCCCGTCTGACTCCTCAGAGTCAGGCGGGGTTATTGGCGAAGGGTTAACCTCCTCAGAAGAGAACTACCCGGTGGTGGGCCACCGGGTAGCTGCGTAATATGGTCAGTCCAGCCTGCTCTGCAGAAACGCGACCAGATCCCCCACTGTGACGATGGAGGAGGCATCCTCTTCCTCCAGTTCCTCGATCCCGAACTCCTCCTCCAGGGCCATGGAGAGGTCCACAATGTCCACGGAGTCGGCAGAGAGATCGTCAGCAAAGGAGGTTTCCATCTTGATGCTGTCCGGGTTGACGTTGAACTGTTCGGCGATCAGTTCCTTCAGCTTTTCAAAAATCATAGCAAGCGCTCCTTTTAGTGCTGCGGGCACGTGTCTGCCTCTAATATAGACACAACGCAAAACCTTGTCAACAGAATTTTTGCCTGTTCCCTCCCCGGCAGGGGAGGGTGGACGGTTCCCTACTGATAGCGCTCCTGGGAGGCGATGAAGTTCTGCAGCTGGTTGTAGGTGCGGAAGAAGTGGTGGGTGTCGTCATCGCCCAGGGCGTAGTAGTAGTCTCTGGTCCGGTCCGGATTCATGGCCGCCTTGATGGACTCCATGCCGGGGTTGGCGATGGGTCCGGGGGGAAGACCCTGGTAGAGGTAGGTGTTGTAGGGGGAGTCAATGGTCTGGTCCTCCGCCGTGGGTTCCCTGCCGCCGTTGATGTACACCAGAGTGGCGTCCACCTGGAGCATCCCCGCGGTTTCGGCAGAGGGGTTGTCCAGACGGTTGAAGATGACGGAGGCGATGTGACTGCGGTCCGTGCCGTCGGTCTCCCGCTCGATGAGGGAGGCCACCGTGATGATGTCGTGGATGGAGCGGCCGCTCTCGCTGATGTCATCCCGCAGATCCTGAGTCAGATTGG
>CAYXVN010000150.1:0-6210 GCA_964468565.1 uncultured Oscillospiraceae bacterium | reverse complement strand
GACCTGGACGGTGACCTCACCATCCGTGGAGAAATAGTGGTCCAGGTCATCCGGCGTAAAGGTATACTGGACGGTCTGGGGCCCCTCCGAAGAGAAGGTCTGGGCCCCGTTCTTCCACTCCGCCTTGCCGGGGACCAGAACCTCCGTCCCATCCTTGACATTTGCGTTTTTGTACTTGACGGTCAGTACGGAGTGCTCCAGGGGCTCATTCACGTGGATTGAGGTGGCCTCTTGGGAGTGCATCACCGGTGTGGCCTTTTCCACCGTGATCTTCCCGGGGTTCTCCCCCAGGGTCAGGTGGAAGCTGGGGTCCGTCTGGGCACCCAGCTGGATCTCGTAGGCCCCCGGCTCGGCGTACTGGGCCATTCCTTCGCTGATGAAGCGGATGTTCAGGCCGGAGGTGTCCCCCAGATCCGGCTCAGTGGTGTACTCAATATCTTCCGGCCTGAGCAGCTTGCCGTAGGGCTTGGTCACGCTCTGGGGAATGACCTTCACCTCCCGCTGGCCGAAGGATACTGCCAGCCGGCAGCTCAGCGGGGGCCGAATGCCGTCAAAGGCAACCGTCAGCGCCAGCTTGTGCTCCCCAATGGGGGCAGTCTGCTTTGCCCTCAGAGTGATCGTGGCGGTCTCCCCCGTGGGCAGAGTCCCCTGGGGTTCCAGGGTCTGGCCGTTGTAGCTGATTTCCGCCTCCAGCAGCCCCTGGGGACTTATACTGATGCTTCTGAAGGTCAGGCCCACGTTGCCTGTGTTTCTGACCTGGAGATCCTTGGACCAGCTGGCCATCTCCGTAGCCGGGACTGCGCCCAGGTTTTCTTCATTACCTGGTCCGAGGGTCTTTCCACCAAGTTCGATTTGCGCATTGGGATTCGCAGGCTCGGACCCGTCATCGTCATCGTCCTTGACCGGACTGTAGACGGCGTACATCTCAATGGTTCCGGAACCGTCCGGAACCACCGTGGCCGGGGAACTGTCTCCCGGCTTCGTGTTCCAGCCCAGAAAGACAGAGCCCTTAGCGGCATTCTCCGCCGGGGGCGTTGCCTTTGGCAGGGTCAGCTCCCGCAGCTGGTCCTTGCAGGTGGCCAGAAGAGAAGTCTTTCCCGGTTCCACCAGGGTACCATCGCCGGCCTTAAAGGACAGTTCCACCACCTTCATGGTGGCCGACTTGGAAAAGCCCTCTCCGGAGACGGTCACTGTGTAATCCCCGGTCTGGACGCTGCCCGGGGTCCAGTAGAGATAAGCACCCTTCTGGCTGGGATGGATATCCGTCTCACCCCCGCCGGGGGAGCTCACCTTGAACTGGTATCTGGTGGTAGCGTCCGGAACTTCCCCGTAAGAGCTGGTTAATAGCTTGAAGACCATGGTGTTTGGCTTCCGGCCCTCTTCAGGGATCATCCCCTGGTCCTCGGTCTGGGCCTTCAGGTAGAACCCGGTCACAACAGCGGCCTTTTTCGGTTCCTCTGGCGCCGGTTCTTCGGAAGCCGCCAGAGCCCCGGCGGGCAGAAGGGACAAAACCATTACCAGGGCCAGGGCGGCGGACAGAATTCGCTTTTTCATGAAAAACCTCCTTTGGGTCATTGGATTTCCCCGGCAGCCCTTCCCCCTGCCGGGGACCTTATTCTACACTAGATAGACAGGAAAGTCAAGGGGTCCGGGGCAACCTTACGGCAGGGGCTGTCCGGCAGGAAATCCGGGGAGTTTCATGGGGAAAATCCCTAAAAAGCAGCCGTTTCTGACACGATTTACAGATTTTGCCCCGGATGGTCTCTTCCGGAGGAAAGAATCTTTGTGCATTATGCCACTACCAGCTCCATGCCCCCGGAGGCCGGCATGCCCTGCCGCACCGGCCTGCAGAGAATCACCGGGAAGAAATATCTTCTCACCTGGGGGGCGGCACGGGCCTTTGGGAGAGGGGAGACGGCGAGGCGCCGCAATAGAGGATCCGGGACGGAGGATAACCGCTGGGCACTTCGCTGGCACACCCCCATCACGATCTTCTCCAAAGTCACCCCGATGCTGGGACACTCCTCCCGCTCCACCAAACTCCCCAACACATCGCAGAAGATGCTGACGGAAGGCGCAGTGGCAATCCCAGCGGATCTGAATCGCACCGAGGAAAAAGCATGATGTGGATGCGCAGCTCACGGTGCTGTCCGGCAGAGCCAGCCTGGTCCAGAGCAGGTCGGGAGACCCATCCGGTTCACCATGGCCCACTTCGTGGCGCTCAACCAGCAGGCGCAGCCTTGCAGATTCTCGCTGGAAAACCTGTCCCCTCCCCCGGAGGCGGACACGGGATCTCTGGAAAATGGGAGAAGGGATGGCTGCCATAAAGAGAATCCGAGGCGGATGAGCTGCTCCGCACTACGCTGGCAGACCCAACCTGGTCCAAAGCAGGTCAAGGAGATCATCCAGTCCTTTTTGTCCCCTTCCTGTCGCTCAGCCTACAAGCACAACCCTGCAGATGGTGTTCCCGTGGTCAGTTCCCCCGCAGGAAGAAATGTCTCCCTCCCCTGGAGTCCGGCGCAGACCTTTGGGGAGAGGGGGCGGCGGGACGCGAGAGAGAAGCTCCGTGGCGATAGAACCTCCCGCTCCGCACTGCGGCAGCAGACCCCCCGGGGAGGACCCCGATTCAGTGGTGCTTCCCCTTACCCCCTGTGTCCGGTTGCTGGGTGATCTTGTCGATTATGGACCAGGGGAAGGTGACGCATCTCATCCACCCAACCTGCTCCCCAATCCCCAAGGCAGAAGACCTGGCAGGTCCAGCAGAGCGGAACCCAGCCGAGGAAGAAGCGTATTGTGGATGCGCAGTCCGCTTAGCTGTGCCGGCAGGCCAAGCCTGGTCCCGAGCGGCCAAGGAGCCCATCCACTCCTTCATATCCCCACTTCGTGCTACTCAACCAACTGGCACAGCCTGCAAATTCTCGCAAGAACCTCCTTCGGCCTTCGGCTGAAACGCAGCCCGGTGGGACGCTGTTGTCCGCCCAGTTTCAGAGAGCAGCACATGGTCCCGAAGCGCTCCTGCGGGGCGTCTGGAGCACACCGGGGGGAGATCAGTACCGAGTCCACAGGAGTTCTCGGAGATCTCATCGAAGGAGGAGTGGGGCCCCAGTTCCGAACATCCCGAACCGATGGACACTCACAGGTTGCACACAGGAGCAGTGGATGAGCATCACCTGCGTCCAGCCGTTGGTACTCACCCACTCCCGGCCGGTTTGCGAAAATCCAGGATTGCAGGAGTACAGGAGAATGTGCCAGCCTGACCGCCCCTCGCTCCTCACTGGTCGGCCTCCTTCCCCGCCGGAGTTCTCTCTGAGATTCAGCCGGTCCAGGACTCCAGGACGACCCGCAAACCTCGGTGACCGGCCCGGCAGCCCATAACTGCAACACACTCCATGCACCGCTCAGCGCAGCCTTCATCTCGGCCGGGGACAAGGTGGAGAGGGAGTGCTTCCCCACCCTGGCCTATCAGCTGTATCAGGTGTATCGGGCAATGTCCAAAGCCGTCATTGTCCAACTCCAGCACCATGTCCGACCGGAGAGGGGGAAGACCTTCACCCGGATGGAGGGATCCTCCCCCCTATCCTCCGCTGCCACGCCAAGGCGTCCACCGGACCTGCCCCTGGTCCCAATCCGCTCCAGACTGGCTCTCTGGGTCATGTCCTCTTTGGGTAAGACCTCCTTTGGTGCCAAACGCCTGGTGGACGAAGTTCCCCCCACGCTTTGGGCACTCCGGCGTACTCCAGACAGCAGAGGCACTTTGAAGCCAAAGAGGCGGGATCAACTCCAGGTTGCCAGTGGACCATCTGGTTCCCCATAACCGGCCCCTGGACCTCGGCGAACATTTGAAAGGGCTGGACGAGGCCCGTCTCCCATCCCATCCGCCTTGAGGACGACCGCTCCGGAGCCCAGACCGCCACCTGTCCTGGCCGCCGGTAAGGGTTCACTTCGGAGCAGCACCTCAACAAACCTCCCCCAAAGGGATCCCCGGGGCAGCTCTCCCCAATCCCCCCGGGACAGATGGGGCAGCGGCAGTCCACCGGGGACAGGTACCGAACCCAGTGGAGGAACAGCTGCGGGGGGCCTGCGTCCCTCCGCCACCTGGGCTGCAGGCATGGCGGATGTGAAGCGTGTGAGGAGGGTCCTGGCCATGCCCTCTTCTGCCCCGGTTTCCGGAAAATCTTTCCGGTGGGGGAGATCCTGCCCCGCCGGAGGGCAGGGAGGGGAAGGAGCGGGGGAGGAAACGGGCCCTCAGAGGGGTCTCCGGTCCCCTGCAGGAGGTGTAAAGCCCCTCCAACGGCCCATCTCAGGGGCCAAAGGCAGCTCCGGAGAATTTTTCCTCAGAAAAGAAAGAAAAAGTAGCTTGACGTTTTTTGCGGAAAGGTGCATAATATACAAGACGGAACGTGACAGGAGAGGGAGGGAGAGGCTCAGGGCAGCGGATCCCGCCTTCTCACACCTGCCGGACCCTTAAGGTCCGGACCCGTAGCCGGAGGACAGGATGCTCCACAATCACCGCTTCGCAGGGTCTGCTTCCGCCTGAGCGGGGTGTGTGGTGTACGCCCTGGGGGCCAGGCACCTGCCTCCCCGGCGACTTCACCGGGAGCGGGCGCTGCCTGCTCCCAAGCGGCAGGGGACCATCCGGACCGCCCCGGCACCGGGTACACCGGTCTGCGCCACCGCTCTGACCCCTTCCCGGCTGTACTGCCCTCCGGTCGCCCGGAGCGGGAGTGCTGCCGAGGATCCTGGGGCAGGGACCTGGCCGCACGGGGAACCGTTTCTTCGGGCCATGGTCCTGGCCCTCCGTCTCTCCGGTGGAGGAGTCATCTCACCACATCGGGGGGACCAGGGGGGAAAACTGTCCCCGGACAGCCGTACTGCCACGTTCTCTGTCGGCAAGTTATGCCTCTCCCGGGAGGTTTCCCGTATTGCGGCACCTGCATCCCAGGCGCCTGGTCTCAGCTGCGGCTGAGCGGGGCGGCCAGGATGCTGCGGGAGACCTTTCCGCCGGTGGAGGCTGCACGCCGCTGCCTGTTTCACAAGTATACCGTGCCTTCCGCTGCATGGGCGCAGACCGTCCCCCGGGACCGGTGTGCGCCGCCTGCAGGGGCAGGCCCGGAGCACGGCCGCGGCGGACTATGATCAGGAGATGAGAAAAATATGTTTTTACAGGAGAGAGGGGATCGGTACACCATGGGATCCAATGCACGGGAAACTGCGTACCGGACCATTCGGGACAGGATCATATTCCTGGATCTGAAGCCGGGCGATGTGCTCAACGACAAGTCACTGGCCCAGGAGATGAACATGAGCCGCACTCCGGTGCGGGAGGCCCTGCTGCTTTTGAGCCGGTCGGGGATGGTAACCATGAAGCCCCAGGCTTCCACCTACGTCAATCTCATTGACCTGGAGCGGGTGGAGGTGGAACAGGAGGCCCGGTTTGCGGTGGAGAAAGAGGTCATCGCCCGGGTCTGCCAGGATCCGCCCCCCTCCCTCCGGCGCCAGTACCAGGAGAACCTGCACCTCTACCACTTCTTCCTGGCGGAGTGCACGGAGCAGAAGGACCGGGAGCGGCAGCTGCTGGATCTGGACAACGCCTTCCACCAGCTCACCTTCGCCGCAGCGGGCAAGAGCAGCCTCTTCAGCTACATCATGGGGTCGGTACAGCACATCGAGCGGATCCGCTCCCTGACCCTGCTGATGGACATCGACGACCACGTCTATGACGACCACATGCGTCTGGCGGATACCATCACCTCCAAGGACACGGATGAGGCCATCCACACCCTGGAGGTCCACATGGGCCGCTACCGGGAGCACATGGCCCTGATCCAGGAGCAGTTCCCCCAGTACGTGCTTCCCATCGACGAAGAGTGACCACCCAAGCCTCGGGGTTATCCCCCGAGGCTCTTTTTTTGTCCATGTTGCACAAAAACAGGGGGTAAAGTTTGTGTACTATGTCAATTGAATGTATAAAGAACAATATATTAAGATCGTTAGTATCTCCCCCCAGGGGGAGAGGGCCATCAGGGCGATCCGGAGGGGAAGCCCCAGCACCTCCCCTGGCATCCCCGGCCCTGAGGGCAATCCCAATTCAGACAGGAGGTCATCATCATGCCAATGCAAATGGGCTGGCGCTGGTATGGAGAGGGCAACGACTCCATCACCCTCTCCATGATCCGCCAGATCCCCGGCATCTCCACCATCGTCTGGGCC
>CAYXVN010000149.1:0-6252 GCA_964468565.1 uncultured Oscillospiraceae bacterium | reverse complement strand
ACCTTCCTCTGCTGGCTTCCCTGTTCACCTTGTGCCCCATCTGCCCTGCATCTGAGATTACCAGACGATGATTGGCACCTCAACCTCCATCTTCGGGGTGGGTCCGGAGCGCAGACCCCCTTGCCCGTGGATGGGTGGAAGCGAGTTCGGCAGGCCTCCCCTCTCCTCTCCAGGATAAGGGGAGAATACAGCCTGGGAAAAGGCAGCATAGGGCCAGGGCGCGGACCTGGATATTCCAGCCTTTTAGCCTTCTGCCCCCGGAAACAGGAAACCCGCCCGGGGCGGGGAGCGTGAAGTTCCCTGCCCGGGCGGGCTGCGCTGTGATCTGGGGAGATTCCCGGAGGAATCTGCCCGTCAGGTGCCGATCAGGATCAGTGGAGCACGTTTTCGGCGAAACGCATCACGATTGCCGCCACCTCCGCGCGGGAGGCGCTCTTGACGGGAGACAGGTGGGTGGCGTCAGTGCCGTTCATCAGGCCCACGGAGACCGCCCAGCGGACAGCCTCTCTGGCGTACTCGCCCACGTCATCCCCGTCCGCATAGCGGCTGAGATCGCCGGTAACCGGTCCGCGGACCAGTCCGTTGATCTGGGCATAGCGGTAGAAGATGGTTGCCATCTGTTCCCGGGTGATGGGATCATCCGGTCCGAAGCTGCCGTCCCCATAGCCGGTGATCACACCGGAGGAGGCGGCCCAGGCGACGGCATCCGAATACCAGGTGTCCGTGGCCACGTCCGGGAAGGCAGGAATACCGGCCTCCGGCTCGTAGGCCAGGCGGTAGAGCACCGTGACCAGCATGCCACGGGACATGTCCATATCCGGGCTGAAGGTGTTGGCATCCGTGCCGGTGAAGAGCTCCCGGGCGAAGACAAAGTCCACCGCGTCGGCGCCCCAGTAGCCGGCAGGCACATCCCGGAAGTTCCCGGACCGGTCCAGGATCTTCAGGGTGACGTTGCCCTGGATGTCCAGCAGCACGCCGTCCTCGGTGACGACGCAGTCCCGGACCACCTGTTCGTGGCCGTTTTCGTCCACCAGAACGGCAACAATGCCCTTTCCGGTTCTGGTCACGGGGATTTCCACCGTGATGTCCGCATTCCGGTCCTCCGGATGGATGGTGATCTCAGGGGCATCCGCCGAATCCCTCTCCGGTTCCACTTCCAGAGGCGCGGTGACCGTGTCGTGGCGGTCGGAGACCGATTTGGGAATGGTCAGCTCTCCCTTGGTCATGTGGCCGCTGGGATCCGCTTCGCTGGTGGCGGTGAGGCCATCCGGCATGGTTGTGGTGGTACGGGAGGAGCCGTCCTTCGCGGTTTCCGTGACGGTCTCGGTCCCGTCCGGGGTGGTCAGGGTCCGGGTGGAGGAGCCGTCCTTCCTCTCCACCAGTTCATCCACGGTACCGTCCTTGTACTCGGTCTTCGTGGTGGTGGAGCCATCCGGATTCTGGGTTGTGGTTGTGGTGGAGCCGTTCGGGTTGGTGACGGTGGTGCCGTTGGAGGGCTTGGAGGGGCTGTTTTCGCCGCTTCCGCCATTGTCGCTGCTGCCACCGCCGCCTCCGCCGCCGCTTCCGCCATCATCGCTGCTGCCGCCGCCCCAGTAGGAGAAGCTGGCAATGGCAGTGAGGTCAGAGTTGACGATGGTCCGGGAGGTGAACCGCTGTCCGCCCACAAACCAGCCGTTGAAGCGATAGCCTGGCTTCACAGGATTGGCGGGCATGCTGGAGACGGTCCCGCCCTTCTCCACCTCGACGGAGGCATAGAACCGGCCGTCCACCAGGAAGGTGACGGTGCAGGTCTCCCCCGTCCTCTCGTACCGGGCCACTACGGTGAGATCCGAGGTGACCGGCGTGGAGGCGGTGAAGAGGCTGCTGCCGGCGTACCAGCCCACGAAGTGCCAGCCGGCCTTGGCGGGAGCTGCAGGCAGGGTGCCCACGCTCTCCCCGGCGGCCACGGTGCGGGTATCCACAACCTGGTCGTCCGCCAGGAAGGTGACGATGAAGGTCTGTCCCGCCTTCTCATACCGGGCTACCACGGTGAGATCCGAGGTGACCGGCGTGGAGGCGGTGAAGGGGGTGCTGTCCACGTACCAGCCCACGAAATGCCAGCCCTCTTTGGTGGGAGCTGCGGGCAGGGTGCCCACGCTCTCCCCGGCGGCCACGGTGCGGGTGTCAACGACCTTGTCGTCCGCCACGAAGGTGACGATGAAGGTCTCCGGTTTGGGTGTGTCGATCTTCTCGTACCTGGCCACCACGGTGACGTTTTCAGTGATTACAGTATCTGCGGTAAAGGGGGTGGTACCGTCGTACCAGCCCACAAACCGGTAGCCCTCTTTCTGGGGGGCCTCCGGCAGGGTGCCTACCGCTTCTCCGGCCAGTACGGTGCGGGTGTCCGTGATGGTACCGTCCGCCTCGAAGGTCACGGTGAAGGTCTCCAGAGGCGTGAACTTCGCAGTGATGTCCATGGCCCCGGTGACAATGGTGGTCTCAGAGACGGGGTTGCCACTGGCATCCACCCAGCCGTCAAACCGGTAGCCCGGTTTCTCCGGCTCCTCGGGCAGAGTGCCCAGGGGCGCTCCTGAGGCAATGTCCTTGGTGGCCACTACGGTGCCGTCCACCAGGAAGCGTACGGTGTAATGCTCCGTTGGGTGGTCAACCTCGTCGTAGATGGCCCGGACCGTCAGGTCGTGGGTCACCTGGGTCTCCGCCGTGATGACGAAGCCCTCGGTGTCCTGCCACTCCCGGAAGGTATAGCCCTGGTGGACCGGAGCCTCCGGCAGACTGCCGATGGCCTCTCCGTTGGCCACCTGGACCGGCTCCCCGATGGTCTCTCCGGTGAGGCTGTCCTCAAAGGTGACAGTCCACTGTACCGGGGAGTACCGGGCAGTGACCACGGTGTCTGAGGTGATGATGGTCTCTTCAGTTGCCTCGGTTCCGTCCTCCAGGAACCAGCCCTGGAACTGGAAACCGTGATGGGTGTGGGTTTCGGGGAAATGGCTGCCAATGGCCTCCCCGTTCTGCACATAGTGCTGGCCCAGAGTCTCTCCGGTGTGGCCATCCTTGAAGGTGACGGTCCACTCCCGGGCAAACCGGGCGGTGAGGGTCATATTTCCGGTGACAATGGTCCCGTCAGTGACTTTGGTGCCGTCTGCCAGGAACCAGCCCAGGAAGGCCTGACCCGGCCGGGGATCCGGCACCGGAAGCTCCCCGATGGCCTTGCCGTTTTCCACACTCCGGGATGGGGCCAGGGTGTTGCCCTCCTCATCCAGGAACTCTACGGTCCAGGTTTCCGCCGGGGTCTCCTCATACCTGGCCACCAGGGTGATGTCCCCGGTAACCGGCGTGGAGGCGGTGAAGGGGGTATCCGATCCGGACAGGAACCAGCCCAGGAAGGTGAAGCCCTCCCTGGCCGGAGCCTCCGGAAGGCTGCCCAGGGTGCCGTGGTCCGCCACGGTCCTGGGGGATGCCAGTTCGTTGCCATCCTCGTCCACAAAGCGGACCGTCCACGTGTAGGAAGGCGGGGTCTGATGCTGCCGGTACTCGGGCCGGACAGTCAGGTTGCTGAAAACCTGTGTCTGTTCATTGAAGGTCTTGCCCTTGTCGGTATCTGGTTGCTCAATGACCCAGCCCAGGAAGTCATACCCGGATTTCTCCGGAGCGGCAGGGAAGGACCCGCTGGGAACGGTCTCGCCGTTTTTCACCTGGACGGGCTCCCCGATGGCGTTTCCGGCCTCATCCTGGAAGGTGACCGTATGGGTGACGGTGCTCTCCCCCTCCGGGGTGTTGATCATGACAAACTGTTTTGTTTCATTGAGTACTGTGGAGTTCTTGCCCAGCAGAATCAGGCGTGCGGATGTGGGAACCAGAGTCTTGGGGTCTGACGGAAGGGTCAGGGTACCCAGATCCAGCTGGTCCAGCTTGCCCGTCACCTGATTCAGGGGATTCATGGAAAGCACACAGATGATCATGTCCTGATATGTGGCATCGTTCATGACCGTCTCCTGGACTTTCATGCTGGAGTAGGCTTCGGAGGCATCGGGGGTGAATCCGCTGTTCCCCAGGGCGCTGTCCTGGGGGAAGTACAGATCCAGCTGCACCCCGTAGATGGGGTCGCTCTGCTGGTTCTGCTCCCCGGTCTGTTCGTCTTTATCGTTCTGTTCGTCTCTGTGATTCAGATTCTTCAGCAGCAGCTCCACCGAGGTGCCGTTTCCGCTCAGGTCCCAGTCCAGGGTGGCAACCGGATCGGTCATGGCGCTTTCGTCCTTGGGCTGGCTGCCGGGCTCATTGCCGGGCTCGTTGCCGGCCGCCCAGGCGGGCATGGCCATGCACAGGAGCAGCAGCAGGGAGGCAAGCAGTGGTTTCAGGTGTTTCACCGCTCAGTCACCCCGCTTTCCAGGGTAATGGAGGGCAGGCTGTCCCCGCCCGGAGTCTGGACCCAGAGGGTCTCTGCGGTGACGCGCTGGCTTTGGGCCGAGGTGGCGTTATCCGTCTGGAAGTACTCCGCCTTGATCTCATAGGGCAGGATGCTGGGGCTGTCGCAGTTGATGACCCCGTCTCCCATCAGCTCCTGTTCCGCCTCCACGTCAAAGACGAAGAGGTAAATGCCGTCGCTGATGGTGCTGATCTCCCCGTCCTCGGGGATATCCGCAAAGAGGTAGGTGGCACCGTTGATGGGCCGGTCCTCATACTGCGGTGGCAACGGCTGGTTCTCATCCTCATTCTCGCCCTCTTGCCCGTATTCGGATCCCCTGGTGCTGTAGCGTCCCATCAGGCGGATCCCGCCGAAGAGCGGGTCGCCGCGGTAGGTGCCATAGGCCACCAGGGTTCCAGCCTCCAGGGTGACGCCATCCGTGATTTCAAAGTCTTTCGCCAGGGTACCCACCGCATTCAGGGTCACGTCGTCGTTGGCGTAGGAGATGAGTCTCACTGTGGCGCCCTCCGGCACACCGGTGACGGTGACGGAGGTGGCGTCATAGGTCCAGATGCGGGTGTCCTCGCTGCTCACATTGGGCTTGCTGAAGTAGGTGAGGTAGTTGGGGTTCGCTTCAGTGGTGTCCTGGGAGAGGTTCCCCTTGTCAAAGGTGCCGGTCTTGGCGAGCTTTACGCTGTCCCCCTCCGCGTCCTTCACGTCCACGGTGATGGTGACTGTATACTCGTTGGTGCAGTCCGCGGGAATGCCGAAGACCTTGATGCCGGAGATGGCAGTGGTGTTGTTCAGCTTGAGAGTCACGCTGCCGTCATCGTTTTTGACGGTTGTGTACTGGCTCTCTTCCACCAGTTTATCATAGGAGATGCGCACTTCCGGACACTTGACCTCCTGGCCGATCCGATTGCCCAGGGTGTCGTAGGCCACGACGGAGTAGACGAAGGTCCGGTTGTTGGCAGAGCCCACGAAGTCGGTGTAGGTGATGGGCTCCGTGCTGCTGTCGGCCATCACGAAGGTGACGGGTTTGCCGTTGCGGCTGATCTCGTAGCCCTGGATGGAGGCGGTGTTGGGGCCTGCATTCACCTCGGGGTCGATGGTGATGTCCACTTTCTTGACGCAGTCCGGATCCTTTTCCATTTCTTCCTCCGAAGGATTCGGTGCGACAACGGTCACATCAATGGTGCCGGTAAGAGCGCTCTTGCCTGCCAGGGCATCCCGGCGGCTATCATCCGTCAGATACCAGATGGCCCTGTCTTCTGTACCGAGTTTGGCGATCTGATCCGTAACCTCCTGACTGAGCTGCATGCCCCAGTTCTCGAAGTACTCATTCAGGTTCATGCCTGAGGCCTTGGAGGCCGTAAGGGCCACCCGCTCGTCATAGGAATAGCTGCTGAATTCTCCGCTCTTCCACACCTGGAAGAACTTGTTGAAGAACACCAGAGGATTGTCGGTATCATAGGCCAGGTGCAGCTGGTAGTACATGCCCAGCTGGGTGAAGACGTCGCTGGCGCTGCCCACGTAGCCCTGGGCGGTACGCTCCAGAATGGTGGGCCAGCGTTTCTCCGCCTCCATGCGGGACTCCCCGGTGCCGTTCTTGCCGTCATAGGTCTGGGCAATGATGGAGTAGATGTTGTTGGTGCACTCGGTTTTGCCCAGTTTGTCCATGTTGTGCCCGATCTCGTGGGCGATGCCCCAGCCGTAGAGGTTGGGAGCCGACTGGTCGGAGACCGGTCTGCCCTTGACCATGCCGGAGCAGGAGGCGTAGCCAATGCCCACGTGATTGCCGGCGGCGTACATGAAGGCGCCGGTGAACATGGTCATGCAGCGGATGTTCT
>CAYXVN010000148.1:0-6279 GCA_964468565.1 uncultured Oscillospiraceae bacterium | reverse complement strand
TTATCTGTGACCAAACCCCGAGGAGTCCGAAAACCCTACGGAATAAGGTCCTTAACAGTTGCTGTGGATAAGGGAGAACTGCCGCTCCCGGGTGTGCCGTGGTCCGGGAGGGGGGGCAGAGAGCACCCATCGGGTGGCCGTTCTGCCTCCGGTGAATTCCCGGCCTTTCGGGATTCCAGCCGTTCGGCCTGCTCCCGGTACTCCTCCGGCCGGCAGCCGAAAAACCGTACAAATGCATTGGTGAACTGATACGTTGTCCGGTACGCCAGACGCCGTGCGATCTCTGCCGGGGAGAGGTGCTCTTTCAGAATGTATGTTCTGGCCCTCCACATGCGGGATGCGATCAGGTAGTTGATGGGAGAAATCCCGTAGGCCCTGGTGAACAGCCGGGACAGGTGGGAGGCGCTGAGATTGAAGCGCAGGGCCAGATCGGACAGGGTGATCTTCTCTCCCAGGTGCTCCTGCAGGTAGCAGAGGATCTCATTCACGTATTCCGGGACGGAGAGCGTGATATGCCGCCCCTCCTGCAGCAGTTCCTGGTGGACCATCTCCCAGAGGGCCAGGCAGAGAATCTGAATCCCCCGGTCGATCACCCCATCGCTTCGGACGGAGAACTCCTCCACCGTCTTCAGGATGGTCTCATAGGCATCCATGCGGCAGCTGTCCGCCATGGAACAGCCCAGCTCGTGAAACTGGGCCTCTGTGGAGGGGGCGTCCCCGGGGAAGCAGATGCGCAGAGTATAGTACTCCAGGTTGGTCCCGTCCTGTGCCTGGAAGTAATGAGGCGTTCTGGGCGGGACCAGGGTGATGCTGCCCCGCTTCAGAGGGCAGGAGCACCCGGGGAGAAACAGCTCTCCCTGACCGCTCAGAATGAATCCCAGCTCATACTCGTCCTGGTGGATATGGGGGAAGCTCAGCCAGGGGAGGGTGTGGGGCATGTGGCTGAACTGGCTGACGCGGAAAAAGGGCGGATCCCGAAGGGGATTTTCATCGGGCTGGTTTCTGTCATACAGCCACACAAACAGACACCTCCTTTGCAGCCGGGGGAGGAAAGGCTTTCCGGCCGGCAGTGGCGGAGAACCGGGGTGCTCCCTCCGTCTTCCGGCATGGGGCCCGCCGGGTGCAGCGGCGCAGGCGCAGATTTGGGCAGGCACGATGAGATTTTTGCCAAAGGGCAGAAAAACAGCGTGAATCCCTGCCTGTGAGTCCAATATACAGCAGGATTTTTGCGGGGTCAAGTACATTTTTGGGGGAGAAGCGAGTAGAATCAGGGTGAAGAGATCCCCGGATCGGGGAGAACAGGAAAGAAGGAACAGGAACCATGAAACACTCCGGATTCAGACGGAAGGTGGCCGCTCTGGCGGCAGCAGCAATGATGTGCTCCATACCCGCCTATGCCGCCTCCTCCCCCGCCGTTCAGCTTCAGGTGGACGGCAGACCCATCTCCGTGCCCCTCTATGTGAACGAGGCGCAGCGCACGATGGCAGACATTTCCATCGCAGAGTCCCTGGGGATGACCTGCAGAACCGAGGGAGATCAGATCCTCTTCACCCGCAACGGTGTGACCCAGATTTTCACCCTGGGTGCCGACCGGGTAGGCGCCTACCCCATGGATACCCAGGCCGTCTCCAAGGACGGAACCACGTATGTTCCGGTCCGCTATCTGGCTGAGGCCTTTGGTCTTCCCCTCACCTGGGATGGTACCAGCAAAGTGGCGAATATTGTGACGAAGCAGGCCGATCCCATCGACGTGACCGGGGTTCCCGCTCCCAGCTATGACTACAGCCAGGCCAACCAGTTGCCCATGACCGGGTATTTCCAGAAGGACCTGGCCGTAGAGATGCCGGACGGGACCACGGCAGCACGGACGGTGAAGTTCTACATTTCGGAAGATGCATGCATCCGGCCTTACTTCACCCTGATCACCGTTCCCGAGGGCACGGATACCACCCGGTTTCTGAAGGACAGCGGCTGGTTTGCCCTGGCCGATGAGAATGCGGAGGGTCTTGTGGTGATGGAACCCGGTGCCGGGGGCCGCTGGGGCAGTTTTGATGAAGAGGTCGCCTATGTGAATGCGGCCATCAGCTTCTTCAAGGCACCCAATGCCGACACGCCCTCTCTGGATACGGCTGCGACCACAGGCTACTTCTCCAGTTATGGCCTCAACTATTTTGTGGGGTACGGGGGCAACGGCGCCGCAGCTCTTGAGGCCTGGGCGGCCAGCAACCCCGGCTCCATGATCAGCCAGGTCTATCTGGACAGCCCCGGTCTGGAGCAGGACGTGCTGGACCAGGCAGCGGCTTTGTTCTACGACGGCGATGAGGCCAGCGGGAATCTGCCCCTCACCATCGACGAGAGTCAGCGTATCTTTTACGACCAGCTGCCCGTGCCCACCTGGCTGATCAACTGCACGGGGCAGGCCAGCCTGGAGTACTGGAAGCACTGCAGCGACTGCGTCCCGGAGGCAGTTCCGGATGCCACGCTGGGCCAGGTGTTTGCCCAGTCTGAGGATACGGATGCCTGGCAGAGCGAGTTCTACGGTCCTATTTCCAAAGTTGCCGTTCTGGATGAGCCGGGATTTGATGCCGTGTCCCATACCCGCGAGATATATGACTTTCTTACATCCTACACCCGATATGACAACACCTGTGCCTTCGCAAGCCAGCTGGGTTACCGGGTCCGGGCCAGGGAACTGGAGGAGCAGGGCCTGCTGAGCCATCATGTGGTTACCGTGGCCGGTGAACCCAGGGAGTACCTCACCTATGTTCCGGCAGACAGTGGGGAGAAATTCCCGGAGGGCAGCCCGGTGGTCTTTGTTTGGCCCGGCAACACCCAGAGCGGCATTCTATTCCTGGATGCCACCTCCTGGCGCACCGTGGCAGATCAGGAGGGCTTCATCTGCGTGATTCCCTGTGAGCAGTACAATGCCGGCAGTTCCGTCTCCGTCAGCCACAAGAATACGGTGGAGTTCTACCAGGCCATCCGGACCGAGCTGAAATCCAGCGGCCTGAACATCGACTGGACACGGCTTTACAGCACAGGACAGTCCGCCGGGTCCTCCGCCACCAATACCATCGCCTCTCTGCACCCGGAGTACTTTGCCGCCTATGCCTCCACCTCCGGTCCTGCCACCGTGACGGACGCCGTCAGTGCGGAGACCTCCGGGATCCCGGTTCAGGATGAGAGTGCCCTTGCCGGGGTACCCGTTCCCAACTATCTGCTGGTGGGTGAGGGGGACATGCCCACCCGGACCGGTTCTCTTTTCGATGAGGAGATGAACCAGCTGGACGACTGGGCCGCCTATTTCCTGAAGGTGAACGGGGGCGGTACCGTGAACGACTATGACAGCAAGGAAACCACCGGCCTTCACGACCGCTTCACCACGTATGTGTGGAACAACAGCCAGGACGTGCCGCTGACTCAGATGACCATGTCCCTCCTGCGCAATCACAACTGCCTGGTTCAGGAGATGCCCATGATGTGGGACTACATGAAGCACTTCCGCGTGGAGTGGGACGAAGCCACCGGTTCCGTGACCCGCTGGTACAGCCCTTCCGCGTTTGCCCAGGATGACGGGGTGGAAATTACTTGAACCGGCCGCAGGACCTTCTGAAACCCTGACAGGCACAGATCATTTTATTACCGAACAGCCGGGACCGGCCTCAGGCCGGTCCCGGCTGCATTTTTGCGCTTCCGGCCCTGCCGCAGGTGGACTTCGGGCCGGACCCGTGTGTCTGGGGGAGGGCCCCTGCGGTCACTCTGACAGGTCCGGGATCAGGTTCAGGGTGAGGAGCAGGTCCCGCTCCTCGCTGCCGATGGTGTCCAGCCGCCAGGAGGAGCGGTGGGGACCCCGCAGGAGGCGGATATCCCGCAGGGTGGTCAGTATGTCCGAGACGGTTCTGGTGTCCAGCCAGGAGGACTCCTCCAGGGTTTCCACCATACGGGCGGTGATCACGGCGGAGATGAAGTTCACCATCTCCCTGCCGATGAGCACGTACTCCCGGTTCCCGGCAGGCCCCATGTCCGAGGGAAACCGGCAGCTGTGCATCAGCATGCGCATCTTCTGCCGGTGACGGACAGCCCGGTAGACGGTCAGAGGATCCATTTCCCGGCTGCTCGCCACCAGCAGGGTGCCGAAATTGAGGCTCAACCGGTGCTGCTGGGAGCGGGAACTGTAGCTGTGGGTGCGAAGCCAGAGGCGCTCATCCTCCTCGGCCTGTCTCCTTGTCCGGAACCGGTAGAGCCAGGTGCCCTCCCCATCCAGAGGAGTCTGCCGGCACCAGACATCCGGGATGCCGGGGAGGGGCTTCCCGACCCGCATGATCTCCGCCTCACTCAGGTGGAGGGTCTCCGGGGAGACCGACTTCAGAATGTGGAGGGTGGAGTCGGGGAACTGGTACATGGGGTCCTCCAGGTGCAGATAGCGGCTGTAGGGACTCAGGGAGTGCGGGAGGAAGCCCTCATTGCTCTGATATTCCCGCTCGTCCGTCAGGGCGGTGGCCTCGGGGATCCGGAAGAAGCTGAGAAAGTCCCGGTAGCAGATGGGGCTGGAGGAGTTCTGGGGCAGGCAGCCGGAGAGGAGAGGCTCCAGTGTGTGGAGGGAATAGGCGTAGAGGATGCGGGAGGTGGGGAGATTCTTCTCCTCCGGGGCCAGGGTGTAATCCCCCAGACAGTCCGGATCCACCGCGGCGGGGGTACGGAGGATGCTGTCCAGAAACAGGTCCGGACCGGCATGCCGGGAGCAGTGGCGGGTGAGGAAGACGCGGAAGGCGGAGAAGGACTCCCCTGCGTTCAGGAGGATGTCCAGAGCTCCCCGGTCCAGATTCACATCGGGGTGGAGCACCGAGAGGAAGGACCGGCGGAAGGCACTGCCGATGCGGCTGTCCGGAACCTGGGGAAAGGCGATGTGCAGCAGGGCAAGGAGAAAGATCCTCTCTCCCAGATCCTCCCCCAGGGCCCCGGCAAGCTCTCTGTACAGGTCTCCCCGGGGGGAGTTTTCGCTGCAGGAGGCGGCGAACGCAGTGGCCCCCCACTCCAGGGACTGTCCGGGGTCAGGGCTGGGAAGGAAACGGATGATGGGGGGAGTTGGGGATGCCATAAAAGGGGACACCTCTCTTTCTGGAAGTCATCATCCATGCTAACACAGGGGGAGACCAAAAACAAGATGATCCGTTTGCCCGGAGGGGGACGGAGCCGGCCTCCCCTCCGGAGACACCGGCACGGGGAGCGGGCAGGTGCCCCGGCCGGTAATTTTCGCCCCCCGGTGCCCCTGCCGCAGCGGGAGGGCGGGTTCCCGGAAGCCGGATTGGGAGCACCCCATCAGGGTCCCGCATCGGCCTGGCTGCCCTCTGAGGCCCTGCCATGTTCCGGGGAGCTGCTCAGAGGCAAGGGAAAAGCCTCCGCTCCCGGGTTGCGGGAACGGAGGCTCCGTGATTCTGGAATCAGTCGTCGATGTCCATGCTGATGATGGCGCCGGTGTAAGCGTTGATCTCGAAATCATACTCCAGACGGCCCATGCGGATCTCTATCTCGTAAATCCGGATCCCATCCTCCCAATCCAGAGAGCACTTGGTCACGTTGGAGGTGGTGGCCCCGGGGACTCTGCTCAGCGCAATCTGAATGGCCCGATCTCTTGAGATGGTGCCGGACTGGTTGCCCTGGGATCCGCCCTGGCTGGGGGGAGCGAAGTTCTCGGCATCGTGGTCATACTTGAGGATGCTGCCGGTGACGGCGTCGATCTCATAGTCGTACTCGGCGCGGGTGGAGTTGTTGTAGAACTCGATGTCATAGACCTGGCGGCCGTTCTCATACTCCAGCTGCTGCTCTACGAAGGTGACCTGGGAGGCAGAGAGACCGGCGTGAGCCAGGGCCTTCTGCTTGGCCTGGTCCAGGGTGATGATGCCGGACTGGTTGCCCTGGGATCCGCCCGGCTGGCTGCTCTGGCCGGGGGCGAAGTTCTCGGCGTCGTGGTCATACTTGAGAATGCTGCCGGTTTTGGCGTCAATCTCGTAGTCGTACTCAGCCCGGTTGGAGTTGCGGTAGAACTCGATCTCATAGACCTGGCGGCCGTTCTCATACTCCAGCTGCTGCTCCACGAAGGTGACCTGGGAGGCGGTGAGGCCGGCGTGGGCCAGGGCCTTCTGCTTGGCCTGGTCCAGGGTGATGATGCCGGACTGGTTGCCCTGGGATCCGCCCGGCTGGCTGCCCTGGCCGGGAGTGAAGAACTCGGCGTCGTGGTCATACTTGAGAATGCTGCCGGTTTTGGCGTCAATCTCGTAG
>CAYXVN010000147.1:0-6554 GCA_964468565.1 uncultured Oscillospiraceae bacterium | reverse complement strand
GGTCGAAGGCCATGGCCTGGAGCAGACGGGGTTTGTTCATGGGGGAGCCGTCCTCATTGCGGCCCAGAATGGAGGCCAGATCAAAGCGGAAGCCGTCCACCCGGTAGGTGACCACCCAGTAGCGCAGGCAGTCCATGATCATCTGGTGGACAATGGGGTGGTTGCAGTTCATGGTGTTGCCGCAGCCGCTGAAGTTGAAGTAGCGGCCGTCCGGTGAGAGGAGATAATAAATATTGTTGTCAAAGCCCTTGAAGGAGAAGAAGGGACCCCGCTCATCCCCCTCGGCGGTGTGATTGAACACCACGTCCAGAAAGACCTCGATGCCCTCCTCCTTCAGGGCACGGATCAGGGACTTGAGCTCGGTGCCCTCCCGGTTGTACTCCGAGCCGGAGGCATAGCTGGTGTTGGGGGAGAAGAAGCTGACCGTGTTGTAGCCCCAGTAGTTGCACAGCTTGTGGCCGTTGTACTCCCGGTAGTCCAGCATCTCATCAAACTCGAAGATGGGCATCAGCTCCACCGCATTGATCCCCAGGGCCTTCAGATAGGGGATCTTCTCCTTCAGCCCGGCGAAGGTGCCGGGGTGGTCCACCCCGGACTCCGGGCCCTTGGTGAAGCCCCGCACATGGAGTTCGTAGATGATGAGGTCCTCCATGGGAATCAGGGGGTTGACCGTGCTGCCCCAGTCAAAGTCGTTGCGCACCACCCGGGCCCGGTACTGGCTGCCGGACCTGGCCGGTCTGCCCCAGGGGTTCTGGCCGGCCACGGCCCTGGCGTAGGGATCCAGCAGATCCCGGCTGGGGTCAAAGATGAGGCCCTTCTCCGGGTCGTTGGGGCCGTAGACCCGGTAGGCGTACTCCAGATTCTCCACGCTGAGGCGGAAGACGATCATGGAGTACACGTGCCCGATGCGGTAGTGGCGGGGGAAGGGGAGCACCGCAAAGGGCTCCGTCTCGCCCCGGTGAAAGAGAACCAGCTCGATGGCGGTGGCCCCGTGGGAGTAGATGGTGAAGTTGATGCCCCCGGGGATGGCGGTGGCCCCGTTGAGTTCATAAAACCCCGGGCGGACGGAGAAGCCGCTGATCACATCCATGGGGACCAGATGGATGCTTCGGGGAAGGGTCAGCTTGTAGATGCCCTTTACGGAATCCCGCTCCAGGGGGGTGCCGTAGGAGTTCAGGTCGGGTTGGTGGTCCATGGCGGGTCAGCTCCCTTTTCAGATTCAGGTCCGGGGAAACCATGGCAGTTTACTCCGCTGCCTCCGGGCCTGTCAAGGGGATTGGGAGATTTTCGCTGTTTTTACCAGGAGAAGGATGTGGAATCTGTGCAGAAAGACGGATTTCAGAGGAGAAGCAGGAAGATTCTGGAAGAAAAAAGGCCCCCTGCGCCGTGCAGGGAGCCGAAGGGGAGAAGAAAGGACAGGTCCTCAGCCCGGAGGCCAGGTCAGGTCCCTGCCGGAGAGGACGTGGAAGTGGAGATGGGGCACGCTCTGCCCCGCCTGCTCCCCGATGTTGGACACCACCCGGAAGCTCTCCAGACCCAGCTGGGCGCTGAGGGAGGCGATGACCTCGAAGATGTGGGCCACCACGGCGGAGTTCTCCGGAGTGATGGCGGCGGCAGAGGGAATGTGGACCTTGGGGATCACCAGGAAGTGGACGGGGGCCTGGGGGGCGATGTCGTGAAAGGCCAGGCACAGGTCGTCTTCGTAGACCTTGCGGGAGGGGATCTCCCCGGCGGCGATGCGGCAGAACAGACAGTCAGACATGAAGGAAACCTCCTTGGAGGAAGCCGGCAGGGCTTCCGGATGGGCTGCAGAAGGGACGGCCTGGCCTTCCGGGAGGACAGGGGTCCCGGAGATAAGGAATTTCCCCGGAGACCCTGGCTCACAAGGACTTCGGGGAAATACGCTGGAGCAGGTGAGGGGAATCGAACCCCCGTGTTCAGCTTGGGAAGCTGACATTCTGCCATTGAACTACACCTGCGTGGGAAGCTTCCCTACTATAGCATGCCGGGAGGCGGAATGCAAGGGGTTTTTCGAAAAAAATTTATTCCGGCTCCGGATGCCTCCCCTCCGGCAGGAATGTGTCCACGGATTGCGTATAGGGCATAAAAAGCTGCTGTGCGCCCGGCAGGCCGGCATGGGTCCCGGTCCCTCTGTCCCCAGAAAGCAGCGGGGGAGCTGCCCCCGCCAGGAGAGGGCCGGCGGGGCGGTTTCACCGGCCAGGCCACCTGGCCCCGGGCGGACAGCATGCTGCGGGATGATCCGGTTCCGGAGACCGGGGAGAATTTCCCGGGCCGGTTCCGGGAGGGAGAGAAGATCTCCTGCCTGGGTACCGGCGGGCGGTGAGAGAAAATGCAAAAGGATTCCCGGAAAGAAAATTCTCTTCCGGGAAAAAAGAGTTCCGGCTGGAAGGAATCCGGAACGGGATTGCGTATATCGGTACTTGGGGGAGTGGCCCAACTGCTCCCCCCTGCCGGAGCAGCCTGGAGAGGGAGGAGGAGGTGCGCCATGACGCTTCGGGAAGAGACGGAGAAGCGGGAAGAGGCCTTTCTGTCCCCCTTTGCCTGCCCCTCGGCCACAAGCCGGGGACGGCGGCGCCCGGAGGAGGAGTGTCCGGTGCGCACCTGCTTTCAGCGGGACATCGACCGCATCGTGTACTCCCGGGCCTTCCGCCGTCTGAAGGACAAGACCCAGGTCTTTCTCAAGCCCGAGGGGGACCACTACCGGACCCGCCTGACCCACACCCTGGAGGTGACCCGTATCGCCCGCACCATTGCCCGGGGGCTGGACCTGAACGAGGACCTGACGGAGGCCATCGCCCTGGGCCACGATCTGGGCCACACACCCTTCGGCCATGCGGGGGAGCGGGCGCTGAATCTTCTCATGCCCGGGGGCTTCACCCACTTCGCCCAGTCCGTGCGGGTGGCGGACCGGCTGGAGAAGAACGGGGAGGGGCTGAACCTGACCTGGGAGGTGCGCAACGGAATCCTGTGCCACACCAGAGGGAAGCAGGCCGCCACCCTGGAGGGGCAGACGGTCCGTCTGGCGGACCGCATCGCCTACATCAACCACGACATTCAGGATGCCATCCGGGGCGGCGTTCTGGATCCCGGTGACCTGCCGATGGGCAGCAGGGCGGTGCTGGGGGACAGTCTGGGCACCCGGGTGGATACCCTGGTGCGGGACGCCATTGCCGCCAGTGCCGGCAGGGACACCATCTGCCAGAGCGAAGGGGTGGGAGAGGCCATGGAGGAACTTCACACCTTCATGTTCGACCGGGTCTACACCAACCCTGCGGTCAAGGGGGAGGAGGGCAAGGCGGAGCGCATGGTGGCGGAGCTGTTCTGCCACTACCGGAACTGCCCGGAGGAACTGCCCCGGGACTTTCAGGAGATCCGCGCCCGGGAGGGGGTGGAGCGGGCCGTCTGCGACTACATTGCCGGCATGACGGATCCCTATGCCATTGAAACGTATACCCGCCTGTTTGTTCCACTGGGCTGGGCGGTGAAGTGAGATACCTTGGGGGGCCGGGGGAATCCGGACCGGAGGGGGAAGGAGGAGACAGCATGCCGCTTCCGCAGCAGTTTCTGGATGAGCTGATCGCCCGTTCGGACATCGTGGACGTGGTGTCCGAATCGGTTCCCCTCAAAAAGAGGGGCAAGGACTACTGGGCCTGCTGCCCCTTCCACAGCGAGAAGACGCCGTCGTTCAGCGTGTCCCCGGAGCGGCAGATCTACAAGTGCTTCGGCTGCGGCAAGGGTGGCGGGGTCATCAACTTTGTCATGGAGATGGAGCACCTGCCCTACCGGGAGGCGGTGGAGGTGCTGGCCCGGCGGGCGGGCATGGCCATGCCGGAGTACTCCGGCGCCGGGGGTGCCTCCCGGAACCGGCGGGAGAAGATCCTGAAGATCAACGTGAAGGCGGCCCGCATCTTTCACCGCTGGCTCCAGGGCCCGGAGGGAAAGAAGGGCCTGGACTACCTCCGGGGCAGGGGGCTGTCCAACGCCACCCTGACCCGCTTCGGACTGGGTTTCGCCCCCAACCGCTGGGACGGCCTGATTGAGGCCATGGGGAAAGAGGGCTATGACAAGCGGGATCTGCTGGATGCGGGCCTGGTGGTGAGCAACCGGGAGGGGCGCATCTACGACCGGTTCCGCAACCGGGTCATCTTTCCCATCATCGACATACGGGGGGATGTGATCGGCTTCGGCGGCAGGGTGATGGACGACTCCACCCCCAAATATCTGAATTCCCCGGATACCCCGGTGTACAACAAGAGCCGCAACCTCTTTGCCCTCAACCTGGCCAAGAAGACCAAGGCGGGCCGGGTGATCCTGACGGAGGGCTACATGGACACCATCGCCCTCCACCAGGCGGGCTTCGACTGTGCGGTGGCCTCTCTGGGCACCTCCCTGACCGAGGAACACGGCCAGCTGCTGAGCCGCTTTTTCCACGACGCCATCATCTCCTACGATGGGGACCGGGCGGGAATCGCCGCCGCCCAGCGGGCCATTCCCATTCTGGAGCGGGCGGGCCTGAGGGTGCGGGTGCTGCAGGTGACGGATGCCAAGGATCCGGATGAGTACATCCGGAAATTCGGAGCCAGGGCCTTCTCCCAGCTGCTGGACCGGAGTGAAAATCAGGTGGACTACCGGCTGGGACAGCTGCAGAAGCAGTTTGACCTGACGGATGACAGCCAGCGGGTGCTCTTTCTGCAGGAGGCGGCCGCCCTGCTGGCCACCCTGCCCAGCGCGGTGGAGCGGGAAATCTTCGGGACTCATGCGGCCCGCATGGCGGGGGTCTCCCCTGAGGTGATGGCCCAGGAGGTGCGCCGCAGCTTCCGGGAGCGGATGCGCCGGGAGAATCAGAAGACCCAGCGGCAGGAGATGAATCCCGCCTCCCAGATCCAGCCCAGGTCCCGGGCTCTGCGCTATGGAGATCTGCGCTCGGCCAGGGCGGAGGAGACGCTCCTCTGCCTGGCCATGACGGATCCCTCCCTTCTGGGGCAGATGGAGGGACTGACGGGAGAGGCCTTCTCCTCCCCTCTGCTGGGACGGGTCTTTGACCTGGTGCGCATGCGGGCGGACCTGGGACTGTCCACCCAGCCGGCCGCCCTGGCCGGGGATCTGACGGAGGAGGAGATGAGTCATCTGGTTCAGGTGGCCACCCTTCCCATGGACCTGTCCCGAAGTGAACAGGCCATCCGGGACTGTCTGGAGGTCATCCGGGAGCAGAACCTGCGGCGCAGCAGCCCAGAGGGGGGAGAGCTGCTGCAGAGCGTGCAGCAGGACCTGATGAAGCGCAAGGCCTGGCGGCCGCCGGAGGAATGATGAGGAGGAGCTGAGAGGAAGAGGAGGGAAGAGAGCGTTTGCGTCACATTCTTTTTTGGAGGATACGTGAATGAGCAAGACAGAACAGGAGAACTCCCTGCTTTCCCTGGAGGAACCGGAGGATTTCCAGCTGGAGGAATCGGATCTGGACCTGGACTACGAGGATCCCGCCGCCGATCGTGATGCGGCTGCGGAGGAGCCGGAGGCCCCTCAGGAGGAGGAAGAGGAAGAGGAGGAGCCCACCGTGCCGGAGACTGCGGAGGAACTGGAGAAGGCCGGGCGGGAACCTCCTCCGGAGGGCACCGGAGAGGTCTGTCTGGGAAGGTTTGAGGACGGAATGGCCCTTCTCAGCCACTACGAGGAGGAGCTGTCCGCATTCGAGGAGGAGGAAGAGGAGGCCGGGGCAGACGGCTCCCCCGCTCTGGGGGAGGACCGGACCAGCCGGCTGGAGGCCGGCCGGGCGGAGATTCAGCGCCTGGTGGACGGAGTTCCGGGCGGGGAGCGTCTGGTTGAGCTGGTGGACAGTGCCTGCAGCCAGGGCACCCTCTCTGCCGGGGAACTGCTGGATGCGCTGGAGGATATGCCTCTGCTCCCGGAGCAGATGGACCGGATCTGCGACATTCTGGAGAGCCTGGGCATCGAGGCGGCGGGGGAGGAGTACAACGAACCGGAGGAGGACCGGAAGGAGTCGGAGACGGAGCAGGAGCCCCTCCGGGAGGAGGACCTGGCGGGGGCAGAGGACCTTCTGGACTCCATTAGCACGGACGACCCGGTACGCATGTATCTGAAGGAGATCGGCAAGGTGGATCTGCTCACCCACGAGGAGGAGATTCAGCTGGCCCGGGAGATGCAGGAGGGCAAGGAGGCCGGGGAGCGTCTCTCGGAGCTGGAGAAGAGCGGGGAGCCCATTCCGCCGGAGACGGAGCAGGAGCTGGAGCGGCAGGTCCGCCGGGGAGAAAAGGCCAAGTCCCGGCTGTGTGAGGCCAATCTGCGTCTGGTGGTCTCCATCGCCAAGCGCTATGCGGGCCGGGGCATGCAGTTTCTGGATCTGATCCAGGAGGGCAACCTGGGTCTCATCAAGGCGGTGGAGAAGTTTGACTTCACCAAGGGCTTCAAGTTTTCCACCTATGCCACCTGGTGGATCCGTCAGGCCATTACCCGGGCCATAGCCGACCAGGCCCGGACCATCCGCATTCCCGTGCACATGGTGGAGACCATCAACAAGG
>CAYXVN010000146.1:0-6584 GCA_964468565.1 uncultured Oscillospiraceae bacterium | reverse complement strand
GGTCTTCATGCTGCCCACCATGTACGAGCTGACCATGTCCATGGGCATCGACGTGGTGGACATGCACGAGTACTTCGGCGCCATGGCCCACGAGCACGTCCTTGGCAACGACACCGAGATGGAGCGCATGCGCACCCTGGGGAAGAACATCTCCGATGCCCTCAGCGCAGAGACTGAGGAGGAGCGGGTGCGCTGGCGCGGTGACGACGTGGACGGCATGTGCCCCGTCTGCCACTGCAACCTGCTCACCGTTCTGGACGGCGGAGCCAAGGTGGAGTGTTCCGTCTGCGGCATCGAGGGCGAGGCCTCCATGGAGGACGGCAAGCTGAAGGTCCACTTCAGCGAGGCCCAGAAGAACCGCTCCCGTCTCCACTGGGCCGGCAAGCTGGAGCACTCCACCGAGATCAAGACCAGAGCGGTGGGCCCCGGCCAGATTCCCGACCTGAAGGAGCGCATGAAGCCCTATATCGGCTACGCCGAATAAGCGGAGGCTGCCTCCATGTACCGACTGACCCCACAGCAGAAAGAGCGCGTCAGGGAACTTCTTGGCCGCATGACTCTGGAGGAAAAGATCGGACAGATGAATCAGGAGTCCGTCTCCATTGTGGGCGGCTTCGACGTCCCCTTCTCCGAACTCATCGAAATGATGACCGACGGGCGCATCACCCAGGAGGAGTTCGAGCATATCATGAGCACTGCGGAGCAGGATTACCACGAAGATGACATCCGGGCCGGCCTGGTAGGCTCCCTGATGGTCCAGGATCCCCGCAAGTGCAATGAACTGCAGAAAATCGCCGTGGAGGAGAGCCGTCTGGGCATTCCCCTGATGTTCGGCCTGGACGTGATTCACGGCTACCGCACCGTATACCCCATCGCCATTGCGGAAGCCGGTACCTTCGACCCCGATCTCTTTGAGCGCACCGCCCGCATGGCGGCCAAGGAATCCCGCACCCAGGGCGTCAACTGGCATTTCGCCCCCATGGTGGACGTGGCCCGGGATGCCCGCTGGGGCCGGGTCTCCGAGGGCCCCGGCGAGGATCCCTATCTGGTCTCCGTCTTTGCCCGGGCCAAGGTCCGGGGGCTGCAGGGGGACATGTCCTCTCCGGAGAACTACGTGGCCGCCTGCCTGAAGCACTATGTGGCCTACGGTGCCTGCGAGGCGGGCCGGGACTACAACACGGTCAGCATGGCGGAATCCATGCTGCGCAATTCCTACCTGCCCCCCTTCAAGGCCGCAGTGGAGGAGGGGGCCGCCACCGTGATGGCATCCTTCAACGACCTGAACGGGATACCCTGTACCGTCAATCCCCATACCCTGCGCCAGATCCTCAAGGGGGAGTACCACTTCCCCGGCTTCGTGGTCTCGGATGCCAACGCCATCCGGGAGTGCGTGGCCCACGGCATCGCGGACAGCGAGCCGGAGGCCGGCATCCAGGCCGCCTGTGCCGGTCTGGATGTGGACATGGGCACCCAGATCTACCGCAATCACCTCAGGCAGGCGGTGGAGTCCGGACGGGTCCCCATGTCGGTGATCGACGAGGCCGTGGAGCGCATCCTCTCCGTCAAGATGTGGCTGGGGCTGTTTGAGCACCCCTATGTACCCGAGGAGGCCATGGACCGCTATGAGGTTCTGCCCCAGTCCCACCGGGCCCTGGCCCGGGAGGCGGCGGAGCGGTCCATCGTCCTTCTGAAAAACCAGGGGGACATTCTGCCCCTGAAACCCGGCCAGAAGATCAGCCTGGTGGGCCAGCTGGCCGGCTCCCGGGAGGAGATCATCGGCGCCTGGGCCATGAGCTGGAGGGAGTCCGACTGCGTCTCCATCCGGGAGGGCCTGGAGGCCGCGGGGGCAGACCTGGAGTACTTCCCCTGCTGCGGACCGGAAACTCCCATCAATGCCGATGAGGTCCAGGCCGCCTGCGCCTGGGGCGATGTGATCGTCGCCGTCCTGGGCGAGCTGGACAGCATGTCCGGCGAGGCCACCTCCCGGGCGGACATCTCCATGCCCGGAAAGCAGCGGGAACTTCTGGAGAAGCTCCTGGCCTCCGGCAAGCCGGTAGTCGTCTGCCTTATGAACGGCCGTCCCCTGGCTCTCCAGTGGGAGGCAGAGCACGTCCCCGCCCTGCTGGAGTGCTGGCACCTGGGAGTGGAGATGGGCAATGCAGTGGCCAATGTGCTGCTGGGCAGAAAGAACCCGGAGGGCAGACTGGCCTCCTCCTTCCCGGCCGTCACCGGCATGTGCCCCATCTACTACAATCACCCCAACACCGGACGCCCCGGCGGCCACAGCAAGTTCACCTCCCGCTACATGGACGCCGGCTTTGAACCCCTCTACCCCTTCGGGTACGGCCTGAGCTACACCACCTTTGCCTGCTCCGACCTGACTGTGGAGGAAACCCCTGACGCCCTGCAGTGCTCGGTCCGTGTCACCAACACCGGGTCCCGGGAGGGTACCGAGACCGTCCAGCTCTATCTGCAGGACGTGGCCGCCACCCTGGTCCGCCCGGTCCGGGAACTGAAGAACTTCGCCAAGATCACCCTGGCCCCCGGGGAGAGCGGAAGGGTCACCATGACCCTGAACAAGCAGAACATGGGCTTCTACAACGATGCCGGTGAGTACCTCCTGGAGTCCGGACGCTTCCGCATCTATGCGGGGAGCAACTGCCGGGACTGCCTGAATACCGAAATTGACATCACATTCTGAACCGCATTCTGCCTTTCAGACCTCCTGCATCCGGAGCGGCGCGTCGGACCGGACGCGCCGCTCCCCCTTTCCCCCTACCCCGGATCCCCCGGGGAACTGCAGGCCCAGGCCTGTTCCACAAGCCGGAATGCGCTCCGGCAAAAGAATTCGAAGGAGGATCCCAGATGGATCGAAACATATTTCCCTTTCTTTGGATGAGAGGAGAGCCGGAGGAGATCCTGCGGCGGGAGATCGGGAAAATTGCCGAGTGCGGCATCCACGCCCTGTGTGTGGAGGCAAGACCCCACGATGACTTCTGCGGACCCGGCTGGTGGCACGACATGGACATCGTCCTGGAGGAGGCCCGGGCCAGGGACATGAAGGTGTGGATCCTGGACGACCGCCACTTCCCCACCGGCTATGCCAACGGACTCATTGAAAGACGCTACCCGGAGCGGAAGAAACAGTACATCAACTGCACCACGGCAGACATCCTGGGGCCAAGCCGTCCCCTGACCCTGAACGTGGGCCGCATGCTCAAGCCCACCATCGGCTTCTGGCAGATCGGAGAGCCGGTGGACTACGAGGAGCAGGCCAGAAACACCCTTCTTGCCGCCGTCGCCCTCCCCTTTGAGGAGGGGGACCGCTTCCATGAAGAGGCCATCGACCTGACCGACCTCTGCCGGGACGGGACCTGCCAGTTCACCCTGCCGGAGGGGCAGTGGAGGGTCCATGTGATCTACCGCACCCGCCTGGGGGGCGGCAACCCCACCTACATCAACATGCTGGACCGGGAGTCCGCCCACACCCAGATTGAGGGGGTCTATGAGGCCCACTGGGAGCACTACCGGGAGGAGTTCGGCAAAACCATCGCCGGTTTCTTCTCCGACGAGCCCCAGTTCGGCAATCTCAGCGACCAGTGCTTTGACACCCGCCTGGGCAGGCGGAAGATGGCCCTTCCCTGGAGCGGGGAGATGGAGTCCATGCTGAAAGAGCGCTGGGGGGAGCAGTTCCGCTGCCGGCTTCCCCTCCTCTTTGCGGACACGGCAGAGGGGACCCTGCAGCCCCTGAGCCGCTACGACTACATGGACTGCGCCTCCCGGCTCTACGAGCAGAACTTCAGCCGGACCATCGGAGACTGGTGCCGGGAGCACGGGGTGGAGTACATCGGCCACGTGGTGGAAGACAACAGCGTCCACTCCCGCCTGGGCCTGGGTGCCGCCCACTACTTCCGGGCCATGGCCGGCCAGGACATGGCCGGTGTGGACGTGATCGGCGGCCAGTACTACTTCGGCGCACCCTGTGTCCTGCGCCGTCAGATGGTGGACTCCGACGGAGAGTTCACCCACTTTGCCCTGGTGAAGATGGGGGCCTCCGCAGGCCATCTGGATCCCCGCAAGCACGGGCGCACCATGTGTGAACTGTTCGGGGCCTACGGCTGGGGCTTCGGCGTGCGGGACATGAAGCATCTCCTGGACTTCGTTCTGGCCCAAGGGGTCAACTACCTGGTTCCCCATGCCTTCTCCATGGCCCAGTACCCCGACATCGACTGCCCGCCCCACTTCTATGCCGGAGGCAACAACCCCCAGTTCCCCTGGTTTGCCCAGCTGATGCATTACGCCCAGCGGATGTGCTCCCGTCTCAGCGGAGGCACCCACGTGGCAAGCTGCGCCGTCCTCTACGACGGGGAGGCTGACTGGGCGGGGGAGCGGATGCCCATGCAGAAGGTCTGCCGGGCTCTGCTGGAACAGCAGATCGACTTTGAGATCGTGCCCCTGGACATGCTCTGCGACCTGGCCTCCTGTGAGGGCAGCCTGGAAAACGGCATTCTGACCATCAATCAGATCCCCATGGGGGCCCTGATTGTGCCCCAGGCGGAGTACATTCCCGCCCGGCTGGCCCGCTTTGTGGCCCAGGCCCAGGGCCTGCCGGTCCTCTTTGCCGGCTCCCTGCCCAAAGCCGTCCTGGGGGATGCCCCCCGGAACTGGGCGGACCGGGTACTCACGGCCGATCTCTCCCAGCTGGCCGAAGCGGTGAGAAACCTTGGCCTGGGCAAAATGGCCCTTGTGCCCCAGAGTCCCTCCATCCTGGCCTACCACTATGAGAAGGACGGTCGCACCCTTATCATGCTGGTCAACGGCGATCCCGAACACCCCTACGCCGGAAAGCTCACCCTGCCCGGCGAGTCCGGCTATCTGGTCTGGGATGCCATGGCCGACCGGTATGATCGTGCCGACACGGAATGCGCCCAAGGGGAGACCCGGATCCCCGTTGTCCTGGAACCCGGCGAGAGCCTGGTGCTGGTGGAAGACGGGGAGCACACCGGCCTTCCCCTCTGGCACAGCCTCTCGGAGCGGCTGCAGGCCTGCCGCTGCCTGGATCTCTCCCGGGACTGGACCGTAAGCCGGGCAAAGGCTCTGGACTATCCCCACATGTCCCAGTCCCAGTCCGTCACCCACCTTCAGCCCGTCAGTGACACCGACCCCACCTTCTCCGGGGTGATCCGCTACGAAAAAACCATCTCCCTCCCCTGCCAGGCCGCCGAGACAATTCTCCTGGCCGAAAATGTCTATGAGGTCATGACCGTATCGGTAAACGGCACCAGCGTAGGCTCCTGCCTGACCCCGCCCTACGCCGTCTCCCTGGGTTCCCTCCCCCCAGGGGAGAGCACTCTCACGGTGGAGGTCGCCACCACCCCGGCCCGGGAACAGATGAACTTCCCCCAGGCGCCCTTTGATTTCTCCCACGAGGCTTTGGAGCCCACCGGCATGTTCGGCTCCGTCCAGCTGTTCTGGCGCTGAACCATTTTCCCGAATCCGCCTGCATCTGTCCCTTACTGCGGTCTGCCGCCTCTGCGGCAGGCCGCAGTCCTGTTCCGGCCTGCAGCGTATTTCGGGGAAGATGACAGGATGGGGCAGCCCCTGGCCCCTTCGGAAGCCGGACCTGCCGGACATGGCAGGAGCAACCCAAAGCCTGAACCCGGAACGGATGGAACCGGGGGATTCATGCGGGCAGCGAGGCTCAGGTTTTCCCTTTTTATACAGTATCCTGTTTAATAAGGGAGCCGGGCCCCTGGCGTGGTGCTCCAGCCCGGGATCCCGTCCCTTTTCAGCTGCCCCCCTCCGGCTTCCGGTCAGAACTGCCCCTCTGGCGGCGGGCCGCCTTCCTCCACTTTGCACCCATGTACCGCTCCTCCTCGCTGAAGATGCAGCCGCAGTACTTCTGCATATAGAACCCGTGTTCCCGGGCAAACTGCTGGCCCTGGAGAAACAGGGGCCGGAAATCCCGGTAGAGAAAGGCAACTCCATAGCGCTCCCCCATGGTCCTGGCCACAGCGGCAATCGCCTCGTGCTGCTGGTAGGGGGAGATCAGCAGAGAAGTGGTGAAGCTGTCATACCCGTGCTCCGCTGCATAGCGGGCCGTCTCCTCCATGCGCACCGCATAGCAGTAGGCACAGCGCCCGTCGATGTTTCCCGCCACATGGGTAATGAAGGTCCGCAGGTCGTAGGTGCCCCCGATGATCAGCTTCATCCCGATCTCCTTCGCGTAGCCCTCCAGCGTGTGCTTGCGGGCCTGGTACTCCGTGTAGGGGTGGATATTGGGGTTGAACCAGAAGCCGGTAACCCCCGTCCCCTCGCTGCGCAGCAGGGCAATGGGGCGGTTGGCGCAGGGGGCGCAGCAGATATGCATCAGTGTGTTCACGATGATCTCCTTTCTGGACTCGCCGCTGTCTGCAGGGCCGGAAGCGGGATGGAGCGCCGGAGGGGTCGCCGGGAGAACCCGGGAAAAACCCCGCCCGGCCTCTGGAGGAATGCGAAAAAACGGACAGAACCGAAGTTCTGTCCGTGAATGTTGGCATCACCTATTTTTCCGGTCCGTCTCCAGACAAGTATCTTCGGCAGAA
>CAYXVN010000145.1:0-6663 GCA_964468565.1 uncultured Oscillospiraceae bacterium | reverse complement strand
CCAGCAGCTTCATCTGGTACATGGTGTACAGCAGCTTCCGGTGGGAGGGCTTGAAGCCGTCAATTTCCGGGATGGCCCGGGAGACGATGACGGACATGGCGTAGGGCATGTAGTTGAGTTCCAGCGTCTCGGTGATGGGCTGCTCCACCACCTGGGCGTGCAGGCCCATGACGTTGGGGTCAGCCGCACGCTTGGGTTCCGTATCCTTCTTCTTTCTCGCCATGGCGGTCTCCTTCTCGCTTGGTGAACTGATGCCGGAAAGTCTTCCGGGGCAAGAATACTCCAGAGGGCGGGCCCCTGTCAACACCCGGGTGCGGGGAAAGGGGAGGGGAGAGATTCCGGAACAGCCCGGAGAGTACCGGGAGCCTGGCCCGGATGGGCAGATGTTCCATGAAACTCCGGAGGCGTGTACCCCGTATGGCCGGGAAGGGACTGCGGGGACCTGGAGAAGAACACCCATCCGGGCCGGTTTCCAGGGGAATGAGCCCTGGGCGGAGGTGCCTCTGACCCCGAACAGCCTGTCTTCGGGAGACGGTGCTTTTTTGTGTTTTCAGTTTGACAGGGGTGCCAGGGTGGAATATAATGGGACTCCCCCAGGGGCGCAGTTCAGAATGCCTTCAGAAGGCGGATGGCCCGGCGGGCGATGCGGTAGACCGGGGTCTCCAGGGTTTTGGCCGCCTGTTTCAGTTCCTGTCGGATGGGGATATGCTGGGGGCAGTGCTGCTCGCACCTGCCGCAGCCCACACAGTTGGAGGCCGCGGCGGAGGTCTGGCGGAGGGCGGTGGCCATGGCGTACTCCCGCAGGGCGGCAAAGCTTCCCTCGGTGAATCTGCGGTTGTAGGCGGAGAAGGTGCCCGGGATGTCCACGTGCCGGGGACAGGGCATGCAGTAGCCGCAGGCGGTACAGCCCACCTTCATTCCGGCATTGATGGCGGCCACCACCTGCTGCAGCATGGCGTCCTCCTCCGGCCCGATCTCCCCGACTCTGGCATCGCAGGCGGTGCGGACGTTGTCCTCCACCATCTCCACGGAGTTCATGCCGGAGAGGACGCAGGTCACCTCCGGCTGGCTGTAGAGCCAGCGGAAGGCCCACTGGGCGGGGGTGTAGCCTTTGGGATGGGCGGCGAAGATCTTCCGGGCTTCCTCGGGGAGCATCTTCACCAGGCGCCCGCCCCGCAGGGGCTCCATGATGATGACGGGCAGTCCCCTGGCGTGGGCGTACTTCAGCCCCTTCTCCCCCGCCTGGGTGTGGCGGTCAAAGTAATTGTACTGGATCTGCACGAAGTCCCAGTCCCAGACGTCCACCAGCTGGCAGAAGACATGGGAATTGCCGTGGTAGGAGAACCCCACCTGGCGGATGGCGCCGCTGTGCTTTTTCTCCTCCAGCCATTCCGCCACCCCCAGGCCCTTCAGCCGCTCCCAGGTCTGGGGATCCGTCAGCATATGCATCAGGTAGTAGTCGATGTGGTCTGTCTTCAGGCGGCGCAGCTGTTCCTGGAACAGTTTCTCCAGTCCCTCCCGGCTGCGGATCAGGTAATGGGGCAGCTTGGTGGCCAGGTACACCTGGTCCCGGATGCCGTGTTTTGCCAGAATGGTGCCCAGGGCCTCCTCGCTGCCGGGATAGATGTAGGCGGTGTCATAGTAGTTGACGCCCCCGCGAAAGGCCGCCAGGATGTCCCGCTCGGTCTCCTCCAGGTCAATCTGCCTCCCTTTCTTCTGGAAGCGCAGGCAGCCGAATCCCAGGACGGAGATCCGGTTCCCGTAGCGGTCTGTCCGGTACTGCACGTTCATTCACTCCCTTCCAGGGTATCTTACCACAGGGGGGAGCGGAATGCAATGCGCCCCGGCGGGGAGGGGAGAAGGGGAGCGGGCCGCCCATGGGGGAGAAGAGAAAACCGGGCTTCCGGCCGGAATCCCTCCGGCCGGGGCCAGAATATGCAGGAGGTGCCGGATGAGCCGGAAGAACAGGAAGAACCGGGGGATGCAGCCCCCCAGACCCTCGCTGCTGGAGGAGTACAGGGAACGCCCCTGCTGGCAGCAGCTGCAGGAGGCGATGCAGGGGGAGATGAAGAAGCGGGCGGTGGAGTGCTTTGCCCAGGCACCGGTTCCGGTGCGGCTGCTGGTGGTCTCCACCTCCCTGTATGGCCGGTACCGGGATATCAACCTCCAGGTCATATGTACCTTCGACTACCACGGGCTGAACGCCTCCCGGACGGTGCGGGATCCCCTGAACCTCACCCTGCCCGAGGACAGCCCCATGGAGAAGCGGATTGAGGAACTGGATCAGCAGCTGAACGACCGGGTAGGGAGGGAAGCGGACCGGATGTTTCAGGGCATACCCCTGTCCTGGGATTCGGATAAGCCCGGCCTGCTGAGCTGTCACCCCTTTTTCGACAGGGTAGTTCCCATGCCGGAGAAGTTCTCCCTGGGAAAGCGGACTCTGCCGCAGGTGGTGGAGGAGGTGTTCCGCCGGCTGGAGCCGAAGCTGAAGGAGGCGGTGGAGGAGCAGCTGAATGCCGCTCTCACCGCCAGGGCAGATTCTCTCCACCTGCCGGAGTGGGTGAAAAGGTCTGTCTTTCCTGCCGTGCTGACAGGCTGTTCCCTGGAGGTCAGACTGGAGGACGACTACACTCTGAACACCAGGTGCACCTTCCAGGTGCGCTATCAGGAGGAGGAGTCCATCCCCGCGGAGGCCGGGGGCAGCGGGCTCTTCCGCGCCGCCCGCACGCTGCCGGAGGCGGAGCTGGAGACCTGGCTGGAGGACTGTCTGACAAAGCAGTTTCGCAAGGCGGAGAAGAAGGCGGAGAAGAGCATTCCCTGTGCGGGAATTCTCCCCAGCAGCGGATTCTTTCCCTATGGGGTGGAGACCATGCTGGAGAGCGCAGAGGGGGACTTCGGGACCCTGAAGATCCGCTGGGAGGGGAAGGGCCTGACCAGGGGCGCTTCCCTTGGCTCCCGGTTCCTGGGGATCATGGAGGGGAATACCTATGTCATCATGCCGGATGTGAGGGCGGACGGGCACTACCGGAAAAGCTTCACCTTCGACTGGGCCTTCTGGGAGACCTGTCAGCGGGAGCCGGAGAAGGCCCTGAACACCCTGACCGGGCTGGGGACCCTGGAGGAGGCGGTGAGCTTCGGCGGTGCCGCATCGGCCCTGTTTGACAGCATGTCCGTGCCGGAGGGGGGCATCAGGCCTGAGCTCACTTTCTTCCTGAGTCCCAATATCCCTCCCTCCTGCCGCTGGCACGGCATGTTCATTGATCTGGAGCAGGATCTCTCCCCCTCCCTCTCCGCGCCGGGGACGCTGGCGGCCAGGACCCGGGCGGTGCTGCGGTCCTTCCTGGACCGGGAGAACAGCTTCCAGGGGGAGAGGCAGGCCCAGCTGGACGTCTATGCCACCCTGAATCCCTCCCAGCTGATGGTGCTGAAGTACATCTACCAGTCCGGCCGCACCTGGTTTCACGATGTGGCGGATTACCTGGAAAGCCGCAGCCTCACCACCAAGGCGGCGGTGGGCAGGTATCTGGATGAGCTCAAGGAGCTGAAGGTCCCGGTTCTGGGGCAGGAGGAGCCGGTGATCCTGTGGTCCTGGGTGGAGGGCCGCCACGGCAGATTCCAGCTCTACCAGCCCAATCCCAAAGTGTCCGGGGAGATCCTGGCCTGCGCCAGTCCCCGGCCCTTCCGGGCGGACGAATCCGGGGACTTTACCCCCCGGGGGCGGGAGGTCTGGTTTCAGTCCCTGGTAAAGGAAGCCCGCACCCCGGAGAAGCGCTGGAGGGTGGTGGAGATTCTGGAGAACACCCTGCCCCGCACCCAGGCGGTGGCCTTTGTCCGCAGCCCGGAGGGGCAGACCTTCCTCAGGGAGTTCACCGGGCCGGACCGCACCTATGTCCGCTTCCTGCTGGAGTCACTGCCCGGCTGCCACAGGCTGGCGGCAGAGCTCTTCGGACAGGATGAGCAGGAGGAGAGCGGAGATGCAGACGGGTGAGAACATGTACCAGGGGCCGGCAGCCACGGAGGACTGCCGGCCCCTTTTCGTGGGCCCGGCAGAGAGGGCCTTCTCACCGCCGGGCGTAGGGGATGGCGGATTCAGGGCGTAAGGCCCCGGAATTCTCCCCTGGGGCCCCGGTTGTCTACCGGATCCGGGGAAAACGTGTGGTAAAGGCTGTGGAGAATGTGGAAAACCGGTGAAGAAGGACGGGGGAAAACCTGGGAGATACCGTCACGGGAAGGAGAGGGAACTGCAGCCTGCCGTCCGGATCCCTGAGATCTTGAGGGAACTTTTGTGCTGCAGAACTCCCGGTCTGAGAGGACCCGCAGAGAGCCGCCACGATTTTTTCGGACCCCTCCGGTGGGGCCTGCCGGGAGACGGACCCGGATGCCGGGAGTGCAGACCTCGCCGTAAAATTCCCGGTCCAGGCCCGGCGGCATTCTCCCCCCGGGTGCTGGGCGGGGGTGAGAGAGGGGTTCCGGCCCTCCGGAGGGAACCGAACCGGCCTCTTCCGCATGAAAGCGGAGCCGGAGCATGGCCCAATTCCATCGGTATCCCGGCATGTCCGGGTGGGAAGAGAGGAGAACCGGAGGGTGCTGCCTTCAGGACAGCCCGGTTCGCAGGGACCTGGGAATTTCCCGGGTTCCGGAAGGGACAGCCCTGCCGGACCTGGGCACCGGAGGATGGAGGGTGGGGGGGCAGGTTCTCCGGGGCGGACAATTCCGGGGAGGGGACTTGCCTTTTCCCGCCGGCACTGCTATACTGGCAGGCAGGGAGCCTGGAAGGTCAGGGTCCGGATCTGAGGAACGGGTCTGTCGGATTGCGACAGAGGAAAGGATTTATACATGAAGAAAGCAAGGGTTCTGCTCATCGCGTTTTACAACCGCAAGGCGCTGGGGGTCCGCTACCTGGAGGGGGCCCTGGTGCGGGAACACCACACGGTGCGCACGGTGTACTACAAGGACTTCAACAGCCTGCACCCCAGGCCCACTACGGAGCGGGAGCTGGAACTGCTGCGGGAGGACGTGGCGGCCTTCCGGCCGGATCTCATCGGGCTGTCTGTCATGTCCTCCATGTACCTGGAGACCATTGACCGGGTGGCGAATACCCTGCGCACCGGCTTTCCCCAGGTTCCCATCGTGTGTGGCGGGGCCTTTGCCACCATGTTTCCCGGCTATTTCCTGGACCGGGGCATTCCCTTTGTCATCCGCAGCGACGGGGAGACGGCCATGTGCCGGCTGGCCCGCTGTCTGGTGAACGGCCTGGACTGGCACCCCATGCCCAGCCTCTGCTACCGGAACGGAGAGGAAAACGTGATCAACGAGATCGGGGACCTGACCAACGACATTGATGCCTACGGCATCCCCGTCATCAACAGCACGAATGCCTGTTTTATTGACAATGACACCAGAACCGAGGGGGATCCCCAGCTGGGCACCCTCAGCTATGAGGTCATTGCCTCCCGGGGCTGTCCCTTCACCTGCTCCTACTGCTGCTGCCGCAATCTCCGGGCTCTGCTGCCCAGGGGCATTCACGGGGTGCGCACCCGTTCCGTGGGGAGCATCATGGAGGAGCTCATCGAGGCCAAGAAGCAGTGCAGGCACATCGCCTTTGTCCACTTCTACGATGAGATCTTCCCCAACCTGCCCGGCTGGGTGGACGAATTTGTGGAGGAGTACCACAAACACATCAACCTGCCCTTCACCATCTGGACCCACCCCAAGATGGTGGACCCGGAGGTGCTCCGCAAGCTGGTGAAGGTGGGGCTCACCGAGGTCATCATGGGCATCCAGTCCGGCTCCGAGCACATCCGCCGGGACGTCTTTCACCGCTACGAGACCCAGGAGGACATTGTGGAGGCCACCCGCATCATCCGGGAATCCGGGGTCTTCTGGTGCTCCTACGACTTCATGCTGCAGCACCCCTTTGAGACCATTGAGGATCTGAAGGAGAGCTACTTCCTGGCCAAACGGATGGTGGGCCCCTACGAGCTGCAGCTTCACGGGCTGAACTTCCTCCCCGGTACGGACATCGTGCCCATGGCCATCGAAGAGGGGTACTACACCAAAGAGGAGATGGACGCCGTCATGTTTGCTCCCATGGCGGACCAGTTTGATGCCTACTGGCAGCGGGAGACCACCCGGGAGAGCGACCTCTGGTACAAGATGCTCTACTGCCTGCAGTTTCCGGACATCCGCAGGAAGATTGAGACCTTCGAGGAGGATCCCCTGCCCCATGGGGAGGAGATCGACCGGCTCTATGCCAGGGGCCAGAAGATGGCCAGGGCCCGCTATCTCTACAAGAAATCCCGGGTGGTGCTCAAGCGGGTGAGCCTGAACGGCCTGCGGCGCTGAGTGCCGCGGGGAAGGGTACGCCGCAGGAAAAAACGAAAACACAGCCGGGGGACGGTTTCGCGGGCAGCGGGACCGCCCCCTTTTTCCCACGGCGAAAAGGGGCGCTGCTGACAGGACCGCCAGTGCCCGAGGCGGCAGGAAGTCAGCATTCCCAGGGCATTTTCCGGCCCCGGTGGTGGGTGTGGAGCAGCTGCCTGGTCAGACCACTGCCGGGGGGGGATGCCCAGGAATTCCCGGTACAGGATAAGCACCTGGGGGTTGTCCCTGCTCCCGGCAGCAGCCCTCCCGGATCAGGGAGATGCAGCCGGGCACATCCAC
>CAYXVN010000144.1:3343-6664 GCA_964468565.1 uncultured Oscillospiraceae bacterium | reverse complement strand
CTGCAGATGGTCTTGTGGACGAAAGGGGCAGATCTCAGGCCTCCCCTGTGCCCCCCCTCCGGATGTCCCTGGCGGTGCCGCTCCCACTCCCCTCCCCTGCCGGACCCCTGTCCCAAAGCCCCTGGGTTTGGCAGGATTGCTGTGCGCCCGGGGGAACGGGCGCACTGCACCTGCTGACCGGCCTGGCACAGTGGAGGGTGACACTCTCTGGAGAAGCGGGACCGGGTGCAGAAGGCAGCGGGAACCGGAATTCCCTGGCGGGGGATGTCTCCGGCGAAGACGGAGGGTCCCGGGGGACTGAAGGCCTGTGTCTCAGGGACTGTGGCAGGCCGGGGTCTCTTTGGCCGGGAGATTGGGGGTGTCCGGAACCGGGACTTTCAGGGTCTCCGGCCAGGGAGATTCTCCCTGGGGCTTCTGCTGCGCCGGAGCGGGCGGGGTGCTGCCGGAGGGTCCGGAGAAGTCCTCCGGCAGGACCAGATCCAGGCAGTTGAGCAGCCGCAGGTGCTCCTCCCCCGGGGAGACCAGGTAGATGCGGGTGGTCTGAATGCTGGAGTGGCCCAGGAGGTCCGCCAGGGTGGAGATGTCCGGGAAGCTGCGGTAGAAGGTCACGGCAAAGAGGTGGCGGAGGTTGTGGGGGAAGGTCTTCCGGGGATCCACCCCGGCTGCCTGGCAGAGGGACTTCATCTCCGCCCAGATCTGGCCCCGGGAGATGCCCCGCCCGGTGCGGGTGCGGAAGATCTCTCCGGAGGAGATCCCCTGCTCCCGGGCATAGCGCAGCAGCTTGACCCGGAGGGCGTCAGGCAGAAGGATGGTGCGGATCTTGCCCTTCAGGGAGATCTGGGCACGGCCGGTTTCCAGACTCTCCACGGTGATGAAGCGCAGTTCAGATACCCGGATGCCCGTTGACCCGATGGTCTCCAGAATCAGGGCCAGACGGATGCGGCCGGTGTGGACGGCGGTTTGGACCAGGGTCCTGTACTCCTCCTTCTCCATGGCCTGGCTGGTGCTGGAGAAGGTCCGCCTCTGGATGGTCAGGGGCCGGACCCGGCAGGACTCCAGCCCGATGTGCCGGAGAAAGCCGTTTACGGCGGACAGCTTGGCGTTCACCGTGGAGGCGGCGCAGTGCTCCTGAAGCTCCGCCTTCCAGGCGATCATGACCTCCTTGGTGATGGTCGCCCCGTCCAGCCAGAGGAGAAACTGGGAGACAATGCGGCTGTACTTCTGAATGGTGGCCGGGCTGCGCTCCTGCTCCCGGAGCGCCTGGACATAGGAGGAAATCTGAGATTGCCGGCTGGTGTCTTCCACGGGAATCGCTCCTTTCCCGGATTCAGTGCCCCTGGGGGTGGGAGAGGGGGGACGGTTTTGCCCCACGGGGCGGGCTCCTCTTATGGTAGCGCACCTGCTCCGGCAGTACAAGGGTAATATCCTGCTGTTTCGGGTAAAAAACGCTCATCCGGAACCATCCGGAGGGGCGGGACCCATTCCGGAGCGGGCAGAACCCGGAGGGGAGCCTGGTGAAGGAGTCCCCCGGTGACCGCAGGCCTGGGCCGGCCGGGATCAGCTCCAGGGGGAAACTGCGCCGTCCCGATGCCACCAGTGGGAACAGTCCCCCTGTTCCCCTGCCCCGCAGTGCCGAGGCCGCAGTTATCCAGGTTGCAGGACCGGTGTGGCTGCAGCCTGCCAGGCCGCAGCAGATTCCCCTGGTGGAGCCAGGTCTGAGGTCTCTCCCCGGTCTGAAGCACGGGGCGCCCCTCCGGACTGGCGGCACTGCCGGTTCCGTCCCCCTCCTGAGTGGGATGCCTTGGGGGTGCAGCGATGCTGTGCTTTGTGCCCTCCCGGATGCGGCAGTCCTGCCGCCGGACATCTGCCCATTCCCTCTCCTGCACAGCCGCCGGGCCCTCATGTGCCGTTCCTGTCCCCCATTACGATGCATAGCCCGGCATCTTCGCCAATGACCCGCATCAGATTCCGGGGTGCACCCGGATACCGGGTCCGGACCGGGAGATCCGGTCTCCGGGGGCTGAGGCGGCATGTCCTGTTTCATGGAGGCGGGTCCTGACCTTGAGGCAACCGGGCCCGCCGCCTTTCTCAGGTCCTTCCCCCGCCGGCACGGAGGAAAGACCGGATTGCGCAGCGGGGAGGCGGATGGTATAATGAGATGAAAGCCGGCTCATCCGGGCAGGGCTCTCCGGGGCCAGGGGCATTCCGGGGGACGGGGCGGTCTGTTCTCCGGAGGGTCCGGGACTGCCCGGTGCCCTGCCGGTCAGCACGGATGGAGGGAACAGTCCGGGAGAGGAAGCAGGCCGCGCTACGGCAGAGGACGCCGCGGCTGGGGAGGAGAATCTGGGATGAAGACCAGCCGTTATGTTCCGGAGGCACTGCGGGGCAGAATTGAGAGGGAGAACGAGGAATGTATCCGCATCTTCCGCTACTATATCCGCAATCTGAAGCCCTTCAGCCGGAACCGGCATGAGGAGAACATCCGGTTCTTTCTCAATGACTATCTGCTCAATTACGAGGGCGGAAAGCGGATGGAGGAGGGGCCGGCGTACATGGACGGGTTCTTCAACTACTTCTACGTCCGCAAGGGGCGCTTCACCACCCCTGAGGACATCCGCCACATGGCGGCTACCCTGAAGAAATTCTACGCAGCCATGGACCGGCAGCAGCGGATCTCCCACAGGGAGTTGGAAAGGGTCCGCAGGCTGATCCGCACGGAGATGCCCCAGTGGCAGTCGTCCTGCGCCACGGTAAACGGGATTCCCTGGCCACAGGAGAAGCGGGCGAAGGGGGCCGGGGTGTCTGAGCCGGAGCCTGGTGCGGATGCCCCGGAGGAACCGGAGTCCGGCGAGATTGTCCGGTGACGAAACCAGGCCGGAAGCCCGGGAAGGGTTTCCGGTCTGAATTTGTCTGAAGCGGCCGGCTTCACCCGGTGTGAAACGAATCCGCCCAGGGGGCAAAGAGGGGGACGGCAGACCTTCATGGACTCCTCCTTCCAGGCGCCGGCATCCGCTCCGCCTGCTGGAGGGCCATTCCAGGCCTGCCGCATAGCTGGATGAAGCAGATTCGGATATGGTGCATCCCTGGAGGGGCAGGCCTCCTTCAGCGGATACCGGCAGCTGCCCTCTCCCCTCTCCAGATGGGTGCGGTGGATGGGGATGGCGTGGACCCGGTTCCCAGGGATGTCCCCGCTCCGCAGGATACGCTCCAGGTTCGGGGACTCCGGCAGGCCCGGGCAGGCACTGGCAATGTCCACCGGAATGTATTCGGAAGGGACGCCCGGTCCGGAGGTCTCTGTCTGTCTGCCACCAGGGGTGAACT
>CAYXVN010000144.1:0-3243 GCA_964468565.1 uncultured Oscillospiraceae bacterium | reverse complement strand
TCGGAAGGGACGCCCGGTCCGGAGGTCTCTGTCTGTCTGCCACCAGGGGTGAACTCCCCGGCACGATGGAGACACTGCCGGAGGATACCGGAAGGCAGCTGGCCGGGGAAACCGGCGGAGCCCCACCATCATCTCCCCGGTGGTGAGCAGCTCCGGTGGAGGGCAGTCTGGCGGAGCAGCTTTCCGGACAGAGGGGATGCCGGGTGGCATGCCCAACATCAGAAGGAAGGGTGGCAGCAGTCCGGCAGCAGACAGAACCCGCGAAGGCTCCGGTCACATCCCAGGGTTGAGGAGCAGACCGGTGCCGGGAAACAGGCATCATCATCAGCAGCCTGGAGGCCTCCCGCCTCGGGGGCAGGAAGAGGAGGGTGCACAGCCGGGTTACCGGGCCGGGTGAATTGCCGCTTCTCATCATGGGGAACATCTCCCACTCCTGCAGAATTGGCGGGGCCGCCTGGTTGCCGGGTCCCCTCCGAAAAGCAGGACAGGGGGCAGAAAGCGGGGCAAAATGGCCTCAGACCCGCTGGTACCGGGCCAGAGTGTCCTCCGGCGGCAGAAGACTGCGCTCCCTCTGCCGGGAGTTCCGGTCTCGGAGGAAACAGCAGCACTGCCCGTCCCGGTGCGGAAGAATCGCTGGAACCCTCTCCTCCTCCGGACGCCGGGGCCTCCCCTGTGATGGGCAGGAGGGGCAGGAAGGACCTGGGGGCGGGAGAGGGCCCTGGGGCAAGGATCCTGGTCTTCTGTTCCTGCCGACCATGGGGGAGGGGCAGCAGGCCGCCGGGTGCCGGAGAAGTCCGGGGGGAGAGGGGAAGATAAAAAGTATGTTCCTTCCGGAGAGGACCCGGTTCGCCGGGAAAAACTTCAGGATGATTTTTTAAAGGTCCCCCTTTCGGCCACAGCTTCACAGCGGTTCTCCTCCGGTACCTCACCGAAACCCGGGCAGGAGGGGAAAATGAACTCTCCGGGGCCGGAGGGGAACTGAAGGGAATTTTGAACAAACGGACAAGGAAAATGTCCAGTTTCCCTTGTTTTACTGATTTTTTGGAACATCTGACAAAACCGGTCCTGACTCCTCAGGGAATTTCTACGGCCGGAAAAGGAATCTGTCCGGTTCCGGGGACAGATCCTCTGGTATGATATAATCTGCGAAAGACAGGAAGAGAAGTTCCCTGGGAAACGGGATCTGCATCCCCATGGGGGAACAGAACTTCCCTCTCCGGCGGCGGGGGGAGCAGGCGGAAGGCCATTCCCCGGTGTTGTCCCCGGCAGCCGGCACCGACCTCCGGGACCTCCCGGTGGCCTCTGCCCCCTGCCCGGTTCCGGGATGCCAGCCCTCTCCCGCTTCACCATGGGGCGGTTTCCCTCCCCCGGGGACAGCCTGGAGATGGGGGGAAGGGCGGCAGATGTCTTTCGTCCAGACCGCTGAAATTCAGGAAGGAGGCGGACAGGGCCGCTGCGGCACCTGTCTGAATGATTGAGACATGGACAACGACCGTGAGAGTTTGGAATTGCAGATGGACCGGCTGGCCCGGGAGGTGCTGACCCTGTCCCGGAATACCCTGCTGGTGAATCTGCGGTTTCTGGATATGGCGCTCAGCCAGTTTGACCTGACCCCCGGCCCCTGCCGGCTGGCCACGGACGGCAGGCAGATCTGGTTCAGCGCCCCGGAACTGCTGCGCAGCTACCGGGAGGACCGCCAGGTGCCGGTGCGGGACTACCTGCATATGGTGCTGCACTGCATCTTTCACCACAGCTTTGCGCTGACCCTGGTGGACCGGGAGTGCTGGGACCTGGCCTGCGACATGGCCACGGAGGCGGTCATCAATGAACTGGCCCTCTCCTGTACGGTGACGGAGCGGGAGAAGCGCCAGGGCGGGATTCTGGAGAAGGTGAAGGCCGCTGTGGGGCACATGACCGCGGAGAAGATCTACCGCTGGCTGCTGGATGGAGCCCTGCCCCGGAAGACCATGGAAGAGTGGGCCGGAGTCTTTGCGGGGGACTGCCACGACCCCTGGTATGAGCGGAGAACTCCGGAGCAGGATCCCCAGAGCGGAGAAGCGGGCGGCGAAGGGGAAGGGCAGGATCCCCAGAGCGGAGAAGCGGGCGGCGAAGGGGAAGAGCAGGATCCCCAGGGAGAGGGATCCGGTGACGAAACCCAGGGGCAGGATTCCCAGGGTGAAGAGTCTGCGGACGCAGAGGGGGAGTCCTCCGGGGATCCGCACCGGGAGCAGGCCGAAGGAGGCGGCTCCGGCAGTCAGGAGGACTCCCGGGAGGAGGAGAATCCCTCCGGTGGTGGCAGTACCTCCTCCCGGGACCGGCCTCCGGAGCCCCGCTCCGGCCCGCAGCGGCGGATGAGCCGGGAGGAGATCATGGAGACCTGGAAGGACATCGCCGAGCGCATGCAGGTGGACCTGGAGACCCGCTCCAGGGACCGGGGGGACACTGCGGGAACCATGATCCAGAACCTGCGCAGCGTAACCCGGGAGAAGTACGACTACAGCGCCTTCCTGCGCAAGTTTTCCGTGCTGGGGGAGGTGATGAAGATCAACGATGACGAGTTCGACCAGATCTTCTACACCTACGGGCTCAACCTCTTTGAGAACATGCCTCTGGTGGAGCCGCTGGAGTACAAGGAGGTGCTGCGGGTGCGGGAGTTTGTCATCGCCATCGACACCTCCGGCTCCGTCCAGGGGGAGCTGGTGCAGCGGTTTCTCCAGAAGACCTACAACATCCTCAAGCAGGAGGAGAACTTCTTCCACCGGATCAACCTCCACATCATCCAGTGCGATGCCAGGGTACAGGAGGATGCCCGGATCACCAGCCAGGAGGAGTTTGACACCTACATCCGCAGCATGAGACTGCGGGGGTTCGGGGGGACGGATTTCCGCCCGGTCTTCTCCTACGTGGCCCGGCTGGAGCAGGAGGGGGCCTTCCAGCATCTGAAGGGGCTCATCTATTTCACGGACGGCTACGGGGTGTTCCCCGAGCAGATGCCCCACTACCCCACCGCCTTCGTCTTTGTGGACGAGGAGGACATGATTCCGGAGATCCCCTCCTGGGCCATCCGCCTGGTGCTGCGGCCGGAGGAAGTGTGAACCGGGAAGGATACGGAAAGGAGCATATCTTTTTATGAATATCAGGGAAGCAAAGGATCAGATCAAAAACGCCATGACGGCTTATTTTACCCGGGACGAGCGCTACGGCTATGAGATTCCCATCGAGAAGCAGCGCCCCGTCTTTCTC
>CAYXVN010000143.1:0-6678 GCA_964468565.1 uncultured Oscillospiraceae bacterium | reverse complement strand
ATCCGTGCCCTTGCCCACATACTGGGCACTGGCCAGTTCTGCGGAGTGGAACAGGCGCTGGAAGGTCGCCCGGGACCCCTTGTTCTCGATTTCGAGGAGGAAAATCCGTCCCTGCATGTCCCAGCCGGTGATGTCCACAATGGAACTGCGCCCGCGGAATGAGGGGAGATCGGTCTGGGTCTCCAGGTGGATGATTTCCAGATCGGGAATGCCTGTGAGAATCCGGAAGATCAGGCTCACTGCCTGGCGGGCCAGGACATGTCTGCCGCAGTAGAAGTAAAAGGCGAGGCACACGCGGAGAAAGGTGTCGCTCATGAAGGAGGACTTCTTGGCCTCCTCCGTCGCCTTTTCCACCGTGCCCAGGCTGGGAGCAGGTTTGTCATTTGCCAGAGCAAGTCTGGTGCGCTCCTCCTTCTTCTTCCTCCGGGCCTTGTCCCGCTTCTCCTTCCGGCGACGCAGGATCTTGCGGTTCTGGACCATCTTCTGCTGGTTGGGCTTCCCGGGGACCGGGGGCGGACCATCAGGAAATGCACCCCCTGAGGGGCTGGGAATGATTGTCATACTGTTCCTCCTCGAATGATTCTTGTGAATGATGGGGTACCCAGGGTGAAACAGGACCGGAGGGGGCGGAGAGAAAAGGAGAATCCCCTTGGCGGCCGCTGCAGCAGCTTCCAGGGTCTCTGCCGGTCCGGTTCATGCTAACAGTATATCATATCAGTGATGTCCTTGCAAGCCCTTTTTTCATCAGCGTTTCACTTTGGCTCCGGCCCCGGAAGGCCGGTAAAATCTTCACCGGATTCTGGGTAAACCGGGTTTTGCGCACACTTTCTGGGAAAAAAGGCAGAGAACGCTCCGGAGGGCCCCCGGGGAGGGGCGGAGAATGGGCAGAAGATGGGGCAGATCCGTATGCCCCATGGAGGCGTTCTCCCTCCCGGCCCCCCAGGAAACCGGCACATCCCGGAGGCGGCGTGGCAGGTTTCGGCGTCCGGTTGGAACTCTGCTCCCGGGTTCCCAGCCCCTGGCAGGGGCGGCGGACCGTTTCTCCCAATCGCCGCCGGGCAGATCCGGCCGGAGCCCCTGTCCGGGCCTGGAGAGGCATGCCCCCTCCGGCAGGAGGGGCGGTGGGGCCGCTTTCCGGGGTCCCCGGTGCACGCCGCCGGGCCTCGGATCCCCGCCGGCGGGAGGGGTCCCCGCCGGAGCAGTTCCCCGGTTTCCGGGCGAAATGGGCACGAAGTTTGTAACTTTCCCCGGAAAAGCCGGGGGAAATTTGTGGCTTTTCCCCGGAAATCCCACACCTAGAGGGGGAGGATTCTGTGAAAAAGCCGGAAATACTCCCTTTTGCCGAATTTCCTTCCGTTATGAATGACTATTGACATTTTCATGGCCGGGGTCTATCATGGGATTCATGCTGGAGCAGAATGTGATAAGGATGCACAGCATGGCATACTTTTGCATTGGAGGGATTTCCTTGAATTCGGCGTTTCACGCGGGGAACCGCAGCAGGCTCTATGATTCCCTGCCTGACGGGACCATCGCGCTGTTTTACTCCGGTCTTGCCCCCAGGAAGACCGGGGAGGAGAAGTACCCCTTTTTCGCCAGCCGAAACTTCGTCTACCTGACCGGCATCACCCGGGAGGACTGTGTCCTTATGGCGGTAAAAGGGGAGGGGAAGGTTCAGGAGACCCTCTTCATCCTTCCCCCGGACCCCATGGCCGAGCGCTGGCACGGGGTGCGGCTGAAGCCGGAGGAGGCCACCGCCATCTCGGGGATCGGGGACATCGCCTTCCGGCAGGAGCTGGAGGAGCGGCTGCACAGGCTGCTGCGGACGGGACGTTACCCCAGGGTGGCCCTGGATCTCTACCGCTTTGAGCATACGGATGCCGACTCCCCCGCCGTCTCCCTGGCCCACCGGCTGCGCCGGCGGTATCCGGCGGTGGAGATTGTGGACGCCTCCATCCCCCTGCGCCGGCTGCGGGTCATCAAGCAGCCCTGTGAGATTGAGGCCATGCGCCAGGCGGCCCTCATCACCCGGGCGGGCATTGTGGCCATGATGAAGGCCTCCCGGCCCGGCATGTACGAATACCAGTACAAGGCGGAGTTTGACTACGCCCTGGCCCAGCACGGGGTGCTCGTCCCCGGATTTCCCAGCATCATCTCCGCCGGGGCCAACAACTTCTGCATTCACTATGACGCCTACACCGGTCAGGCCCAGGACGGGGACATGGTGCTCAACGACGTGGGTGCGGTGTGGGACGGCATGATCAACGACGTGTCCCGGGCCTGGCCCTGCAACGGGAAGTTCTCCCAGCGGCAGCGCCTGCTCTACACCTGTGCCCTCAACACCTCCCGGCACATGTTCTCCATCATCCGCCCCGGCATGCCCATGGCGGATGTGGACCGGCTGGCCCGGGAGTACAACTTCACCCAGCTGCGGGACATCGGGGTATGTGAGCGCTACGAGGACATCGGGAAGTACATGTGGCACGGGGGTGCTCACCATGTGGGCTATGACGTCCACGACTTTGTGGAGGCGGACGTGGTGTCCCCCGGCATGGTGTTCTGCGTGGACATCGGGATCTACTGTGAGGAGTGGGGCATCGGGTTCCGGCTGGAGGACAACTGCCACGTGACGGAAAACGGCTGTGAGAACCTCACCGCCTGCGTTCCCAGCAGCATTGAGGAAATTGAGGCCATCATGGCCGGCGAGGCGGACTGAGGGAACCTGAGGGGGACAGGGGATCCGGGTGAGGGATCCCTCCGTCTCCGGGTTCCCGGCGGGCCCCGGACTCTTCCGCCGGCAGGAATGGCGGAAGGGGAGCGGTTTCCCGGGGGAGAGGTGCCTGTCTCTCCCCTGGGAACCGGTGTGACGGTAGAAACAGGAATCCGGGCTCCGGCCGGGGTGGGATCCGTGGAACACCGCAGCTTTCGGATCATGGCCGGCAGGTCCCGGGCGCCTGAGCATTCTACAAAGCCTATACATCAAGGAGGAAGAAAATGAAGACTGCAAAGAAGCTATTGGCCCTGGCAACGGCCGCCGCCCTGACTCTGGGCATCGCGGCCTGCTCCGTCCCGGGACAGGGCGGTTCATCCGGCGGGAGCTCTTCGGGTTCCGGCTCCTCAAGCAGCGGGTCAGGTTCCAGCACCAGCTCCAGTTCCAGCTCCGGTTCCGGTTCCAGCAGCTCCGGGGAGAAGGTGTTCCGCTATGCCACCGCCACCGAGCCCACCACCATTGATCCCCAGAAGGGCAACTCCATCGGGGACAACGAGCTGATCCACGCCATGCAGGAGGGCCTGGTGCGCACCGTGGGCAACGACGTGAATCCCGGCATCGCGGAGACCTGGGAGGTCTCCGAGGACGGCCTGACCTACACCTTCCATCTGCGGGATGCCAAGTGGAGTGACGGCGAGCCTCTTACCGCCGAGCACTTCGTATACGGTCTGCAGCGCCTGCTGGATCCCAACACCGCCAGCCCCTACGCCTACATCGGGGAGATCATCAAGAACGGCCTCTCCGTGGAGAAGGGGGAGATGGAGCCCACCGAACTGGGCGTCACCGCTCCGGATGAGAAGACCCTGGTCATCGAACTGGAGCACCCCGCCTCCTATTTCCTGAGCCTCATCGGCTCCTGCGCCCAGTTCACTCCCTGCCGCCAGGACGTGGTGGAGAAGTACGCGGAGACCTTTGCCGCAGACGCGGAGAAGCTGGTCTACTCCGGCCCCTTCAAGCTCACCAGCTCCGCCAACCAGGTCTACGTCTTCGAGAAGAACGAGAACTTCTGGGATGCGGACAACATCGGCTTTGACCGGGTTGAGGTCAGCGTGGTCACCAACCGGGACACCCAGATGGCCATGTACGAGAACGGGGATCTGGACTTCGTCTACGTTCCCACCTCCCAGGTTCCCACCTATGACGATACGGACCAGGAGTACATGAACGGCAACGAGGACTACCTCTACATCAACCACGCCAGCGATAACAAGGTTCTGGGCAACAAGAACTTCCGTCTGGCCCTGAACTATGGCTTGGACCGTGTCACCTACAACCAGCTGGCCAACAACGGCGTCTATGAGCCCTGGAACCGCATCGTCATGCCTCTGGTGAACGGCGTCAACGGCTCCTACGGGGATGAGTATACCCTGAACTCCTACCCCATGGAGGGCGATATGGACAAGGCCAAGGAGTACCTGAACGCCGCCATGAGCGAACTGGGCATCTCCAGCCCCTCTGACATCACCATTGAGTATGTCACCACCGACGACGAGTCCAACAAGAAGATCGCCGAGGTCATCCAGGAGCAGTGGCAGACCAACCTGGGCATCAACGTGAACATCCGCCAGGTGACCTACAGCGAGATCTACGACACCGTATTCCCCAACCACGACTTTGAGGTGGGCTACGGCGGATGGGGTCCCGACTACTCGGATCCCTACACCTATCTGGAGCTGTACATCGGCGGCCACTCCTACAACTACAGCAACTATGCCAATGATGAAGTGGACAAGCTGCTGGCGGACAGCCAGAACGAGGCGGATCCCCAGGCCCGGATGGACATGCTCCATGAGGCCGAGCAGCTCCTGCTGGACGACGCGGTGAACGTGCCTCTGCAGCTGCGGCTTCAGCACTACCTGCTGGACGATGACATCGATGGAATCAACTTCTTCTACACCTCCATCAACATCGACTGGGCCTACGGCTACTACAAATAAGAACCGGCACCGACTCTGAGAGAGCCGTGCATCTGCACGGATCCGGGGACGCCTGAGGCGTCAGGCGTCCCCTCCATGACAGCGGGAAAGGGGCCAAGGGCTTACGGCATGCCCCGGCCCCTTTTTCCCTGTGGAGAGAAGAAATGGAGGGAGCAATGGCAAAGTATATCGCAAAGCGTGTCCTGGCAGCCATTGTGACGCTGCTGGCACTGATCACCATCGTGTTCTTCCTGGTTCGCCTGATGCCCGGTGACCCCTTCACCAATCCCAAGATGACGGAGGAGGTCCGGGCGAACCTGGAGTCCTACTACGGCTTTGACAAACCCCTGCCCGTCCAGTACGTGGACTATATCCGCAACCTGCTTCACGGAAACTTCGGCTACTCCATGAAGTACACCAACCGCACGGTGAATGACATCATCGCCGAGACCTTCCCCTTCTCTGCGGACCTGGGCATCCGCGCACTGGTGATGGCGGTGTCCATCGGACTTGTGCTGGGTGTGGTGGCCGCCCGCAACCGGGGGAAACCACTGGACTTCTTCTGCGTGATTGTGGCCATTCTGGGCACCAGCATCCCCGACTTCATCATGGGCGCCATCCTGCAGTACTTCTTCGGCGTCAAGTGGGGACTTCTGCCCATTGCCCAGTACAAGGGCATTGAATACACCATCCTGCCTGCCACGGCACTGGCCTTCTACACCATCGCCTCCGTGTCCCGGATCACCCGGGCCAGCATGCTGGAGGTGGTGCAGCAGGATTACATCAAGACGGCCCGCTCCAAGGGCCTTTCGGATCTCCGGGTGACGGCCAAGCACCAGATCCGCAACGCCATCATGCCGGTCATCACCCTGATGGGTCCCACGGTGGCCTCGGTGCTCACCGGCACCTTCGTCATCGAATCCATCTTCGCCATTCCCGGCATGGGCAAGTACTACGTGGACAGCATCAACAACCTGGACTACTCCATGATTCTGGGCATGACGGTGTTCTACGGGGCTTTCCTGATTCTCAGCAACCTCATCGTGGACATCCTCTACGGCATTGTGGATCCCCGGATCCGCATCGGAAAGAAATAAGGGAGGGGGAGAGCACATGAATGAAACTGCGGGCGCTGCCGTGAGCAGCAGCGGGAATCTCACTCCGGACATGTTCACCGTGGTGGGCAAGAACGAGCAGACCATGGACGCCATCTCCCGCCCCAACCTGTCCTTCTGGCAGGACGCCTGGCGGCGGCTGAAGAAGAACCGGGCCGCCTTCCTGGGGCTGTGCATCATCATCCTCTACGGTTTTCTGGCCATTGTGGCCCCCATGGTGAGCCGCTACAGCTATACCGCCATGGACCCCAACGCCATGTACGCCCTGCCCTCCCTGGAGCACTGGCTGGGCTGCGACGCCACCGGCCGTGACCTGTGGGTGCGCATCTGGATGGGGGCCCGGGTGTCCCTGACCATCGGGCTGTGCTCCGCCACCATCAACATGTGCGTGGGGGCGGTCATCGGGGGCCTGTGCGGCTACTACGGCGGCAAGCTGGACATGATCGTCATGCGCATCGTGGACATCCTCTACGGCATCCCCAGCCTCATCATCACCATCCTGGTGATGCTGGTTCTGGGCCGGGGCATCCATACCCTCATCGTGGCCATGTGCATCGTGGGCTGGGTGGGCACCTGCCGCTTCGTCCGGGGCGAGGTGTACCGCCTGAAGGAGCAGGACTATGTCCTGGCCGCCAAGGTGCTGGGCGTCCCTGATTTCACCATCATCATCCGGCACATCATCCCCAACATCATGGGCATGATGGTGACCAACCTGTGCATGGCCATTCCCGGGGCCATCTTCCAGGAGGCCTTCCTCAGCTACATCGGCCTGGGCATCGCCCCGCCCAACTGCAGCTGGGGCATTCTGGCCAAGGAGGGCATCCAGGTGCTGCGGACCCATCCCCACGAGGTCATCATCCCCGCATTCTTCATCTGC
>CAYXVN010000142.1:0-6687 GCA_964468565.1 uncultured Oscillospiraceae bacterium | reverse complement strand
GGGAATCCCCGGGCCGGAACGGGACTCCGGAGAGCAGCGGACCCCTCCCGTATTCCGCCTCCCCGGCGGACTCCTGTCCTCCCCCGGGGGATCCCGGATTGCAGGAATGGTTCCCCCAACTTTCAGGATTTCCTGCAGAGAGAGGTGTGAAATGGCCAGAACATGCAGGAATCTGCCCGCGAACCGGGGTTTTCCGGGCCGGTTTCCCCCTCCTCAGATAAGATCTCTTTTTTCTGTGTGAAAAATGAAGAAATCAGAACTTCATCCGCAGCAGATTTTAGAAGATCTGCCATTGCGCCCCCATCTTCCCTGGGATATGATTAAGTTGCATTCCGGTGTGACACAACTGTCATCCCCGCTGTATCGTCAGGGACTCCCTGGCGGCCCCATGCCGGAGGCTTCCTGCTGGAGGTTCCCGTATCCCGGCCGGTCTCTTTCCGCCGGGGGACATGCGGGGGGGAGGCACACCGATTCACATTTCCTGCAGGGGGGCACATGCCTCCCTGTCTCCATAATTGAGTCATTTCAGAAGGAGAGCGAAGCATATGCGGGTGGTGGAGCACCCTGTCCTGGGAGAACTGGACACCTCCAGGCAGGTGACGATTTACTGTGATGGCAGGCCCATCCCGGCCCTGGAGGGGGAGCCCATTGCGGCGGCCCTGATGAATGCGGGCATCCGGTCCTTCCGGACCACCGCCAGACGGGGAGAGCCCCGGGGCATCTTCTGCGCCATCGGGAGATGCACGGACTGCATGATGATCGTGGACGGGGTCCCCAACATCCGGACCTGCGTCACCCGGGTGCGGGACGGCATGCAGGTGCGCACCCAGCAGGGGCTGGGCAGCTTTGAGAAGGCGGGGGAGGGGACATGAAGATCCGGGAGACGGACGTGGCGGTCATTGGCGCCGGGTCCGCCGGCCTCTGTGCCGCCGCACAGGCGGCCCGGGCCGGAGCCAGCGTCCTGGTGCTGGACGAGAACCACCGGCCTGGGGGCCAGCTGTTCAAGCAGATCCACAAGTTCTTCGGCTCCCGGGCCCACCAGGCGGGTACCCGGGGATACGTGATCGGGGAAGAGCTGCTGCGCCAGGTTCAGGAGAGCGGCGCGGAGGTGTGGCTGGACACCGTGGTCTACGGCATGGAGCCGGACTGCTCCCTGGGGGTCATCCACCAGGACAGCCACTGGGTGATCCGGGCGAAGAAGGTCATCGTGGCCACCGGGGCCAAGGAGAACTACATGGCCTTTCCCGGCAGCACCCTTCCCGGGGTGATGGGCGCCGGAGCCGCCCAGACCATGGCCAATGTGAACCGGGTGCTGCCGGGGGAGCGGATCCTTATGGTGGGCTCGGGCAACGTGGGACTCATCGTCTCCTACCAGCTGCTGCAGGCGGGGGCGGAGGTGGTGGCCCTGGTGGACGGGGCACCGGCCATCGGGGGATACGGCGTCCACGCCGGCAAGCTGCGCCGGGCGGGAGTTCCCATTTATCTGGGCCATACCATAAAAAAGGTCTCCGGAAAGGGCCAGGTGGAGCATGCGGAGATCGTGGCGGTGGATTCCCGCTGGCAGCACATCCCCGGCACGGAGAAGACCTTTGACGTGGACACCGTCTGCCTGGCGGTGGGCCTCAACCCCATGACGGAACTGCTGTGGATGGCGGGGTGCCGGTTCTGCTACATCCCCGCCTTCGGGGGCCATGTGCCCCTCCACGACGGCAACATGGAGACCACCGTCCCCGGCCTCTATGTGGCGGGGGACGTCACCGGGGTGGAGGAGGCCTCCACCGCCATGGAGGAGGGCAACCTGGCCGGGGTGTCCGCCGCCCGGGCCCTGGGGCTTCTCACCGATGAGGAGGCCCGGGCAAAGCGGGAGGAGATCTGCGCCACCCTGGACGCCCTGCGCTCCGGTCTCTTCGGAGAGGGCCGGCGCAATGCCAAGGGCCGGCAGCTGGCCGCCATGGCGGCCTGGCAGCAGGAGAAAGGCGGTGGGGAATGATGGAGGGAATCCGCTATACCGGGGTGCCCTCCCCCGCGGAGCTGGCCGCCTGTCCCGGCATCCCCAGTGAAGCACGCATGCGCCGGGGCCGGGTGGCCTGCCTGGAGTGCGTCCAGGAGATCCCCTGCAATCCCTGCGAGGGCACCTGCCCCCGGGGGGCCATCACCGTGGGGGAGCACATCACGGATCTCCCCCGGCTGGATGAGGAGAAGTGCACCGGCTGCGGCCTCTGCGTGGCCAGCTGCCCCGGCCTGGCCATCACCCTGGTGGACAAGTCCCTGCCGGGGGGCCAGGGCACCGTGGACTTCCCCTACGAGTACCTGCCCCTTCCCGCTCCGGGAGACCGGGTGGAGGCGGTGAACCGGGTGGGGGAGACGGTGTGCCCGGCAACGGTGCTGTCCGTCACCAGAGTGCCCTCCTACGCCGGGACGGCGGTGATCCGCCTGCAGATCCCGGCGGAGCTGGTGGACCAGGTGCGCAGCATGAGACGTCTGCCCCGGCAGACACAAGGACAGGGGGAAGGAAGCCATGGATGAGGATCTGATCATCTGCCGCTGCCGGGAGGTGACCCGGCAGGAGATCCTGGACGCCATCGCAGACGGCGCCACCACGGTGGACGGAGTCAAGCGGCGCACCAGGGCCTGCATGGGGCTGTGCCAGGGCAAGACCTGCGGCCGGCTGGTGCAGAGCCTGGTGGCCCAGGCCACCGGCCAGGACCCGGCTGAGGTGACTCCCCAGAAGAGCCGCATGCCGGCAAGGCCGGTGCGGATGGGCTTCTTTACGGAGGAGGAATCCCATGGAAGCCTATGACGTGATCATCATCGGGGGCGGGATCATCGGGGGATCCGTGGCCTGGAACCTGGCAAAGCTGGGGCGCAGCGTCCTGGTGCTGGAGCGGGGTGACGTGGCCAGCGGCGCCGGTGGCGCCACCGACGGCGTGGTGGGCTATCACACGAAAAAGCCCGGAGTCCAGCTGGATCTGGCGGTGCAGTCCATCGCCATGTTTGACACCCTCAATGAAGAGCTTGGCACCGATGTGGAGTACGCTCTCCACGCCGGGGGCATGGAGCCGGTGGAGGACAGGGAGCAGTGGGATCTGCTCTCCGCCATGGCTCAGGAGCAGCGCCGCAGCGGAGTGGACATCCACATGGTCTCCGCCCGGGAGGCCCTGTCCCTGGAGCCCAACCTGAACCCGGACATCTACGGGGCCCTCTACTCTCCCACCGGGGGCAAGGTGAACCCCCTGCAGCTGACTCTGGCCTACGCCCGGGCGGCCAAGCGGCTGGGCGTGGAGTACCGCACCGGCACGGAGGTCACCGGCTTTCTCATTGAGGGGGGCCGGGTCCGGGGGGTGGAGACCGCCGCCGGACAGTTCCGGGCCCCCGCCGTGGTCAACTGCTGCGGAGCCTGGGCGGGACAGGTGGCGGCCCTGGCCGGCCTGGACCTGCCCATCCGCCCCCGCCGGGGTCAGCTGGCGGTGACGGAGCCCATCGGGCCGTTCCTGAGGGCCACCGTCCAGTGTGCCCGCTACAACATCATCAAGTTCCGGCCGGAGACCATTCAGGACCCCACGGTGCTGAAGCTGGGCTCCTCCCTCAGCATCGAGCAGCAGGAGAACGGCACCATGATCATCGGGGGCACCCGGGAGTTTGTGGGCTTTACCGACGGCAATACCTTTGAGGCCATTGAGACCATGCTGCGCCGGGCGGTGCGCTTCTTCCCCGCCCTGAAGGACGTGAACATCGTCCGCTTCTTCTCCGGCTTCCGCCCCTACACCCCGGACGGCCTGTCCCTCCTGGGGGAGGTGGCCACCCTGCCCGGCTTTTTCATGGCCGCCGGCCACGAGGGGGACGGCATCGCCCTTGCCCCCATCACCGGCAGGCTGATGGGGGAGCTGCTCACCACCGGCCGCACCTCCTACGACATCTCCTCCTTCAGCCCCAACCGCTTTCTGAGAAGGTCCTGAGTTCTCCGGGGGAACACCCCCAACTCTCCGGACCGGAGCACCTTTCTCCATCCCCCGCACCGCGCCCCTCCGGAGCTGCCGGAGCTCCGGAGCGCCACACCCGAAATCCGAATGCGGGAGACCGCTTCCCGGCGAAGCGGTCCGCCTCCGGCCCCGCGGAAGGGAGAAACCCATGCTGCAGGTCATCATCCCCGTCGCACTGCTTCTCTTCATTGTCCTCTGCAAAAAGCTGCCGGTGATCGGGGGCAACATCAACGTGGCCCTGCTCCTCACCGGCGCCCTCACCCTGCTGATGGCGGGCATCGTCAATCCGGCCCAGTGGGTGGAGGCCTGGATCGACGGTCTCAACCGTATGGCCTGGATCATGTTCCTCTCCATCGGCGGGGCCATCTTTGCGGAGATCTCCACCCGTCTGGGTACGGTGGACACCATCATCGGGGCCCTGGCCGCCAAATTCGGCCACCGGCCCCGGCTGCTGGTCATCTGCATCCTCTTCACCCTGACCCTGGCCGGCTCCCTGCTGGGAGACGCCATCGCCGCCGCCACCGTGGTGGGCATTCTCACCATCGGCATCCTGGTCTCCATGAACATGGAGGTGGAGAAGATCAGCGCCATCATCATGATGGGGGCCTCCATCGGGTCCATCATGCCCCCCATGACCCAGGCGGTGGCCCTGTCCTCCACGCTGGTCAACACCGATCCGGATCCCGTGGTGCGCATCGCCTATGTCACCACCTTCATCACCTTCCTGATCTGCGCCGCCTACTGCGCCCTGGTGCTGGTGAAGAAGGAGAACGTCCCCGGAGTCAATCCGGAAGTGGAGATCCGCCTGTCCGGCCAGAGCGCCAGCCAGATTCTGAAGTCCAACTGGAAGTCCCTCATCCCCCTCATCGTTCTCCTCATCATCGTGCTGCTGCGCACCGTCAACATCCCCTTCATCTCCTGTGACATCGGGCCGGCCATTCTCAAGGCCATCAACCTGATCACCCTGGACGAGGGCAAGGTCATCACCCTCTATGACTTCCTGGCCAACGCCACCATCCTCACCGGCCTCACCAACGGCATTGTCCTGTCCATCTTCTGCGCCATCGCCGTGGGCTTCTTCTTCCCGGTGATCCGCAGGAACGCCGGAGACGTGGTGCGCACCGGCATGAAGAAGGTCAGTGTGACCATCACCCTGCAGATCTGCTGCTCCTTCATGCTGGGCTGCTTCTATACCGCCGGTTCCATTGATGCCGTCTCCAACTTTGCCCAGGGCCTCAACGGCAACGTGCTGAAGCTGGGCGGCGCGGCCTGCATGCTCCTGATGGGCATGCTCACCGGCTCTCAGTCCACCACCCAGAACGTGGTCTTCTCCTTCTTCGGCCCCGCTCTGGTGGCCATCGGTCTCAATCCCACCTATGCCGCCGTGGCCGGCTCCCACCTGGCCGCCTCCGGACAGGGCATGCCCCCGGCGGACCTGACCACCTTCGTCATCTGCGGCATGATCACCGCCCAGGTGGGCAAGAAGTGCGATCCGGTGAAATCCATGATCTACTCCATGCCCATGTGCATCGTCTTCCTGATCATAGGCCTGATCTTTCTTTACATCTGAGGGGCAGGGCATGACAGATCCCCAAGCCCCTCTGGGCATCCTCCTGCTGGACACCCGCTTTCCCCGCATCCCCGGGGACGTGGGACACCCGGACACCTTTCCCTTTCCCGTCCTCCCCCTTATGGTGGAGGGGGCGGACCCGCCCCGGGTGGTGACCCGGGGGGATCCCGCTCTGCTGGAGCCCTTCCTGGCGGGAGCCAGAACCCTGGAGGTCCGGGGAGCCGCCGCCATCACCACCAGCTGCGGCTTCCTGGCCATGTTTCAGAGAGAGCTCTCCGCCGCGGTCTCCATCCCCGTCTTCACCTCCGCCCTGATGCAGCTTCCCCTGGTGGAGCGCACCCTTCCGCCCGGCCGGACGGTGGGCATCCTGACCGCGGACAGCCGTACCCTGGGGCAGCGGCACTTCCGGGGGGCGGGCATCTCCCGGGTTCCCCAAGCGGTCCGGGGCATGGAGGGCACCCACTTTCACCATGTCTTCGTGGACAACACCCCGGAGCTGGATGTTTCCCTGGCCCGCCGGGAGATGACGGAGGCCGCCTGCCACCTGACGGAGGAACACCCCCAGGTGGGGGCCATTCTCCTGGAGTGCACCAACATGCCCCCCTACGCCGCTGCCATATCCACGGCCACCGGCCTTCCCGTCTACGACATCACCACCCTGGCCACCTGGGTCATGGCGGGCTGCCGCCGGCGGGACCCTCTCCCTCCGGCACACTGAAACACCCCAGCATCACCGTCCGGCACCCGCCGGGCGGTTTTTTTATTCGGCTGGCCCCGCCCCCTGCAGGAGAAGCTGAAGCACAGGCGCCGGGAAGAGATGTGAAAGATGCCTCCAGGGACAGGAGGTAAGGTCAGGGATCGGTGGGAAAGGGGAAGAGGCCAGAGAGAATCCCCCGGCCCGAAGCACCCCGGAGCAGGGAAACCCGGAGTATCTGCCCCGGGCCTGGGCTCTTCTGTGGGAGAGGGAGCTGTCCCGCTCCGCCCGGAATCCGGGCCAGGCAGGAATATGCTCCAGACGGCAGTTTTCCACGGAAGCAGCGTGGCCGGAGGTGAGGTACCTGGGGGGGAACCATCCCGCGGAGTTCAGGGGGAAGCCTGCAGAGTCCGCGACACAACGGTGAGTGAGCTTATCCAGAC
>CAYXVN010000141.1:0-6712 GCA_964468565.1 uncultured Oscillospiraceae bacterium | reverse complement strand
GGGGGTTCATTGACAGTTCCCAAAAGGCGCACAATAGTGTTAAGGTTCTGTGAAATATTAGGTTTCGCGCTTGACAGGATGGCCTGCGTGGTGTACCTTCACTGTGCCGCTGCCCTCATAATTGCCCGCCGGGGGCAGGGCTTTAGGGACTGACGGGCATGTCCGCAGGCTCTGGTGTCGCAGGCTTCGTCCCAAGAGACTCGAAGACTGTTTAGTACCGGGGCATCCACCAGGATTTTTCGGAAAGAAGCATGCATACCCCCAATCTATGTCAGCGGGAGGAGGGACAACTCAAGCTGGGAAGGAGAATGTGGGAATATGGAAAATCCTCGTCGGCAGGTCACCTGCCGAAGCCCTAACCGTTCGGGGCGAAGTCGAATTGAGACGATAGAGTTTTATTCGATTTTATTGAGCGGTATCTGTATGACTTCGGAGCATCTGCTGAACGCCATCGGCCTGCTGGACGACGACCTCATCGCCGATGCCCACACTGAGGTGCCCTCCCCCGGACCCTGGTTCCGGCTGCGCCGTTACGCCCCTGCCCTGGCAGCCTGTCTGGTCCTTGCCCTGGCTCTGGGCTGGATGGCATTCCGGCTCCCCGGGGCAGGCGGTGGAAATGCCACCGGCGGGGCCGGTTCCGCCGTGGGCGACCTCTCCACCGGCGGGCAGCCCCCGGGATCTGTGGGCGGCGGAGCTTTCGTCCCGGTTCCGGAGAATCCGGCCGCCCCGGAAGCACCTGTCACCCCGGAAACACCCGCCGCTCCGGACCCGGGGAATGTGGACGGGTATACCGGCAGCGCTAATTTCACCGCTCCCCCCAAGCCCGCACCCACGCCGGAACAGGGACAGGAGCCGCTCCCCCAGGGCCTGGTGCTCTGGCAGGGAGTGACCTACACCCCGGTACAGTTCCGGGACACTCTGCCCCAGGACGCCACCCCGGCGGGAGTGCTGGAGGACCTGAGCGCTGCTGCAGATGGTCCCGCCACGGATATTTCCCAGTACCAGGGCCTCTCCCTCTGGGTGGCAGAGGGGGATCAGCTCTACATAGAGCTGCCGGAGGGGGGATACGTCCTCTGCCGGCCCGCCCAGCCCTGAAATGGAAGCCCGCGCCTGCCCGGCGCGGGCTTTCTGCGTCCCGGAAGCGGATCCTCCTGCTTTTCCATCAATCCGGCGGGTACTCCGTCTGAAAGCGTAGCGTCAGGCGGGATTATTGACCTGCCGAACCTGGATCTCCAGCACCCTGCGGTGCTCCACCCGGGTAACGGTCACGTCCAGACCCTCTGCCTGGAAGGTGTCTCCCGGCTCCGGAACCCGTCCCATGCACTCCAGCACCCAGCCGGACACGGTGGCGGCATCGCAGGTGCCCTTAACCCCAAAGAGATCGTACATGTCAGGCAGGTCCGCCGAGCAGGCGATCCGGTAGCTGCCGTCCGGCTGCCGGGCAAAGGTCTCGATCACTTCGTCGTGCTCGTCCCAGATCTCCCCCACCAGTTCCTCAATGATGTCCTCCATGGTCACAATGCCCACAGTGCCGCCGTACTCATCCACCACCACCGCCATGTGCACCTTGCTGCGCTGCAGTTCCCGCAGCAGATCGGAAATTCTGGCACCGCCGGTGGTGTAGAGTACCGGAGACTTGATGTTGGACAGCATGGTCTCGCCCCGGTAGCGGGCCGCGTAGAAGTCCTTCTCATGAATGACGCCCACAATGTCGTCAATGGTGTCCCGGTAGATGGGGATACGGGAGTAGCCGGTGCCCGCAAAAAGGGATGCCGCCTCCTCCATGGTGCTGTTCTCCTCCAGGGCCTCCAGATCCACCCGGGGGGTGATGATCTCCGAGACCTCCATGTCGGTGAACTCAATGGCGTTGCGGATCAGGTCACTCTCGTGCTCGTCCAGACCGCCCTCGCTCTCCGCCTGGTCCACCATGCCCACCAGTTCCTCCTCCGTGATGCCCTCTCCGCCGCCGGGATGAAACATGCGGCTGAGCAGACGCTTCCACTGGGTGAAGAAAAAGTTGATGGGGGTGAGCAGATTCATGAGCAGCCCCAGCAGGGGGGCGGCGAACATGGCCCAGGACTCCGCAGCCTCCTTGGCCAGGCTCTTGGGGGAGACCTCACCGAAGATGAGGATGATGATGGTCAGGGCCACCGTGGAGACGGTGGGGCCGTACTGGTGAAACCACCTGGTACACAGCACGGTGGCCACAGTGGTGGCCGTGATGTTGACGATGTTGTTGCCGATCAGAATCGTGGACAGAAGCCTGTCGTACTGCTCCGCCAGCGCCAGAGTCCGCTCCGCCCTCCGGTCTCCGTCCTCCGCACGGGTTTTCATGCGGATGCGGTTCAGGGAGGTGAAGGCGGTCTCCGTGGCGGAGAACCAGCCGGACATGGCCACCAGGACCACAAGTGCCACAAGCATGCCAATACTGGCACTGTCAAGTTCCATATGGAATTGATCAACCTCTGCTTTCCAAATGCATTTCAGATTTTCACAGAAATCCGTGCCGGCGTTTTCAGGAAGTATACCACAGCGCCGCAGGGAATGCAATGGAAAATCACGCCGCAGGAAATTTTTCCCTTCGGCCTGACCGGAGGGCCCGGCATGACCTGCCGGTCCGGAGGCACTGCTCCCGGTTGACATTACACGGATTAGGCGGTAGAATACCGACAGTAACAAAAAAGGACGGTATCTCCATGCTCAATGACCAACAGAAACTCAGATTCTGCCAGGCCCGCCGCCTGGCAATCGCCCGGGACTTCTCCTTTCTGAACCCGGAGCAGCAGGAGGGCGTTCTGGCCACCGAGGGTCCGCTGCTGCTGCTGGCCGGGGCCGGAAGCGGCAAGACCACCGTGCTCATCAACCGGGTCTCCAACCTGATCCGGTACGGCTGCGGCTCCGACAGCGATCAGGTTCCCCAGGGGGTCACGGAGGACGATCTGGCCTTTCTGGAGCACTATGCCGCCACCGGCGAGGGGGATGTCCAGCGGCAGCGGACTCTGTGCGCCCTCAATCCCCCTCCCCCCTGGTCCATTCTGGCCATCACCTTCACCAACAAGGCCGCCGGCGAGCTGAAAAATCGCCTCGCCGTCACCCTGGGCCCCAAGGCCCAGGACGTCTGGGCCTTCACCTTCCACGCCGCCTGCGTGCGCATTCTCCGCCGCCACGCAGACCGTCTGGGCTTCCCCCCATCCTTCACCATCTACGATACGGACGACTCCATGCGGGTCATCCGCAGCGGCCTCAAGGAGCTGAATCTCTCCGAAAAGGTCTATCCCCCCAGGCAGGTGCTCTCCAACATCTCCAGGGCCAAGACCAGAGGCAAACTGGCGGCAGACTATCAGAAGGAAGTGGCCCTCACCGGGGACTACTACCGCACCGGCATCTCCAATCTCTATGAGTACTATGAGAAGTCACTGTGGAACGCCGGCGCCCTGGACTTCGATGACCTGATTCTTCACACCGTCCGGCTGCTGCGGGACTTTTCCGACGTGCGGGAGTACTACCAGCACCACTTCCGCTATGTGCTGGTGGACGAGTACCAGGACACCAACAGCCTGCAGTACCAGCTCACCGCCCTGCTGTCCGGGGGCCTGGGCAACCTCTGCGTGGTGGGGGACGACGACCAGTCCATCTACTCCTTCCGGGGGGCCACCATTGAAAACATCCTCACCTTTGAGAAGAAATATCCGGGCTGCCGGGTCATCCGCCTGGAGCAGAACTACCGCTCCACCTCTCACATTCTGGACGCCGCCAATGCGGTCATCGCCAACAACCAGGAGCGCAAGGGCAAGAAGCTGTGGACGAAGGCCGGGGAGGGGGAACTGGTGGAAATCCACTGTGCTGAGAATGAGCAGGATGAGGCCCGGTTCATCGCCGATTCCATCATGCAAAGCCACCTGGGAGGACGGCTCTGGCGGGACCACGCCATCCTCTACCGCATGAACGCCCAGTCCTACCAGCTGGAGCTGGCCTGCAAGCGCGCCTCCATCCCCTACCGGATCATCGGCGGCACCCGCTTCTTCGACCGGGCGGAGGTCAAGGACATGCTGGCCTACCTGGTGGTGCTGAACAACCCCGATGACGACCTGCGCCTTCTGCGCATCATCAACAATCCCCCCCGGAACATCGGCACCCGCACCCTGGAGCGGGCCCAGGACCTGGCCAAAAAGGAGGGCGTCTCCCTCTATCACATCATCACCAGGGCCCGCAGTTACCCCGACCTGGAGCGCTCCGCCCCCTCCCTGGCCAGATTCGTGGATCTGATGAACGACCTCCACGACCTGCTGTGCACCATGCCTCTGGACAAGTTCTACCATGAAATGCTGGAGCGCACCGGCTATGCCGCCATGCTCACCGAAAAGAACACGGATGAGGACAGGGCGCGGCTGGAGAACGCCCAGGAACTGCAGAGTTCCATCCGCAGCTACCTGGATGAGGTGGGCTCCACCGACAACGGGGATAAGGACCTCTTCGGGTTCCTGGACCAGATTGCCCTGTACACCGACCTGGACAACCACGATCCTAACCAGGACTGCGTGGTGATGATGACGGTACACTCCGCCAAGGGCCTGGAATTTCCTGCGGTCTTCGTGGCCGGAATGGAGGACAACCTCTTCCCGGACAGCCGCACCATCGGGGACCCCAAGGCCGAGCAGGAGGAGCGGCGGCTGTGCTACGTGGCCATGACCCGGGCCATGGATAAACTCTGCTTCACCTGCGCCCGGCATCGCCTGCTCTTCGGTCAGACCAGGAGCAACAGCCGCTCCCGCTTCCTGTATGAGATCCCCGATGAGCTCCTCCAGAACACCGGTCTGCCCGAAGAGGACAAGGACCAGGAGGACTTCACATCGGAGTGGGAGGACTTTCCCGGGGGCCCGGTCCACTACAGTACGGGGTCAGCCTACCGGGGAGGCGGCAGCCGCCGCTACGGGAACTACCCGGGATCCTCTTCCTCCCCCCGAAAATCCTCCTCCGGCTCCAGCTGGGGCACTCCCTATACGGGAATCAGCCGCAGCAGCGACTTTATACCCCGCAGGCAGGCCCCGAAGCCCCGGGACAACTCCCCGCTCTCCCTGAAGCTGGGGGACACCGTCCGCCACCCCTCCTTCGGTACGGGCACCATCCTCTCCATCCAGGCCATGGGCTATGATACCTTGCTGGAGATCGCCTTTGAAAAGGAGGGCACCAAGCGGATGATGCTCAGCACCGCCCGCAGGTATCTGGAAAAACTCTGACAGCTCTCCTGTCCTCCGGGCCGGCTTTCCACGGAAAGCCGGCCCTTTGTGAATCTGCACAAAGGAGTGTCCCCCCTCCTCCCCTCAGGCACCCCGGTCTCCTCCCGGCCAGCTCCGTAATCCCCGTCCCTCCCCCAGGTCTGCCGGGCACCCCTATCCCCCAGATATGCGGAACTTTGCCCCTCCCTGGCGGTTAACATAATCTTTTTGCGCCTGATGCCCCGGCAGACCCTCCGGGCCGGCAAAGAGCGAGGAGCCCGTTCACCGGTCCTTCTCCCCCCGGGAGGGCTTTGTGCATTCTGACGGGACATACAGAGCCCGGAACCGGGTCCGCTGTAGCAGTGCACATTTTCCACCGACTTTTCCACAGGGGGGTGTGGAAAAACCGCCTCCCCCTGGGGGGAGGCGGTCAGATTCAGGGATACAGGCCATCCAGAATTTCCACAATGTCCCCCAGGATGCCCTGGTCACAGGGGCACAGGAGGCGGGCCCCCCAGTCCTTCACTTCCCGGGCACAGTCCGAGGGGGCAAAGGGAATCGGGGACAGTTCCAGTATGGGGATGTCGTTCTGGTTGTCTCCGGCACAGTACATGTGGCCGGGGGCAATCCCCAGCCTGCGGGCCAGCCGGGTGGCCATGCCCCCCTTGCTGCTGCCCTTGGCCGTCAGCTCCAGATAGAAGTGGTTGGAGAAGATGGCCTCATAGCGATCGCCATAAAGTTCCAGAAAGCGCTCCTGGGCCCGCAGTCCCACGGGCCGCAGGTCCTGGATGATGGCCTTCGTCCAGGGACGGGGGATGCGTTCAAGGGGGGCTACCGTGTAACCGGTCCCCACCTTCTTCATGTGGGCATCCGTAATGAAGTTGGGATTCCAGGCGTAGATGTCCTCCCCGTGGTATACCTCCAGCGCCACCGTGGGGAACTCCTGCAGAAAGGCGGCCAGGTCCTCCGGGGCGGAATCCGGCAGCAGGGTCTGCTCCAGCATGCGCCCCGCCCGGTAATCGTAGAGGGCAGACCCGTTGGAGAGAATCACCGGGGCATTGATGGGCAGCAGGTCCACATAGGGCGCAAAGGTGCGGTGGGCCCGGCCGGTGGCCACCGTAAAAAGTCCCCCCTCCCCCTCATAGTACTCCAGGGCCTCCACGTTGCGCCGGGGCATGCGGCAGTCGGGGGGATACAGGGTATCGTCAAAGTCGCTGACCAGCAGCAGACCATCGAATTTCCCCATGGCAGCGCACCTCCGCCTCAGAAGAGCCCGGAGATGACGCCGTTTTCGTCCACGTCGATGGCCTCGGCGGCGGGCACCTTCGGCAGACCGGGCATGGTCATGATGTCCCCGGTGAGGGCCACCAGAAAACCGGCTCCCGCACAGACCTTCAGGTTGCGCACCGTGACCTCAAAGCCGGAGGGTGCCCCCAGCAGGGCAGGGTTGTCCGAGAAGGAGTACTGGGTCTTGGCCATGCAGATGGGCAGACCGG
>CAYXVN010000140.1:0-6731 GCA_964468565.1 uncultured Oscillospiraceae bacterium | reverse complement strand
CGATCGGGCGGGCTCGGAAGAGATCTCCCGATCGGTTTTCTGATCCATGCAGGCCTCACACGGTTTTGTGGAGGATTGTGTTTTTAGCAGTGTGGAAGTTGCACAGCTGCAGCAGCCGTTCCTTTGGTGAAACTGACGAAACCGGAACGGCTGCATCCTCCCTTCTCAGCTGAAACAGCTGAACGGTATTCGGACCGGGTCCGCTGCAGATGGAGACCTGTGCAGCGCCAGCCCACGGATGGGCAGTGTCCCAGTATACCAACCGGAGGAGCATCTGGGAGCATTTGCCCGGACCCCGGAGGTCTCCGAAGCGAGGATTCCGGCCCATCTCCAGGACGTTCCTCCTCACATTCCCCGGGCAGAGTCATTCTCCACCAGCCGGGAACATCGCCTGGGGTTCCGGGATACCGGAGCACATCTGACCGAAGCGTAGCCAGATCTGCCGGCAGCCGGCACTGCACCGGGAAATTCCGAGTTGTTTTTTCCCCTGTTGTGTGATACAGTGTCTCTTCGCTGCTGCAGGCCGGATCCGGTCCGGGGAGTGTGCGCCATCCTCTCTCCCCGCACCTGCATCCGGAGAGGGCAGCGGGGGGAACCGGGCCCCTCTGCTGTCAGGCTCTGCCTGGCAGCCCGGTCTGGAAAACGAGGTATTCGCTCATGGTCTTCTCCAGCTACAGCTTCATCTTTCTCGCCCTGCTTGCCCTGCTGGCGGTATACTTTCTGGTCCCCCGCCGCTTCCGGCAGGCCCGCAATCTGGTGCTTCTCCTCTTCAGCCTTGCCTTCTATGGCGCAGGGGGCATCGGACTGCTCCCCATCATTCTCACATCCATCTTTCTCAACTACCTGGGAGGGCTGCTGATCGCCACCTTTCCCAGGCGCAGGACCCTCATACTGACCCTGGCGGTCACCGCCAACCTGCTGCTCCTGGGCTGGTTCAAATATGCCGGGTTTATTGCCCGGAATCTCAACGCATTGGGATTCTCCATCCCGATTCCCCAGGTCGTCCTTCCCATCGGCATCTCCTTTTTCACCTTCCAGGGCATGAGCTATGTGATTGACACCTTCCGCACTCCGGCCCAGGTCCAGCGCAATCCCCTTAAGCTGGCCCTCTACATCTCTCTCTTTCCCCAGCTCATCGCCGGTCCCATCGTCCGCTATGCGGACATCGCCGCAGAAATTGACGCGGACCGGGAGTCGCTGGAGGACATTTCCGATGGCCTTGTGCGCTTCAGCTTTGGTCTGGCCAAAAAGGTGCTGCTGGCCGACTCCTTCGGCCAGGTGGCCGATGCCTTTTTCTGCCCGGATGCAGCCGTTCTCTCCGTCGCCGCCGCCTGGGTGGGCGCGGTGGCCTACACCCTGCAGATCTATTTTGACTTCTCCGGCTACTCGGACATGGCCATCGGCCTGGGCCGTGTGTTCGGATTTCACTTCGGGGAGAACTTCCGCTATCCCTACATCTCCCGCTCCATCACGGAGTTCTGGACCCGCTGGCACATCTCCCTCTCCTCCTGGTTCCGGGACTATGTCTACATTCCCCTGGGCGGATCCCGGGTGGAGCGCTGGAAGCAGGTGCGCAACATTCTGGTGGTGTGGGCCCTCACCGGCCTCTGGCACGGGGCCGCCTGGAACTTTATCCTCTGGGGCACCTGGTACGGCCTGCTGCTGCTGGGAGAGAAGTTTCTCTGGCCCGGACTTGTGAAACGGGCTCCTGCCCCGGGGCGGTGGCTGGTCACCATGCTTATCGTGATCATCGGGTGGGTCTTTTTTCGGGCAGAGACCCTGCCTGCTGCCCTGACCTACCTGGGCACCATGCTGGGACTGGGGGGAATCCCCCTGTTCAGCGGACAGGAGGTCTACTGGCTGCTGGAATTCTGGCCTGAATGGCTCTGCGGCATCCTGGCCTGCCTGCCCTGGAGGGACTGGCTGGCCGCGCGGTTTCACCGGGAGAGCCTGGTGCGCATCTGGCTGCCCAAGGCCGCTGCTCTGGGCCTGTTTCTCCTCTCCTACATGCGTATCATCACCAGCTCCTTCAAACCTTTCCTCTATTTCAACTTCTGAGCCGGCTCTCCTTCCGGCACATCGGAACCTCCCTGCCTCGGGGGGCAGAAGCCCGGCACGAACTGCGCTCTCCGGCGGTCCCTCTCCCGGTACGGGGAGGACATGGGGCCTCCGGAGTGAAAAAACTCGTGACAACCTCTCCGGAGAAGTGTATAATACCGGCAGAGATTCCTGCCTGCCGGCGATATCTGTCCTTTGGCTGTGCCTTCCGCAGGATCCACACCTCGGACTCCGGGAGGAGGAATGGCCATGTCTGACCCCAAGTACGATGCCCTGCGGCTGGAGAACCAGCTGTGTTTTCCTCTCTACGCCTGTTCCCGGGAGGTGGTGAAACGCTACCGTCCTCTTCTGGAACCTCTGGGTCTCACCTACACCCAGTACATCGTCATGCTGGTTTTATGGGAACAGGAGGAGATCAGTGTCCGGGACCTGGGCGCCAAGCTCTTTCTGGACTCCGGCACCCTTACACCTCTGCTGAAGAAGATGGAAAAGGCCGGCCTTCTCACCCGCTGCCGCAGCCACCAGGACGAGCGGGTCCTGCAGATCCGCATCACCCCCAAGGGAATGGACCTGCGGGAACAGGCGGTCTCCATCCCTCTGCAGCTGTCCTCCTGCGTCAGTCTGACTCTGGACGAGGCCAGGGAACTGCACCGGCTGCTCTACCTGCTCCTCAACCGCACCTGACCGATCCGGCTCCGGAGCCCCAACTCCGGAGCTTTTTTTGCTGCGCTGCGGCGCTCTGCCTCAGAGGCTCCCCTGGTGCAATGACCTGCCCGATTACCCAGAAACGGAGGACTTTCATGCTCAAGCGCATACTCTCCCTTCTTCTTCCCCTGATTCTCCTCTCAGCCTGCGCCGCTTCCCCTCCCGCCCGGGATGTCAGGCTCCGCCTGGTGGCCACCACCTACCCCATCTCCCTCTTCGCCCAGGCGGTGTGCGCCGGAATGGAGGATGTGGACATCCAGCGGCTGGACACCGGCGAGACCAGCTGCCTGCACGACTACACCCTCACCGTCCGGGACATGAAAAAACTGGATCGGGCCGATGTCATCGCCCTCAACGGCGCCGGCCTGGAGGACTTCCTGGAGGATGCTCTGGCCACCTCCTCCGCTCCGGTGATCGACTGCTCCCGGGGAGTCCCCCTTCTGGAAAACCGGGATCATGACCACGAAGAGGAAGAAGATCATCAGGACCATGACCACGGCCACTGGGATCCCCACATCTGGATGGATCCCGGCAACGCCTGCCGGATGGTCTCCACCCTGGCGGAGGAGCTGGCCGCACTGGACCCGGAGCGGGCAGAAATCTACCGCAGCAACGGAGAAGCGGCCATCTCCCGGCTGGAGGACCTGGACCGGCGTATGGGGGAGATTCTGAGCCCTGCCTCCGGCTGTGGCCTCATCACCTTTCACGACGGGTTTCAGTACTTCTCCGCCGCCTACAGTCTCCCCCTCCTGGAGGCCATCGAGGAGGAGGCGGGCAGCGAGGCCAGTGCCCGGGAGATCGTGGAGGTCACCGGTCTGGTCCGGGAACACGCCCTTCCGGTGATCTTCACCGAGGTCAACGGCTCAGATGCCACCGCCCGGGCCATTGCCCGGGAGACCGGATGCCAGGTGGCCACCCTGTCCATGATCATGGACGGGCCCCAGGGGGGCACCGCCCCCTATGAGGAGGCCATGCTGGCCAATGCCGAAGCGGTGGTCTCCGGATTTTCCCGGGAGGAGGCAGTTTCATGATACGGATGCGCCACGGAAAGCTGACAGGAGCCTGCGCCGACTCCTGCTGTCTGCGCCTGGAGGGACTGACCGTACGTCTGGAGGGCGACTCCATCCTGGAGGATGTGTCCTTTCACCTCCACTGCGGGGAGATTGCAGCCCTCATCGGACCCAACGGGGCCGGCAAGTCCTCCCTCTTCCGCAGCATTCTGGGACAGCTGCCCTATAAGGGCTCCATCACCTTCTCCCCGGTGGGGGGACCCGCAGTCCGTCTGGCGGACGGACAGGTCATCGGGGGCAGCCGTCCCCTGGTAGGCTATGTGCCCCAGTCCCCCAGCTTCGACCGGGGAGATCCCCTGTCCGTACTGGACTTCTTTCTGGCCGCCACCTCCCGCTGGCCGGTATGGCTCCCGATCCCCCGGAAGTACCGGCAGCAGGCTGCCGCCGCACTGTCCCGGGTCCACGGAGAGGATCTTCTGGACCGGCCCATGGGGGCCCTCTCCGGGGGACAGCTGCAGCGGGTGCTGCTGGCCCTGGCCCTGGAGCCTGTCCCCCACATTCTCATTCTGGATGAACCCCTCTCCGGGGTGGACATCGAGGGCGAGCACCAGCTGCTGGAGATGCTGGATGAACTGCGCAACCAGTACGACCTTTCCATCTTTCTCTCCACCCACGATTTCGCCACCCTGGGTCAGTTTGCCGACAAGGTCATTCTTCTGAACCACCGGGTGCTGAAGGAGGGGACCCCCTCCCAGGTGCTGTCCTCTCCGGAATTCTACGACACCTTCCATCTGCGCATAGGGAAAGGAGGTCCTCTGGCATGAATCTCTGGTACGCCCTGGTGGACCTTCTTCCCTTCGAGTGGGCGGTCCCCGGATCCATGTACTTCATGAAAAACGCCCTGCTGGCGGTGCTGGTCATCTCTCCCCTCTTCGGACTGCTGTCCACCATGGTGGTACACAGCCACATGTCCTTCTTCTCGGACGCGCTGGGCCATTCTGCCTTCACCGGCATGGCGGTGGGTGCCCTCTGCGGCCTTCAGGAACCCACCTGGGCCGCCGTTCTCTTCTCTCTCCTCTTTGCCCTGCTTTTCAATGTGGTACGCCACCGCTCCGCCCTGGCCAGCGACACGGTCATCGGGGTCTTCTCCTCCACCGCCGTGGCCCTGGGCATCTTCATCTCCACCCTGGGAGGGCACTCCTTCACCAAATTCAACAGCCTGCTGGTGGGAGACATTCTCTCGGTGGAACCGGGGAAGATCGGAGTGCTGCTGCTCATTCTTCTTCTGGTCCTTCTGCTCTGGGCCTGCTCCTTCAACCACCTGATGCTCTCCGCCGTCCACCCCGCCCTGGCGGACAGCCGGGGCATTCAGGTCTTCTGGCAGGAGACCGCCTTCTCCGCCGCCGTTGCCGTAGTGGTGACCCTCTCCATGACCTGGGTGGGCCTTCTGGTCATCAATTCGCTGCTGGTGCTTCCGGCGGCCTCCGCCCGCAACGTGGCCCGCAACATGGCCCAGTACCACATCTTCTCCATCCTGGGGGCCATTCTGGCGGGCATCGCCGGACTGATGACCTCCTATTATGGGGGTGCCTCCGCCGGAGCGTCCATCACCCTCTATCTGGCCGCCTGGTTTGCCCTCTCCTTCCTGCTGCGGAAAAAGGGCTGACTGCATCAAAAAGGCACCGGCAGAGCACTGCCGATGCCTTTTCTCATTTTCAGGAAAAAGTTGCCCCTCATCTGAGCATCAGGACCCTCTCCAGAAAGAGGATCTCCGCCACGCCGCTGCCAGGAGAGTGGCGATCCTGCAGTCCCCTCCGAACAGAGGCCACCCGGGGCCGTCAGGAGAAGGAACCACATCAGGGTCCCGGAAACCGGGTCATCGCCATCGGGAATCCCGGTCTCCCCGTACATGACGCCCGGGAGAACATCCGGGCCGGTAAGGATGCAGAAAAGAGCAGGCTGCTGAGGAGGTTCCCCAGATGCTCCCGTCTCCGGAAGTCCCCCGCCGGCCACGGCAGGGATTTCACGAAGCGGGCCGCTCCTTTTCCTGCCCTCAGAATGTACAGAACCAGGCACATGACCGCTCCAGGGCCCCCTGTAACAGGCCCGGACCCGGAAATTCACCGGTCTCCTCCACGCCCGGCACAGTCAAAGCCCTCCCCCTGCCGGGCAGGGGGAGGGACTGCGTATCAGGTATGGTCGTTCTTGGCCCGGTTCACCGCCGAGAGGATGGCGCGCAGAGGGGCAAGGTTGATGTTATGGGAGAGGCCCACACCCCAGTAGAGTTTCCCGGTGCGCTGATCCTGCAGGAGGATGTAGGCCACACCCTGGGAGTCGGAACCGTCGGTGATGGCGTGGGACTTGTAGTCCAGGAAGGTGAAGCGGGAGATCTTCTCCCCGCGGATGGCATTGAAGAAGGCATCGATGGGGCCGTTGCCCTCTCCGGACACCTCGAAGACAGTATCGGTATGGCGCAGGGTCCCCTGGAACACCACGTGGGAGTGGCCCTCCGGGTCGATGGTCTCGTGGAAGGTGTGCTGTACCATCTGGTAGGGCCGATCCGCCTCGATGTACTCCTTGTGGAACAGCTCGTAGATCCGCTGGGGGGGAATCTCCTTGCCCACCCGGTCGCTCTCCTTCTGCACAATGGCACCGAACTCGGGATGCATGGCCTTGGGCAGGTCGAAGCCGAAGTCGTGCTCCATGACGTAGGCGGCACCGCCCTTGCCGGACTGGGAGTTGATGCGGATGATGGGCTCATACTCCCGGCCCACGTCGGCGGGATCAATGGGCAGGTAGGGGATCTCCCAGTACTGGGTGCCGGAGGACTTCATGTACTGGGCTCCCTTGTTGATGGCATCCTGGTGGGAACCGGAGAAGGCGGTGAACACCAGCTTGCCCGCATAGGGCTGCCGGTCACCCACCGGCATCTTGGTGCAGCGCTCGTACATCTCCTTG
>CAYXVN010000139.1:0-6772 GCA_964468565.1 uncultured Oscillospiraceae bacterium | reverse complement strand
CCTTCTTACCGTATCCGTACATTCTCCCCCCCCGCCCCCGGAAAACTTCCGGGGCTGAAATTCTGTCCGGTTCCCTCCATGCCCGTATTCCTCCGGCCGGACATGGAGATTCCTGCCCTGCCTGTCCCCGGAGTCGGACTGTTTTCCGGCGTACCCCACACTCCGGCACCCTGGAAGAGCACCGGAAACCCAGACCGATTCCTGTGCAGCTGCAGCGCCATTGCCCCATCCCGGATCCAGACGCAACCGGGACGCATCCCCCCTTGCCAGGCCGGGCTCCCGGGGGTGCCGTCACACGCAGCCAATCTCACTCTCTCCTCCGGCCATCCGACCCGTGACGGACCCGGATCTCGCCCAGGAGCAGTTCCAGACCGATGTGCCCTCCGGGGGTTCAGGCGCAACCCGGACATGGGCTGATTATCAGGAGGCATCCCATGGACACAGACCTTCAGGAAAAAATCCGCTTCGAAGGTGTCATCCGCGCCGTTCAGCCGCGCTCCACCGTCTGGCGGTACAGAATGGAGCGCACCCACAGGCTGACCGGGTACAATCTCTTTCTGAACGGCACTGCAGCGGAAAACGAGGGACAGTTTTCCGTTGCCATGTCGGAAACACAGTTTCACAAGCTCCGGTTCCACATCGGGGATGTCATCCGGGGAACCGCATGGACGAAACGGTATCCGGATCAGGAGTATGCAGACTATTACCGGGCAGGGGGGCTCCAGAAGACGGCAGCGGCCCCTGTACCGGACAGCAGGACCAGGGAGCCCTGGACGGGGGAATGCCCCGGCCTGGAGGTGTACCAGGAGCGGGGATGCCGCATGCTGGACAGCCGCTGCTGGAAGGGGAAATACTTTGCCTGCAGATGGGCCTGCATGGCCAGCGTCACGATCGAATACTACTGGGGAGTCATCCAGAAGCACCGCTTCGAGAGTTTCTGCTACGGGCCCTTTTCCTGTTCCCTCCACCGGATGGGCAGGCCCAGAGCCGTGCCCTACAGAGGGGATGGCTCCTACTACGACGATGGTGATCTGGATGTCAGGTACACAAAGAATCGCCAGATGGACGAGGATGAAGAGGACTGATCTCCAAAATCAAAACAGTCGGAACATCAGGCAAGGACCCGGACTGAACCAGTCCGGGTCCTTTTCCATCGGGGTCACCTCTGCCGGACCGGGGTGTTCCAGAAACGGGACAGCAGACACCTGTCCCTCATTCCCATTCGATGGTAGCCGGCGGTTTGCTGGTGATGTCGTAGACGATGCGGTTGATTCCCTGCACCTCGTTGACAATGCGGGTGGAGATCCGGTCCAGCACCTCGTAGGGAATCCTAGCCCAGTCGGCGGTCATGAAGTCTGCAGTGGTGACCGCCCGAAGAGCGAGCGTGTGCTCGTAGGTGCGTCCATCTCCCATAACCCCCACGCTGCAGGTGTTGGTGAGAACGGCGAAGTACTGACTCAGATTGCGGTCCTCTCCCGCCCTGGCGATCTCCTCCCGGAAGATGTGGTCCGCCAGACGGAGGGTATCCGCCTTCTCCTTCGTCACTTCCCCGATGATGCGAATGGCCAGTCCCGGACCCGGGAAAGGCTGCCGGCTGACCAGGTACTCAGGCAGACCCAGCTCCCGGCCCAGCTGTCGCACCTCGTCCTTGAACAGCAGCCGCAGGGGCTCAAGGATCTCCCGGAAATCCACATTGGCCGGCAGACCGCCTACGTTGTGATGGCTCTTGATGACAGCCGCACCCGCCTTGCCGGAGCCGGACTCGATGACGTCCGGATAGATGGTACCCTGGGCCAGATAATCCACCCGGCCCACCTTTCTGGCCTCTTCCTCAAAGACGCGGATGAACTCCTCGCCGATGATCTTCCGCTTGCGCTCCGGCTCGGTTACTCCCGCCAGCTTCCCCAGAAAGCGCGCCTGGGCATCCACCCGCACAAACCGGATGTTCCAGCGGGCAAAGGCGGCCTCCACCTCATCCCCCTCCTGATACCGGAGAAGGCCATGGTCCACAAAGACACAGGTCAGCTGAGGTCCCACCGCCTCCGCCAGAAGGGCGGCCACCACGGAGGAGTCCACCCCGCCGGAGAGGGCCAGCAGCACCCTGCCCGCTCCTACCTTCTCCCGTACCGCCGCAATGGCGGTGCGCCTGTAATCTTCCATGGTCCAGTCTCCCACGGCGCCGCAGGCCCGGTAGAGGAAATTGCGGATCATCTGCAGACCGTTCTCCGTGTGATTGACCTCCGGGTGAAACTGGACCCCGTAGAAGCCCCGGCGCTCATCGGCAATGGCCACACAGGGACAGGCGGCAGAGTGAGCCGTAAGGCTGAACCCCCGGGGAACCTGCGCCATGTAATCTCCATGGCTCATCCAGGAGATGCCCTCGGCGGGAAGATCCCGGAACAGGAGACAGTCTGTATCGTAGCTGGTCCGGGTCTTGCCGTACTCCCGGGCGGAGTCATCCTGCGCCTGAGTCACCTGTCCGCCCAGGAGGTGGGCCATCAGCTGGCATCCGTAGCAGATCCCCAGAATGGGAACTCCCCAGGTAAAGATCTCCGGGTCCACCAGCGGGGCATCCTCCCGGTACACCGAACCGGGACCGCCGGTGAAGATGATGCCGATGGGATTCATGGCCTTCAGCTCCTCCAGAGGAGTTGTGTAGGGCTTCACTTCACAGTAGACGCTGCACTCCCGGACCCGGCGGGCAATGAGCTGGTTGTACTGGCCGCCAAAGTCCAGCACAATGACATTCTGATGGGACATGGAGGTTCCTCCCTCGAAATCGTTTCTGCTTTCCTGACTCACTCTGACAGAGATGCCAGGCACCGCAGTGGTCTGCCCAGATCCGGGGACCGACGCTGTCTCCAGACGCTCCCGTATCCGGATCAGGATTGGGCCGGCCCAGTGCGGCTTGGAGAAGGCACTGCCCGGAACCGGAGTACAACGGGGTGCGCTCCGGTGGTGTGGGCCCATTTCTTTCTGCACCGGCTCCATCCTCCGGCAGAGTTTCAGAGGCGCAGCATTCCCCTCTGCGCTCAGCATGGCGCAAACCCGCCCATGCCCCCTGCGCCCCCGCTGTTGCGAAAAAGGCAGCGGTTGTTCGCCCCGCTTCCCGGTGAGCCTCGGCGGATTGCCTGTCTTTCCGCCCCTCTCTCAGGTGGCACATCCGGACCGGCAGGAGGACAAAGCGCCCCAGGCGTGGGCGATGCCGCCGCGCCTGAGAAACCCGGCAGAAAAAAGATGCCAGCGGCTCCCTGAAGGCGGAAGACGTGGGACTCAGGGGCTTCGCACCGCAGCTGACCATCGTGGGCAACGCCATCGCCTCCCAGTTCCTCCACTCTACACGATGCCCCTTGAAATTGCAACAGGTTCCAGGCGGAAAACTGAATATTTGGGGTCTGCCAGTATGGCAGCGATGAAATCGGCGAAGTGCGGCAGCTGCCGGTTCAGCCTGGGGCATCGCCCGGTCCTGACCACAAAGAGCCGAAGGCCGGCAACGAATCATCACCGGGACCATCTCCCCATGATGCTCTCCCCCACTGGGCAGGTGCAGCGGTCCGCTCCGGTCTGCGCACTCAAAAGCCGGGAGGCCGAAACAGCGCTGAGGCCGGGTGAGCCGGTTGCGCTGGAGCAGATGCTGCTGCATCGGGGGCACAGACATTACGATTTCGAACAAGATATCCGGTTATCTTCGCCCTGCCGGATCAAATCTGCACCGAACAGTTTAATTTTCAAGCAATAATTTTCTCGTTACTGAATTCCGTACTGGAAGGTATCCGAAGATGTATTCATATTCCTGATCTGACTGTAAATGTACTATACACTGCACGATCATGGTATAATCTATGGTGAATTACTCCGAATAGACACATTCTTCCATAAAATGAATGTGAGGATTCCTCCTCTCTCCGTTATCGCACGGCTTTCCGTCCCCGTAAGATGCTCCCTCCACCCCCGTCAGGAAAAGCGCCGGTTCCTGAGAACCGGCGCTGTCCGCTGCCGCACTGTCAGCTCAGGATTTCGGACATATCTCCGAAGAGCTGCTGTATCTGTTTCAGAACCAGCCGGTTCTCCGGCCGGCCGAGGGTGGGATCCCTCTCCAGAAGCTTCCGCGCCGCCGCCTGAGCCTGCTCCAGCACCCGTATGTCGCCGGTCAGGCTCGCCAGCTTCATCCGCGGCATGCCGTGCTGGCGGCTGCCGAAGAACTCTCCCGGTCCCCGGAGTCTGAGATCCGCCTCGGCGATCTGAAATCCATCCCTTGTATTTGCCAGCGTCTGGAGACGCTCCAGGGCATCGGGACCGGCGGTGGCGGCGGCAATCAGGATACACTGGGAGGGAAACGACCCCCGCCCTACCCGGCCCCGCAGCTGGTGGAGCTGGCTGAGGCCGAAGCGGTCCGCATTCTCAACCACCATCACGGTGGCATTGGGCACATCCACCCCCACCTCCACCACGGTGGTGGAGACAAGAACCTGGGTCTCTCCAGAGATGAAGGCCTTCATGGCCGCATCCTTTTCCTTCGGCTTCATCTTTCCGTGCATCAGTCCCACGGTCAGGTCCGGAAAGACCTCGCTGCTCAGCTTCTTCTCATAGGTCTTTACCGCCTGCAGGTCCATGCCGGTACCCTCTTCCTCCTGGTCTCCCTCTCTCTCCTCCACCGCCGGACAGACAATGTACACCTGATGACCCTCTGCCACCTGTCTGCGAACGCACCTGTACATCTGTTCCCGCAATTCGCTGCGCAGGACATAGGTATTCACCGGCGCGCGTCCCGGCGGCAGCTGGTCCACCAGCGAAATATCCAGATCTCCATAGACAATGAGGGCCAGGGTCCGGGGAATGGGGGTGGCAGACATCACCAGCCCGTGAGGGATGGTGCTCTCTCCGCCCTTGGCGGCAAGAGCGGCCCGCTGGGCCACACCAAAGCGGTGCTGCTCATCCGTCACGATAAGGGCCAGATCCCGGAAGCGGACGTCCCCGGAGATCAGGGCATGGGTCCCCACCGCCAGATCGGTCTCTCCCTCCTCCAAAGCCCTGCGGCACCTGCGCTTCTCGGCGGCCGTCAAAGAACCGGTGAGCAGGGAAACCCGGATCCCGGCCGGGGCAAACAGGTCGGTCAGGACCTGGGCGTGCTGCGCCGCCAGAATCTCGGTGGGTGCCATCAGAGCGACCTGATGTCCTGCCCGGATGGTGAGCCATGCGGCGTAGGCCGCCACTATGGTCTTTCCGGAACCCACGTCCCCCTGTACCATCCGGTTCATGGGCCGGCCGGAGGCCAGATCCGCCGCAATTTCCGCCATGACCCGCCGCTGAGCCTCTGTGGGCTCAAAGTTCAGCAGGCCATGGAACTCCCCCCAGGGGACTTCCGGAATCTGGCATCCCCTGCTCTCCCGGTCGCGGAGGTTCTTCATCAGACACAGACCCATGAAGAGGTAGAACAGTTCGTCGAAAATCAGCCGGTATTGTGCCCGCTTGCGTTTCTCATCATCTTCCGGAAAGTGAATCGCCCGTACCGCCTCCTTCACCCCCGCCAGATCATACTTCTCCCGCACAAAGGGGGGCAGTGTCTCCGGAAGATACGCCGCCAGGTAAAGAACTTCCCGCACCAGTGAACTCATCATACGGTTCGTAATCCCCGCCGTAAGATGATAGACCGGTATGATGCGACCGGTTTCCTCGGACTTGCCTGCCTCCTCAAAGATGGGATTTGTCATGGTCCCTCCCCACTTGGGTTCCACCGCTCCGTAGAACACGTACTCCTGCCCGCACTCCAGTTTGTCCTTCACCCAGCGCTGGTTGAAGAAGGTCAGGCGCATGGTCCCGCTCTCATCCTCTACGGTGACAGACACCATGTTCTTCCCCCGGCCGGTGGTGGAGCACTGGGGAACCTTTGTCACAGAAGCACGTATGCAGATCTTTTCCCCTGGAGGAGCCTGCTGGATGGTGGAGAACGCTCTCCGGTCCTCATATCTGCGGGGATAGTAGGTCAGCAGGTCTCTGACCGTAAAAATGCCCAGTTTCTCCAGTTTCCTGGCCCGGGTCTCTCCCACCTGGTGGAGATCGCGGACAGAGGACATAAGGGTTATCGCCATGGGGCCTCCTTCTTCCGGCCAATACCGGAGTACCATTTTTGTCAGGGCCGGAAGAGCCGGACACTGTCACTTCTCATCCGCCATCTGCTTGATGACCCCCATGAGAGCGGGAATCATCTGCTTCTTGCGGCTCACCACCCCGGGAAGCACTGCCTTTCCCCCGACGGTCTCCGCTCCGAAGGCGCGGTGGATCACCTCTTCCGCCCCGGTTCCGGACATCAGCAGTTCCGTCGAGGAGGTGCGCACATCGGTGAACATGTAAAACACATAGTCCAGCCCCTGACGGTTGAGGGCGGTCTCCAGGTAGGGCCCGACCAGTTCCTCACTGGCCTGCCGGTTCTTCGCGGACATGTAGCTGCCCTGGCCCACCCCGAAGCGGGTCTCGCCGCTGGTAAAGATCTTGTAGTCGGCATTGAAGATCTCGTGGGCGGTCTTGCCGGTCACATCACCGCCGGCCTCAAACATGGCATCCGCATACTGCTCCAGTTCCACTCCCGCCAGAACTGCCAGGGCCTCCGCCGCCTTCTGGTCCAGGGGTGTGCAGGTGGGGCTGCGGAACATGAGAGTATCCGAGAGAATGGCGGAAAGCATCAGTCCCGCGGTGGAGGGCTGGATCTCCACCCCGTTTTCCTGGTACATCTGATAGATGATGGTGCAGGTGCAGCCCACCGGCACGTTGCGGA
>CAYXVN010000138.1:0-6866 GCA_964468565.1 uncultured Oscillospiraceae bacterium | reverse complement strand
ATTTGAGCTTTGGAACATCGGCCGGCCCAGAAGTTCTTCCTGGCACTGTCCAGATGACAGATGCTGTTTGTCAGGACAAATTTGTCCACGTCCCTCAGCCAGGGATAGTCATCCTTCCACACATGATTGCAGTAGTCATTGAGGGCATTTTGGGACAGGGACGGCATACCGGACTGATAGAACCCATTCTGCATCTCCAGACCGAGGTTCCAGACCTTGCGGGTGCAGCCGAACGTCCGGGCCAGCATGCCAACCTGCTCAGCATCGGGGTAGATCGCATATTTGACAGCTCTGTGAAACTCCACTGTTTCGGGCATCCTGCTGCACCTCGCTTTCCTGTAAAATTATCATTATTAATAGCATAGCATATGTGAGCACGGAATGCAAGCATTATTTTCCAGCCTGGCACCGCCTTACTCGGCACATGATGAGCCAAGAATACGGCGGTGGATTCTCTTCAATCCCGGATTGGGATGGCGGCCTCACCTCTCGGGGGCGTGCCTGTTGAGACCTGCCGGGACGGCTCCTGGCCGGACATCGGGGAAGAATTCAGGCGGAGTCTCTCTCCGAACCCGGGCAGAGGAGAACTGGAGGGGGCCGGTGCCCACCGGGAGAGACTGCCTTGGCAATGGCCAAATTGGAATCAGATTCTCCCCTGCCGGCCTGCTCACTCTGGCAGGATCCGGTTCTCTCTTCCGGGTACAGGGAGGCGGGTACAGTCTGTCCCTGGAACCTGGACACCGTTTCTCCTGGCCTGGCCGAACGACCATCCACCCCTGGCCGGAGGGGCCTTCACCTTCACCGGAGAGGAAGACTTCCGCATGACTCCCACAGCCCCGCCCGGTCAGCAGTCGAACAGCCGGAGGGGCGATGAACCGCCCCGGGCAAAGAGAGCTGGAACGGGTTGGTGCCCACCGGGGAGACGGCCGCGGCAATGACCGAAATGGAAACGGGATCTCTCCTCCCCGCTCGCGCTGCCAGGATCCGGTGTCGCCAACGGAGCACATGGAGGCAGGTGCAGTTTGGCCTCGGGAACGGGGCGCCCTCCTTCCGGAACCGGTCCAGGCAGCCCTCCAGTTCTCCGGGAGCAGGGGGACTCCTCCGGTCTGTCATGCTTCCCTGTCTGGCGGGGGGGGCATCCCCTGCCCTGTGTGAGAGTGTCTATATATATAATGTAGGGACACCGGGAAGATGCCCCAGATGTCACTGGGATGTAACATCGCACGGACATACCAGGATGGAAATCCGGAACTGTCCCTCCAGACGGACTTTTCTGCCTCCGGCGAGGGAGCGGAAGAGAAGAGGAGAGATCTGCTCCCCCGGGCTCCGGTTTCCCCTCCCCCCGGCATGGGTCCGGTCCGGCTGAGGCAGGGACTGAGGGAGCCGGGGGATGCCGCCTGTCCGGCCACCGCTTCCCCAGAGGCCTCTCCCCCTTCCGCTGCTGTTCCCGCCGGATGAAGCTTCTGTCTCCCCCTCTGTCCCATCCGGTGCACGGGGGAAGGAACCGGGGGGAGTTGCTCTCCGGGGAGGGAGCATGCAGAGCAGGTGTCTGCCCGCGTTCATTTCCGGTTGGGAGAGGGGGGCAGCAGGTTCACCGGATGGCCTCCAGGAAGGAGATTACGCTGTCGGCGAAAGCCCGGGGCTGTTCCAGCGCGGTGAAATGCCCCCCACGCTCCATTTTCGTCACCTGGATGAGGGGGAAGTGCTTCTCGGCCCAGGACAGGGGCACCGGGAGAACGTCATGGGGAAACAGGGCAAGGGCGGTGGGGACGGAAATCCGTCCAGGGGGAGGAGAGGCAAAGCGGTTGCCGTGATAGGCCCGGATGGAGGTCCCGGCGGTGTTGGTCATCCAGTAGAGGGTCAGACAGTCCAGAAGATCGTCCATGGAGAGCAGTTCCCAGTCGCTCCAGGCGTGGTACTTCTCGGTGATCCAGGCGGCCATGCCGGCGGGAGAATCGCTGAGCAGACAGGCCAGGGTCTGGGGTTTTGTGCTCTGAATGTCGATGTAGGCCCCCTCCATCCGGGTCCACCTGGCAGCATCCTGTCTGTAGGCCCGCTCCTCTGCGCTCAGGTCCTCATCCCGGGAGGCCACCAGATCTGCAGCAAAGCCCAGATCCGTCAGGTGGATACCCCGCACCTCCTCCGGGTAGGCTGCCGCAAGGCAGCAGGTGACGCCCCGCCCCATATCTCCTCCCGAAGCCCCGTAGACGGAGTACCCCAGGACCTGGGTCATCAGGATATGCCAGAGTTCCGCCACCTGGGAGTTGCAGGTGTACCCGGCGGGGGGCAGGGTGGAGAAGGCAAAGCCGGGCAGGGATGGAATTACCAGATCATAGTCGGAGAGAAGAGGGATGACCTTGATGTAGCGCAGGAAGCTGTCCGGCCACCCGTGGGTCAGCAGCAGGGGAAACGGACCGGGATGAGGGCTGCGGATGTGGAAAAAGTGGATGGTCTGGCCCTGAATCTTACAGAGGAACTGAGGATACTGATTGAGTTCCTCCTCCTTCCGCCTCCAGTCATAGCCGCTGCGCCAGCGGGAAAGCAGGGAGGAAAGATACCCGATGTCGGTACCCAGAGCCCAGTCTTCCCCGGGGAGAGGCGGCGGCATCCGGGTCAGATCCAGCCTGCGATAAAGATCCTCAAACTGCTTTTGGGAAAACGAGATGCGAAAGTCCTTCATGGTATCCTCCTCCCGGGAAGGTCCTTCGGTCCCCGGCCGGGGCGCTCCCTGGGGGCCGGGTGATCCGGCTCAGATCCGGATGATAGCTGCTGTGAAAACCCCCGGCGGAACTGGGCAGGTCCCGCCGGGGGTGAAAAATCAGAAGGAAACTCAGAAGTCGATGCGGCGGCCTTCCTCCGCGGACTGGTAGGCGGCGTACATGATCTTGGTGGTCTCATAGGCCAGCTGGAAGTTGGAGCAGGGGGCCCGGTCATAGGCGACGCACTCCACGAAGTCCTGCAGCTCGCCCATGTAGCCCCGGATGACCTCGTCGGAGACGAAGGCCTTGTTCCAGCCCAGCTTGGCGGGGAGCATCTCGGAGATGGTGACGTCCTCCATGCCCTCCTCGTCCAGGAAGTAGGTGTTCAGCATGTCGGTGGGGGTGATGTTGCACATGAGGGCGTTGTCGTTGCAGTAGACCTCGATGTAGTTCTTGGTGCCGCCCAGGACGGTGTCGCTGGCGATGGTCAGGCACTTGGTGCCGTCGGAGAAGGTGATGGTGACCACGGCGAAGTCCTCCACGTCCTCGGGGCGGGCCGCGATGTGGCGGTGCTCATGCTCATTGAGGCAGGCGGAGGTGACGCCGGTGTCGGCGGTGACGCTGGTCACGGTGATCTCCTCGCCCCGGGCCAGAGCCTCCTGCTGCTTCAGGAACAGCATGCCGGTGAGGGGATGGGTGCCGGTGCGCACCAGGATGCCGCCGCCGGTCTTGTTCCACTTGCCGGCCACGGGGGAGCTGGAGCCCTTCAGGCTCTCCTCGCCCTTCATGAAGAGGACCTTGCTCTTCCGGGCGCGGATGATCTCGGCCGCCTTCTGGACGGGGGTGGCATAGACGAAGTTCTCTGCATACATGAACTTCCGGTCGGTGGTGGCCATGACCTGCCGGAGTTCCTCCATGGCATCCATGACTTCCTTGTACATCACGCTCTTGGGGGTGGTGATGCCCACGTTCTCCTCCCCCCGCTTGCCGAAGTATCCGGTCAGGGGCTTCTCGCAGATGACGTGCTTGCCCGCCTTCAGGGCCTGGGCAGCCATGGTGCAGTGCAGGAAGGGGGGCGTCACGATGTCGATGACGTCGATCTCCGGGTCGGCCAGCAGCTCGTTGAAGTCGGAAACGGCCTGCTCATAGCCGTAGCGCTCCTTCACCTTGCCTGCCAGTTCCAGATTCAGGTCGCAGACGGTTTTCAGGCGGATGGGTACCCCGCTCACCTTTTCGTATCCGTTGCCGTGGAGATAGGCGGCGTAGCCGGCCCCGATGGTCCCGATCACCACAGGCTTTGCAGTGTTCTTCATGTCAGACTCCTCCTCAGATCAGACCCTGTACGGGCAGGATTTGCTCCTCTTATTATAGCGGACCGGGCCGGCGGGGTCCAATGTTTTTTCTGGATGAATCCTTCTTTTTCCTGCATGAAAGAGGCCCTACCGGGCTTCCCGGCGCTGCATGCTGTCCTCCAGCAGGCGGACATAGGCCTGGGTGGAGGAATAGTCCGCGTGCCCGATGAGATTCTGCAGGGAGAGGGTGTCCACCCCCGAGGTCAGCAGGTGGGCGGCAAAGGTGTGGCGCAGCACGTGGGGGTTCACCGTGTGCTGCAGGTGGGCCTTGTCCTGGTAGTACTTGATCAGCTTCCAGAAGCCCTGGCGGCTCATCCGCTCCCCGCTCAGGTTGACAAAGAGGGCCCGCTGGCCGCTGCTGTGCACCAGGGTGTCCCGGGCTCCCCCCAGGTAGGCCCCCAGGGCCTCTGCGGCGGCAGGGTACAGGGGCAGCTGGGTGTCCCGGCCGTTTCGCAGGCAGTGGACCACCCGGTTCTGCAGATCCACCCCCTCCACGTTGAGGGAGATCAGCTCGCTGGCCCGCAGGCCGGTGGAGTAGAGGGTCTCCAGCATGGCCCGGTCCCGCACCCCCTTGGCGTCGCTGAGGTCCGGCTGGGAGAGGAACAGGGCGATCTCCTGCTCGGTGAGCAGGCTGGGGGGCTTGCGGCACACCCGGTCGGTCTCCACCCCCAGGGCGGGATTCCGGTCCGACTCCCCCCGCTCCATCCGGCAGTGGAAGAAGGACCTGATGGAGGCCAGGCACCGGGTGATGGTGGCGGGAGAGCGGCCGGAGCGGCTCATGCCGTCCACAAAGTCCTGCACGTCTGCGGTCTCAATGTCCTCCGGCTTTAAACCCCGGGCCTCCATGGCCAGAAGGAAGCGGCGCACGTCCCGCAGATAGGAACTGACCGTATTGCCGGCCTTATGGGAGCGGACCAGATAATCCTCAAAAAATCCCAGATCACACATGGGAATCCCTCCTGACATTGAGGCCGCAGCCCCTGGAGACGGGCAGCGCCCCCTTCCCTGTCCTCCCCCTCCGGCAGTCTCCCTCCCCAGGGGAGGGGACGCCCCGGACCGGGTCCGGACCCGTCTCCCGGGAAGAGACCGGTCCGGCGGACGGACGGAGCAGCTGCAGGGATAGGATGACCGCGCCGGACCGCCCTATGGTTTTTGCGCAAGATGCAGATTTGCGCAAATGCGGTTTGCTCTCCCTCTGGGGAGCAAACCGGCAGAGGGTGCAGTCCCCAGCATCCCTGATGTCTTCATGATACACCCGCAGGTGCACAGATGCAAGGAGAATCTGCGCTGCGGGATAACTTTCGTTGAATCATACAAAAAGACGGCTCTGTGTTTATGTAAACTGTCAAATGAGCCACCAGTACATAGTGAGAAAAGAAGGAGCTGCTCGTTATAATACGGAAAGAGGTGGGGAATCCTCTCTTCTGGTCCCCTATGAAATAAGCCACCGCATTTTATGCGGTGGCTTATTTCGGTATTCAAAAGGGGGGTCCCTCCTCCTCCCCTCTGCTCTCATCTCTCTTCCTTCTTCCCTCTTCTCCCTCTCTCCCTGCCGCTCTCCCCTTCTCTCAGCAGCAGAGCGGGCAGTCCTCCGGACAGGGGGAGGAGGACTCCGGGGTGTGACCCATGCCTGCGGCAATGGCCTTCATGGCAATGGCGCACTCCAGCCGCTTCCGCTCCATGGCACAGGCAACCTCATTGGACCGGGAGATGTCCCCGTTGGCCAGCAGGTTGGAGGCGGAGCAGCCCCCGGAGCAGTAGAAGCGGGCCCAGCAGTCCCTGCAGGCGGGGCGGGTGAAGATGTTCTGGGAGGCAAAGAGGCCGGAGAGGGCCATGTCAAAGGAGCCGTCAAGGACGCTGCCCATGCGGTACTCCGGCCGGCCCACGAACTGGTGGCAGGGGTAGATGTCCCCCTCCGGGGTCACCGCCACGTACTCACAGCCGGCACCGCAGCCCCGCAGGCGCTTGATGACGCAGGGGCCCTGGGACAGGTCCACCTGGAAGTGGAAGAAGTCCACGTCCTCCCTCCCCAGCAGGGCCTGGGCCAGTTTTTCGTACTCCGCCTCCACGGCGGGGAGATCCTCCGCCCGGATGGCAAAGGGGTCGTCAGGCTCTCCGCTGGCGGGCTCCACGGAGACGTGGCGGAAGCCCAGGGAGGCCAGGTGAAAGACATCCTGAGAGAAGTCCAGGTTCTGCCGGGTGAAGGTGCCCCGGATGTAATAATCCTTCGTGCCCCGCCGGCGCACCAGCTTCTGAAACCTGGGGACAATGATCTCGTAGCTGCCCCTGCCGTTGACGGTGGGCCGCATGGCGTCGTTTACCTCCCGGCGGCCGTCCAGGGAGAGCACCACATTGGACATCTCCCGGTTCACAAAGTCGATGATCTCGTCATTCAGCAGTATCCCGTTGGTGGTGATGGTGAAGCGGAAGCACTTGTTCCGGCTTTTTTCCAGGGAGCGGGCGTAGGACACGGTCTGTCTCACCGTGTCCATGGCCATCAGGGGCTCTCCCCCGAAGAAGTCCACCTCAATGTTGCGCCGGTTCCCCGACTTCTCCACCACCCAGTCGATGGCCCGTCTGGCGGTATCCGGGTCCATGATCCGGCGTCCCGTGCCGAAGTCTCCGGTGGAGGCGAAGCAGTAGCGGCAGCGCAGGTTGCAGTCGTGGGCCACGTGGAGACACAGGGCCTTCACCGCCGCCGACCGGGGCAGGGCCATGGCGGCCTCCGGGTCCAGGTAGGTGTCCGAGGTGAAGAGCAGACCGGCCTCCTGCAGGCCCCTCAGTTCCTCCCAGGCCTCCTCCAGCTCCCGCCGGG
>CAYXVN010000137.1:0-6954 GCA_964468565.1 uncultured Oscillospiraceae bacterium | reverse complement strand
CCCTGCTCCCTCCGGGTACCGCGCAGAAGTTTGTGGCAGGTGAAATACCGGCATGTTCCGGCATTGCTGTCCTGTCCCCGCCGGGGACAGGGCGGGCTGCCCTCCGGGGGCAGAGCCTGGGGCAGGACACTTTCTGCTAAAATTGCTGACCCGAAGGCAGCAGAAAAGGGGCAGCGGAGGAATCTGCAGCGACTGCATCACTTTTTCACAGAACCTGTGCTTATATGACAGAATCTGCAGGAAAACCGGGAAATTGCACGCATTTCTGCCCTTCTGTGGCCTCTGAAATATGGGCATTCCTCTATTACTGTCCGGTTTCCGCCGGGGACAGGGCCTGTTGCGCTCCGGGGGGCGCCCCGGGGGCAGAGCCTGGGGCAGGACACTTTTTACAAAATTGCTGACCCGAGGGCAGAAAAGCTGCTGTTTCCTACAAAAAAGCGAAAAAGGAAAGAATCTGTGGCCAGAATGTTGCTTTTTCACCGAATCCGTGCTTAAATGACAGCGTCGGGCGGCGCCCTTCCTCTCCCCCCTTTTGGTTTGTGCCCATCTGCCGGATTGTGCAGGAACCGGAGAGGCGACAGGAGGACAGCTGTCCAGACAGCGTAAAAAGGAGGATCATAACGTGAAAAAGTTCATTGCAGCAGCGCTTGCTCTGGCCATGACTCTGTCTCTGGTCAGCTGCGGAGGCGGAGGCGGCTCTTCCGGCGGCTCCGGATCCGGCACCGGCACCAGCTCCGGCAGTTCTTCCAGCTCCGGCAGCTCTTCCAGCTCCGGCAGCTCTTCCGGTTCCGGCAGCTCTTCCGGCTCCGGCACTGCTTCCAGTTCCGGCGGAACCCAGCTCTCTTCCTATGAGACGGACAACGAGTACTCTGTTTCCGTCATTCTGAAGACCACCAGCTCCGAGTACTGGAAGTATGTCATGGCTGGCGCTCAGGCCTACAGCAAGGCCAACCCCAACATCAAGGTGGACGTCAAGGGCGCCACTTCCGAGTCCGCCTATGATGAGCAGCAGAACATGATCGAGACCGACATGTCCAACGGAGAGTATGACGGCTATGTCATCGCGCCCCTGCAGGCCAACATGGTGGCCAACATGATCTCCGGCCAGTCCAAGCCCATTGTGGCCGTGGATACGGATATCGACGCCCCTGAAGTGCTCTCCTTCGTAGGAACCGGCAACGAGTCCGCCGGCAAGCTGGGCGGCCAGGCCGCCGCGAAGCTGGCCAAGGAGCGGGGCTGGGAGAATATCACCTGCATCGAGATCGCCGGCGTTCAGGGCGACTCCACCAACGAGTCCCGGATGGCCGGATACAAGGCCGGCATTGAGGCCGAGGGCGGCACCTTCCTCTCCGACGAGGTTCAGTATGCCAATGCGGTAGCTGACCTGGCCGTGTCCTGCATGGAAGCCATCATGCAGCGCCACCCTGAGGGCGTGGCAGTCATCTGCGCCAACAACGACGACATGGCGATGGCGGCTGCCCGCACCGCAAAGGGCAATGAGGCCTATGCCAATACCGTGTTCCTGGGCTTCGACGGCATCCAGTCCGCCTGCCAGTCCATCCTCAACGGTGAGCTGACCCTCTCCGTCTGCCAGCAGGGCTATAATATGGGCTGGGAATCCGTAGATGCGGTTGTCCGTGCCCTGGAAGGCGAGACCCTGGATGAGTTCATCGACGCCGGTGCCACCGTGGTGGATCCTGACACCGCTCAGGCCCGTCTGGATGAGCTGCAGAGCTACATCGGCTGAGCATTCCCCTGATGTGAAACAGGTCTGACCCTGCAGATGCCCCGCCCCGTACGTGTGGGGCGGGGCACCTGTTTTTCCTTCCGCATCCGGACGTTTCCTGGGGAGGGGGAACGGTCCCCCCAGGAGGCGTCTGGCCTGCGCACCCATTTTTTATGAGGAGGTTCCCCATGCAGAAACTGAAGATCGGAATCGCCGGTCTTGGCCGTCTGGGAAAGGTTCACGCCGGCAACCTGGCCTGCAGGATTCCCAGCGCGGAACTCACCGCCGCCTGCTCCATTGTGCCCGCCGAACTGGAGTACGCCAAAGCGGAGCTGGGCGTGACGGATGTATACACGGACTTTGATGAGATGCTGGCAAAGGCGGACATGGACGCCGTGGCCATTGTCACCCCCTCGGGAGAGCACTGCCGGCAGATCGCCGCCGCTCTGGACGCCGGCAAGCACGTGTTCTCGGAAAAACCCCTGGGGACAGATGTGGAGCAGTGCAGACAGGCGGAGGCCGCCGTGGAACGCCACCCGGATCTCGCCTTCATGCTGGGCTTCATGCGGCGATATGATCCGTCCTACGCCTACGCCAAGCAGAAAATTGATGGGGGGGCCATCGGGACACCGTATCTGGTGAAGGCCACAGGCATCGATCCGGAGTCTGCCGTCCAGGGCGCCATCCGCTTCGCCAGAACTTCCGGCGGCATTTTTCTGGACATGGCCATCCACGACATCGACCTGATGCGCTGGTTCCTGGGCTGCAACGCCACCGAGGTCTTCGCCATGGGCGCCACCTTCCGCCACCCCGAGTTCCGGGAGGTGGGGGACGATGAGACCGGCGTTGCCGCCTACCGCTTTGAAAACGGGGCCATGGGCATGATTCACGTGGGCCGCACCGCAGCCCACGGCTATCACGTGGAGACGGAAATTGTGGGAACCGAGGGGAGCATCCGCATCTCGGATATCCCCCAGAAGAACCTGGCCCGCCTCTATACCACAGACGGGGTGTGCACCGAGTGCGTTGGCTCCTTCCCGGAGCGTTTCGCCCAGGCCTATCTCAGTGAGATGGAGGAGTTTGTCCGCTGCGCCCTCACCGGCAGCAGCCCCGGCACCACCGTCTACGACGGCACAATGTCCACCATCATCGGATACGCCACCACCCAGGCCTGGAAAACCGGAGAGATCGTCCGGATTCCCCTGTGAGCCTTTCCCTCCTGTTCCGCCTTCCCCTGGGGGAGGCGGATTTTTTTTCTGATCGGGCTGCAGGTTCCCGGTACCGGAAGATGCAGCAGGGCCGGACACCGTCTCCGGCCCCACATCACCCGGAGCCGGAATGCAGCAGGCCCTTCCCTCTCTGCCGGCCCTGGCTCCTGCCGCCGCGAAAACCCGGACGGCATAGCTCTGAAGGCGGCCGTGGGGGAGGCCGGTTGCCCTGGCAGGAGGGGCCCATCAGCCGGCTGCCGGAGTGCGGAAGTTCCCCTGTTCCGCCCCCCGGCGACGGCCCCGAAAGGCCCAGGCCGGATTGGGTGACACCGGATCCTGATTTCTGTGACAGGAACATAAGTCCGGTTTATGCTCTCCGGCCAGGGCTCCCGGGGTGAAGGCCGATGGGGCCGGCCAGGGCATGGGGAGGGGGGATCAGGAGAGCTCCAGGCCCTCCAGCCACTGCTCCACCTGGGCGGGGGAGGTCCCCCCGGAAAAGCGCATGCCCTCCAGCCAGGTGCCGGTGCCGCAAAGCTCTGCCAGGTCCCGGGCGCTGCTGCCCAGGGGCGAGGACATGGAGGTGCAGAAGGGGATGACGGTCTTGCCGGTGAAGTCGTTGGCGGTGACGAAGTCGTCCACCACCCAGGCGGCGCCGCCCCACCAGATGGGATAGCCCAGGAAGACGGTGTCGCAGTCATCAAAGCCCTCCACCCGGGTGGTGGTGAGGGCCACGTGGCGCCCCTCCGGGTTGTCGTGCTCCTGGACCACCCGGCTGTCCGGGCTGTTCCAGTCCAGGTCTTCCTCCGTGTAGGGCTCCTCCGGGGTGATGACAAAGAGATCCGCCCCCAGGGCATCCGCGATGGTCTCCGCCACTGCCCGGGTGGTGCCGGTGGCGGAGTAATAGGCCACCAGGATGCGGCCATCTTCCGGGGGTTCCGGCTCAGGTTCCGGCTCCGGCTGGGGTTCGGGCTCCTGACCGGGCCGGGTGCTCAGCCAGTTGGAGAACAGCGTGGCGGTCTCCGCCCGGGAGGCCAGGGCGGCCGGGCGGAAGAGATTGTCCCCGGTGCCGAAGCGGCCGTCCGGGTAGCCCTCCACCACCTGCTGCTCTGAGGCCCAGGTCACCGCCTGGGCGTACCAGGTGCCGGGAAGAGTATCTGAGAAGGGGGGCGTGTCCCCGGAGGGCCGGGGCTCTCCGGCGGCGTGCCAGAGGATGGTGACCACCATGGCCCGGTCCGTGGGCATGTCCGGGGAGAAGGCGCCCCCTCCGGTGCCGTTCATGAGGCCGGCGCCGGTGACGGTGGCCACGGCCTGGGCGTACCAGGCGTCCGGAGCCACATCCCGGAAGCTGCCCTCCGGTGCGGCCAGCACGGGGGCGGTGAGGGAGAGGGCCAGCGCCAGGGCGGTGATGAGAGCAGAGATCTTTCGCTGCACGGAAATTCCTCCTTGTTTTTCAGAGTTTCGGGTGGGGCGGAGAGCCTACCAGGCCTTCTTCTCCCGGCTGCTGTCGTGCTGGTGCCTGCGCTCCTCCACCATGCGGACAAACCACTCCACCATGGCCGGGTCCTGGTGGGAGAAGAAGGAGGAGACCCCCCGGTCCAGGGCGGAGATGGCCTCCATGTCCTCCGGGGAGAGGACGAAGTCGAACACGTCCAGGTTCTCCTCCATCCGCTCCCGGTGGACGCTCTTGGGGATGACCACCACCCCCCGCTGAATGTTCCAGCGCAGCATGACCTGGGCGGGGGTCTTTCCCAGGCGCTCCCCGATCTCCCGGATCACCGGGTCCTGGAAGGTGCCGCCCCGGCCCTCTCCGAAGGGGGCCCAGGCCTCCAGGCGGATGCCGTATTTTGCGGCATAGTCCAGGGCAGTTTTCTGCTGGTTGTAGATATGGGTCTCCACCTGGTTCACCATGGGGCGGATGCGGTTGAAGCTGGCGAAATCCACCATCCGGTCCGGGTAGAAGTTGCTGATCCCGATGGCCCGCAGTCTGCCCTCCTCATACAGCTCCTCCAGGGCCCGCCAGGCCCCGTAGGCGTCCGCAAAGGGCTGGTGGAGGAGCATCAGGTCCAGGTAGTCCGTGCGCAGCTTCCTCAGGGACTCCAGCACGGAGGCCCGGGTCTGCTCATAGCCGTAGTGCTCCAGCCACACCTTGCTGGTGAGGAAGATCTCCTCCCGGGGCACCCCGCTTTTGGCGATGGCGCTGCCCACCTGCTCCTCGTTGAAATAGCTCTGGGCGGTGTCGATGGAGCGGTAGCCCACCTGAAGGGCATCCAGCACGCAGCGCTCACACTCCGCCTGGGTCACCTGGTAGACCCCATAGCCCAGAAGGGGCATGGAGACGCCGTTGGAGAGAGTCACATATTCCAAGCTGCAAACCTCCTGATCCGGCCCTGAGGGGCCGTTATTTCTCTGTTCTGGGCCAGGGGAGACCGTCCCCGCCGGGGGGATGGGTCAGGGGCGGAGATTGCCCATCTCTCCTGCAGATCCTCCCTGGCCGGAAGGGGTCTCTGTTGCCGAAGCCCGGGGCGCCCCCCCCGGTGAGGGGAAGTCCCCTCCCTGTTTTGTACCGGGAATTGCCCGGAGGATCAATTCAGAAACCGGGGACAGCTGATAAGTTTCCCTTATGGATAACAGGGTGCCGGTGAACCTGGCGAAAGGACCGGCTGAGGGGGCAGGGAGGGACCGGCAGGATGTGAGGCAGGGTGGCGGCTCCAGGCCCGGAACGCGGTCGGCGCAGTGCCCCTGGGGCGGAGGGGACACACTGTGCCGTCCTCTGTATCTCCATGCCCGGCACCATCCTGTCCGTTCTCCCTCCGGCTGAAATGCGACGGAAGGGGGGTGTTCAGGTTCAGGGGAGGAATTCGCCACAGAGTGTTCCTGAGGGATGCTGGGCACCGGAGGTGCCGGGGGTTCTCCCTCTCCTTTGGAGGATACGGTCCTGTGGGTCCTGGCTGAGACAGGCAGGTACTGCTCCCAAAAGGCACACCGCCCGGTCCGGGCTGCTCCCTCTGCCGTGTCCCTGGGGCAGCCCGGACATACCATGCCGGTCTCTGCATCTGCGCCGCCCGGCCCTCGTTCTCTCCCCGGCAATGTGAGGCCGCAGCGGATCTGCGGCTGGGGAGAGGGAGGCGGCCATCCGGAACAGTGCTCACCGGTACCGGTGGCCCTCCCGCCGGCAGCTTGTCCCGGGAGGATGAAAAGAGGGCGACACCTCCGCGGGGGAGGCGTCGCCCTGGGGGTGGGAGTGTGCAGCTGGGATGCGGAACAGGGGGGATTGGGGGATCTGGGTCCGCTCCGGTGGGTGGGGCGATGGGCCCTGTCCCGCCCCGGGAGAGAGGCCGGTCCGGCTCAGGCTCCGGAGCCCCGGAGGGTGCCCGGGGCGGGCCGGGGAACAGGCTGCCCCCCGGAGGGAGACAGTCTTCCCCAGGGGAGGAGATCTGACCCCGGGCCCCCCTCCTGCCTCAGGTGCAGGGATTCCCCCTCCATGTACATGGAGATTCCCTTCCGGGCAAGAATCCTGCTGTCGAAGGACACATGGTATTCCCCGGAGGTTCCCCTGGCGGCAGGCTGGACGGAGATCTTCGCCCCGGTTTCAGACAGGAGGCGCTCCTGCTCCTGGGGGTCGGCGTTGAGAAAGGCTGCGGCATAGGGGGCAAGGAGGCGGCCATAGGGCTGGTCCTGTCTGACCCGCATGCGCACCTGGCCCCACTGCTCCACAGCCTTGATGATGCCCTCCCGGCCCTGCTGGAGCCTGGTGAGGGACAGCTCCCGCAGGGGAGGGGGATCCCGGGGGGCCTCCCCGGCCTGCCCCGGAGGGGGGCCGGGCGCCCTGTTCCCCGGCGGGGGCGGGGGAGGGTTCCCCTCCGGCGGAGGGGGAGGTTCCCACCGGGGGACGGTGGCCTGCGGGACAGGCGAAGGCTCCGGTGTGTGCAGGGAGGGGGCGGGAACCCCGCTGTCCACATACTGCCGTTCACTTAAGACCTCTCCAGCCTAACTGACTGCCTCTCTTCTATAACATATAGG
>CAYXVN010000136.1:3604-7054 GCA_964468565.1 uncultured Oscillospiraceae bacterium | reverse complement strand
TACTGAGATGAAGGTCATCCCGGTGGCCGGGTATGACAGCATGCTGATGACCCTGTCGGGAGCCCACGCTCCCTGCTTCACCCGCAATCTGGTGATTCTCACTGACAGTGCCGGCCATACCGGCATCGGGGAGATCCACGGAGGCGATTACACATGTGACTGTCTTAATGCAGTGAGGCCCCTGGTGGAGGGACAGAGCATTGCGACCTGCCGTCAGGTTCTGCAGAAAATACACCGGATCGGGAAGAAATCGTCCCAGGACGACGGGGAGGGGATACAGACCCTGGACATCTCCAAACTGAAGTTTGTGGTGAAGAGCGAATGGGCCATTGAGTGCGCTATGCTGGATCTGCTGGGTCAGCATCTGGGTGTGCCCATGTGCCAGCTTCTGGGCGAGGGACAGCAGCGCTCCGAGGTGGAGGTGCTTGGGTACCTCTTTTATATCTCAGACCAGAACAGAGTTCCCCCGGGAGAGATGCCCTACAGGGACGAGAGCGGCAGCGGGGACCCCTGGTTCCGTCTGCGCCACGAGGAGATTCTGACGCCGGAATGCATCGTGGAGGAGGCGGAAGCGGTTCACGAAAAGTACGGCTTTCGCAACTTCAAGCTCAAGGGCGGTGTTCTGCGGGGCACCGAGGAGATGGAGGCGGTGCGGGCCATCAAGAAGCGCTTCCCCGATGCCCGGGTCAACATCGACCCCAACGGGGCATGGAGTCTGGCGGAGGCCATTGAGCTGTGCCGGGACATGCACGGGATCATCACCTATATGGAGGACCCCTGCGGGCCGGAGGCCGGGTACTCCAGCCGGGAGATCATGCGGGAGTTCAAGAATGCCACCCGGTTCCAGGTGGCCACCAACATGATTGCCACCGACTGGCGGCAATTCTACCACACAGTGAGCCTCAACGCCTGTGACATCATCCTGGCAGATCCCCACTTCTGGGGGTTCGACGGCACCATCCGTATGAGCCAGCTGCTGGACAGCTGGGGCCTCACCTGGGGGGTCCACTCCAACAACCACTTTGACATCACCCTGGCGGCCTTTGCCCAGGTGGGTGCGGCGGCAGTGGGCACTCCCGCTCCTCTGGATACTCACTGGATCTGGCAGGACGGACAGAACCTGCTGGAGGATACGCCGCAGATCGTGAACGGCATGCTCCAGGTTCCCGAGGGGCCCGGACTGGGGGTCCATCTGAATATGGACCGGGTGCGGGAGGCCAACGCCCTGTACAACAGCCTGCCGGACCATGACCGGGACGACGCCAGAGCGATGCAGTACCTGATTCCCGGCTGGAAGTACGATCATAAGAGACCCTGCCTGGTGCGCTGAGCGCCGGGAGGCAGCAAAACGGAGGGAGGAAAACGAGATGGAGCACGGAAAAGAACCGGTGATGGAACTTCTGGTGGAGACCGATCCGGAAGGCATTGTGGAGTTTGCCAGCGAAATCGGCTATGTGAAGATGATCCCCTTCAAGGGAACGGTCACCGGAAAGCTGTTTCAGGGCATTATTGAACCCTGCGGCGTGGATACCCAGGTGACGAATCAGAATGAGGTGCGGCACATGTCGGCCCGCTACATTCTCACCGGGAAGGATTGCGACGGGGCGGACTGTCACATCTACATTGAAAATAATGCCTGGTTCACAAACGGGGAGAAACCCCGCCCCTGGCACAGCACCCCGACCTTCATCACGGATTCCAGGAGGCTGGCCCCTTACCTGCACCGCAACCAGTTCATCGGGGTAGGAGGTCGGGAGGAGGACGGCTATCTCCACATCCGCTACTATGAAGTGGAGGGCATCTCCTGACCGGGGGTCAGGACTGCCGGGATCTGACATTTCCTGGACACCTCGCTTCAGAATGCGGCCCTTCGGGAAACCGGGGGGCCGCATCTGGTCTGTGATAGAAAACGCAGGAGACCCATAGGGGCTCCTGCGAAAACTGTTTTCAGAGCGGGAATGCACAGGTCCGGTTACCACACCGTGGGGGTCAGCAGCGTCCCCTCCTCATCGAAGCACAGGGGTTCCGGCTGGGAGCAGGCGGTGAGGCCCGGCCAGCGGCCGGCCTGTACATCCTGGAAGTAGGCCTCACTGAGCATGATGCGGCCGATATTAAGGCTGTTGGGAATGCGGATTATTCGGGGATGGCTGCGGTCAATGCCGGTGCAGGTTCGGATGCACATCTGGATGGCCTCCCGGTCGCTTGCCACCACGCAGGGGATGAGGGCGCTTTTGAGGACGGTGCTGGTGATGCAGTTGGGATACATTTTCTCCACGTCGATCTTGCGGAAAAAGCGGCTGGTGATCACACTGGCCAGTCCCACCCCCAGGGCGTTGCCGTGGCTGGCCTCGCTGAGGTCCAGAAAGCAGGTACGCTGCACGGATACGCCGCCGTGGGCATACTCTGTGGAGAAGGTGCCGGTGATGTTGGGATCCACTCCGGTGCCGCTGTAGTTTTTGCCGGTCTCATCCACAATGAGCACGTCCCCCTCTCCCACCAGCAGGGAGGGCATCTGGGTGAAGGCGTATTTCAGAAGCTCCGGCTCCTCCTTCAGGATGTCATCCCGGTCGATGGCAACGATACGGCAGGTCTCGTGGTAGGCGTTTTCGATGCAGGGTATGGCAAAAAGGATGGGGGCCTTATCCAGGATCACGCTGGCGATGGAGGGGATGTTGGCGGCGATACGGCCCATGCCGTCCGAGTGGACCTGTTCTGCCCCCTTCTGCTTGCCCAGCCCCACGGCCATCATTTTGCAGGGACCGCTCTCATAGGGTCCCCGGAAAGCGTTGTGGGGTTTCAGGCGGCAGGAGACGATGATGCCGTCGGCCTGGAAGGCGTTGCGGTCCAGATATACCGGCAGACCGGTGGAGGAGATCCCCAGTTCCACCACCTCCATGCTGCTGCGGATTTCGCAGCCCATGGTCTCCGGGGTGATGCCGAAGCTGGCCAGTACCTCCAGCTGCCCCTCCGGGGTAGCGCCTCCGTGGCTGCCCATGGCGGGAACCAGAAAGGGGGTTGCCCCGCAGGAGCGGACAAACTCCACAATGGATCTGGTGATCAGGGCCACATTGGCAATGCCCCGGCTGCCGGCGGTAATGGCAACGGACATGCCCGGGCGCAGCTTTGCCCGGAAGGGCTCCCGGGACAGCTGCTCCCGGATGACCTCGGGAATCTCCTGGGGGGTAAGGACCGGGCGGGGGAAAGTCTGCCGGGCCCGGAACATGGGCGGAATGGGCACGTCCGCCAGAAGGCGGGAGACCGTGCCTCCGGGGTGAACCTGCATGGAATGGACCTCTCTTTCTGGGGGGAGAGGACTGTGCCGGCAGGGATCCATGGCAATCCTCCCCCTGTCTGGCTGCAGTATAGGGGATGCGGAGCAGGGGGGCAAGAGAGGGGAGTGCCAAAAAACCCGGTCATTCTTTGCGCAGATCTACGGTTTTTCAGCATCTG
>CAYXVN010000136.1:0-3504 GCA_964468565.1 uncultured Oscillospiraceae bacterium | reverse complement strand
AGATAACCATACATGCCCCGCACGGATACCTCGCCGGCGGAAACGGCGGTGCGGGTTCCATCCGGAAGGCGTACCACCAGGCGGAAATCATCGTCAATGTCCTCCGCGACGGCCTCCTGCCGGCCGTCCGGAGTGATGAGCTGCACCTGGTGGCCAGGGGTCATGCAGTCGTCCCGGTAGCGTTTCAGATACTTTGCCTTCTCCTCGGGGAAACAGGAATACATCCGGTCAAGGGCCCGGACGATGCCGGCGATCAGGGGGACACGGTGGACTTCTTCGTGGAGGACCTGGCTCAGAGAGATGGCCATGCTGCGGATCTCCGGAGGAAAATCCTCCTCTTCCTGGTTGACGTTGATGCCGATGCCGGTGACCAGATAATCCAGGGAGTTGGTTTCACTCTCCAGACCCATCTCCGTCAGAATGCCTGCCAGCTTGCGGCCGGAGGCCACAAGGTCGTTGGTCCACTTGATCCTGGGCCGGAAGCCGCAGACCGCCTCGATCCCATCACAGACCGCCACCGCCACCCAGGCGGTAAAGTTCACGGTGTCCTGGGGCTCCAGTGCCGGGCGCAGAAGGGCGGAGAGGTAGATTCCCTTGCCCTTTGGGGAATCGAAGGAGCGCCCCCGGCGTCCCCGGCCTCCGGTCTGGGATTCCGCGGTGACCACCAGCCCTTCCTCGGCGCCGGCGAAGGCCCGGCGCTTGCACTCCGTATTGGTGGAGTCCACCGTGTCCAGGCAGACCAGAGTGCTTCCCACCAGACAGCCGCCAAGGGATCCCATCAGCTCTCCCGGCCGGATCCAGTCCAGAGAACTGTTCAGACAGTATCCCCGTTTGGGGGCGGAAGCGATGTCGTAGCCCTCTTTGCGCAGGGCGTCCACCGCCTTCCAGACTGCGGCCCGGCTGACCCCGAACTGCTCACTCATAAACTGACCGGAGAGGTTCGAACCCTGGTTTTCCAGGAGCATGGAGAGAACCTTTTCCTGAAGCATGGTGTCCTCCTTCGCAAAAAGACCGGAGTGATGACCGGTCCGGATGGATGTGAAGCCGTGACAGCGGCAATTATAATCCCAAGCGGCGGAGAAGTCAACAGGAAAAGGAAAAAATGGAAGAATCAGTTCTGCCCGCCCCCCATGGGAGGCGGTCAGGAGAGGGACTGCTGCTCCAGGGCATCGAAGACCTTCTCCTGGATGGAGAGCCGGTCCCGATTCGGATAGAGGTTGGCATAGTGGACCCAGAGATCGTGGGCATCCTCCTGATTCAGAAGGGGAATCAGGTTCAGAGCCAGCCTCTGGACGGCGTTGAGCATCCAGAAGGAGGCGAGGAAGTCCCGGTTTTCCTGAGGAGCGTCGAACATGTACCAGAGAACGTCCCGAACCTGGGAGGAGGAGGGATGGCTCTGGATGAAGCTGTCTACAAGGGCGTTGATGCTGCGGGCGAAGTGCTCGTGGCAGGGATGGTCCGCTGCCTTGATGCCGACGCCCCACAGACCGCTCAGGGATCCGGCGTCACGTTCGACGGTGGCAGCCTCGGACAGGTAGGATGCATATAGGGACTTGAAATCAGAAAGATCTGGCATGGAATACCTCCTGTAGAATCTGCTGGAGCGGGATGAATGCATGTTTCATCCGCATATCCTGCAACCTGGAGCAGAACGTCCAGCGGTGTGGGCAGGTTGGCTGCGCCGATCCGGGGATGGTCCGCTGTGGCCGTGCCGGAAGGGGGACAGCGCAGTTCATTGTAGAGCGAAATTGAGCGTCTGTCAATCGTTCCGGGCAGATTGGGGGAGTCTGCACGGGGGGATTGACGGTGGAGGGAGAAGCTGGTAATATAAGGCTTCAGATCTTCCTTCGCCGGGGAGACTGATCTGCATGACGCAGCCCGCACCCCTCCGGGAGCGGTATTTTGGAAAAGAGAAGGAGCACCTTATGAGCAGCTACAGCATTGACACCAAGTGTGTCCAGAGCGGCTACACCCCGGGCAACGGTGAGCCCCGCCAGATTCCCATCATTCAGTCCACCACATTTCGGTATGCCACCAGCGAGGAGATGGGCAGACTTTTCGACCTGGAGGCCAGCGGGTACTTCTACACCCGGCTGCAGAATCCTACCAATGACATGGTGGCGGCCAAGATCTGCGATATGGAGGGGGGAAGTGCCGCCATGCTGACTTCCTCCGGTCAGGCAGCCACCTTCTATGCCATCTTCAACATCGCCAACTGCGGGGATCATGTGATAGCAAGTTCCACCATCTATGGCGGCACCTACAACCTCTTCCATGTGACCATGCGCAAGATGGGCATTGAGTTTACCTTCGTGGATCCGGACTGCTCCGAGGAGGAACTGGACGCCGCCTTCCGCCCCAACACGAAAGCGGTCTTCGGGGAGACCATTGCCAATCCTGCCCTCACCGTGCTGGACATCGAGAAGTTTGCCCGGGCGGCACACGCCCACGGCGTGCCCCTGATCGTGGACAACACCTTCGCCACTCCGGTGAACTGCCGGCCCTTTGAGTGGGGCTGCGATATCGTGACCCACTCCACCACCAAGTACATGGACGGACACGGAGCCGGCATAGGGGGCTGCATCGTGGACAGCGGCCGCTTTGACTGGCTGGCTCATAAGGACAAATTCCCCGGACTCACCACACCGGACGACAGTTACCACGGCGTCACCTATGCGGAGAAGTTCGGCATGGGCGGAGCCTTCATCACCAAGTGCACCGCTCAGCTGATGCGGGACTTCGGCTCCATCCAGTCTCCCCAGAACGCCTTCCTTCTCAACCTGGGGCTGGAGAGCCTCCATGTGCGGATGCCCCGCCACTGCGAGAATGCCCTGGCGGTTGCCACCTTCCTGAAACATCACCCCAAGGTCTCCTTTGTCACCTATCCCGGTCTGAGGGGGGACCGCTATCACGCCCTGGCCAAGAAGTACATGCCCAACGGCACCTGCGGGGTGGTCTCCTTCGGCTTCAGAGGCGGGCGGACTGCCGCCGAAACCTTCATGAAGCATCTGAAGCTGGCGGCAATTGAAACCCATGTGGCGGATGCCCGCACCTGCTGCCTGCATCCCGCCTCCGCCACCCACCGGCAGATGAACGATGAAGAACTGCTGGCAGCCGGCATCAGTTCCGATCTGGTCCGCATGTCCTGCGGCCTGGAGGGTGCAGACGATCTGATTGCCGACATCGCCCAGGCCCTGGATCATGTCTGATCCGGGCCGTATCTCAGATCCGGCCGGCGGCCCTCCCATGGGCCGGCGGGCTGGGAAATGAAGGACCTTATTCCGTAGGGTTTTCAGACTCCTCCGGGTTTGGTCACAGATAACGGATAGGTTCGCACCCGTGGTGCTTCCATACCACGGTTCGCTTAGTGCCTGGCCATTCAGGGGAAACCAGGTCCCGGACGGGGGAGGAACGCTGTTCCGACTTCCGTATTCGCTATCTGGACGGAAGCAGCAGGGGAAAAGGCGGAAGGCGGTGAGAGTACAGGCGGAGCCGGCTGGTCCC
>CAYXVN010000135.1:0-7147 GCA_964468565.1 uncultured Oscillospiraceae bacterium | reverse complement strand
CCCTCCTGGCCTACCTCCCCATATGCACTTCACTCACATTGCTCCAATCAGAACCCGGCCCGTCACCACGGCCATCACCGGTCAAGCTTATGGGGCCCCATCTCACAAGGCGGCACTCCCTGCTGAAGTGCAGAGCCTCCCGGTCCCTGTCGGACTGTACGCCGCAGGCACCACCGTCCCTGCCCCGTATTCAGGGGAACCGCGGCAGCCGCGGCTGTGAGCGCGAAAGCCATGAAGCGTCAGCCTCCATTGAACCGACCCCCTGTCCTCACCGGAGAGAAACACTCTGCCACAGCACCTGGATTCAGGTCCTGCCTATCGGGGCGCGATGGCATATCCACCCGGTGTAAGAAAGCTCTGGAGGCGCAGCAGGTTCGCTTCTGTGTGTCGGAGGCAAGGCAGGAAATGTCAGAACGGTTCGAATCCTTTTTCCAGAACGAAATCACTCAGGTGCGCAGGCAGAGAGGGCAGAAGCAAATCGAAGAACAGACTGGTAAGAATTTGTAGAAAGGCTGAATGGGCCCGGCAGCATAGCGCCTGGGGTCGGGCATCGCGTGGGATCAGATGCCGGCTGCAGCAGAGGTCCCGACAGGTGACGGTCCGTCTCAATCAGACCCTTCAGGGACCCTGCAGCAAAAACCCGGTCGGGCACCCTCAGCAATTGGCCGGTGCTCCCCGGGGAGGTCTTTCTGCAATCCGGACCGTCGCCGTGGCCGCCGCCAGCTCATGCCAGCACGCCACACCCTCTCCGGAGATGGCCCCATCCGGCTCCGCCGTCATTGGCACTGGCCACCCCGGGTACCCACACCCCCGACTGCCAGGTCTCCTGTGCCTGCCATAGGCAACATCATGCCGGTCCGCACCGGGTCCGCCGCTGCCCCTCAAAAAAGGCACTTCCTGCCACAGCGAAGAATCCCAGGTCCGAAGGCAGCCCCTCGTCTCCCGGACACCTCCACGGAGGGCAGGCACCCATGGACCCCCTTCTGTGACCGTATCGCCGGCCACCTCTGCCCAGCAGGCAGCGCCCCGCCAGGGTTGATCCGACCACGGTATTCCATCCTCCCCCAGGGTCCCGCTCCTTCATCTGAGGTTCTCCCTCCCCCCGCAAGTCCAGCCCCACCTTCATCTGACCACAGCCATCCTTCCGCCCTGTTCGGATTCTCCCCTCCCCCTGTTGCTGAAAAATGACGAGGCGCCCGGATCCTCCCCTGGAACCGGTCGCCTCATCATGCTGCAAAGTATGACACGGGGAATCCCCTGTTTCTGTTCTCCCGGTGCTCCGGTTCCCAGATCCGGGAACCCAGCCCTACTTCCGGTGGTCCTCCAGCACCGCGCCGCTGCGGTAGGCCTCCAGCAGGCGGCGCAGGTCGTCGATGCGCTCCTGGATGACCCGGCCCCGGTCGCTCTCCGCCACCTTCAGCCGGTGTTCAAAGGTCTCGAAGACGGTGGTGGTGGAGGCGATGTCGTAGTTCTCCCGCACCGCCTTCTCCTTGCCGGCAAAGGGCTGGTGGGCGATGATCCGCAGACACCGGGAGTTGGAGATCAGGGTGTAGCCGGCAATGCCGCTGGTGGGCTGATAGGCCTTGCAGAAGCCTCCGTCAATGACGATCAGCTTCCCGTTGCCCTTGATGGGGCTCTCCCCCTTCCGGGCCTTCACCGGCACGTGGCCGTTGATGATGTGGCAGTGGGGGCCCTCCAGCCCGAACTCCCGCAGCAGACCCTCACAGACGGCGGGGTCGTTGTAAAGAGTGTAGTAGGGATTCTTGGGCTCTGTCCAGGCGGACTGGTCCCTGATCAGGCGGCGCTCGAAGGTGGTCATCCGGTCCCGGCCGAAGATGGGGCTGTTGCGCCCCGCCCAGAGGAACCAGAGAAAGTCCATGCCCAGCACCCGCTCCGGGGAGTCCGGGGGCAGGTAGTAGGCCTGGCGGGCGGCGGTGTCCGCATAGTCCAGAAACTCCTTGCCTTTGCGCTCCCGGCCCCCCAGGGTGAAGGAGAGCAGGGAGCCGTCCTCCTCCATGGGGATGCAGCCGTGGAAGAGCAGGTTCCCGTTGTGAATCCTGTAAAGGCTGCCCTTGGAGTAGAGAAAGCGCACGTGGCGCTGAAGCTTCTCGCTGCGGCGGAAGGAGGCGGTGAGCTGGTCGATGACGCTCTCCTCCTCCGGGGACAGGGTGTAGGGATCTGCGGGATCCACAGTGGGGAAGTCGCAGTCCTCCAGGTGGTATGTCTTCCCTCCAATGGTGATGCTGTGGTTCTCGTAGTCGATCCTGTCCAGCAGCAGCCGGTCCTCCATGCCGTACTCCGGGTGGCGCAGGATCTTCTGGCCCTCCAGCTTGAAGAGGATCACCGTGATGGCCTTGTGCATGCGGGCCGAGAGGAGCTTGTCCTTCTCGGTGTAGCGGGCGGCGTCGTCTCCGGTGAGCTTCACGGCGAAACAGGAGACGTCGCAGTCCCGGTAGACCTCATTGGCGAAGACCGAGAGGGGCCGCAGGGAGATGCCGTAGCCGGTCTCCACCACCTCCAGATTGTTGTAGTGAATGGAGTTGGAGAGCACCGTGGCCACCAGGGTACGGGAGCCGCAGGCCGCCCCCATCCATAAGATGTCGTGATTGCCCCATTGGATGTCCACCGAGTGGTAGTTCAGCAACGCATCCATGATGATGTCCGCCCGGGGTCCCCGGTCGAAGATGTCCCCCACCAGATGCAGGTGATCCACCGCCAGGCGCTTGATCACCCCGCATATGGCCACAATGAAGTCCGGGGCCTCCCCGGTATCCAGAATGGTCTCAATGAGGGCCTCGAAGTAGTCCTTCTTGTCCGGATCCTCCCGGTCTGTGTTGAGCAGCTCGGCGATCATGTAGGCGTAGTCCGGCGGCAGGGCCTTGCGCACCTTGGACCTGGTATAACGGGCGGACACCGCCCGGCACACCTCCACCAGGCGGTAGAGGATGATGCGGTAGTACTCCTCCATGTCCGGGACTTTCTTTTTCAGGTCCTCCAGTTTCTCCCTGGGGTAGTAAATCACCGTGGCCAGTTCCTCCCGCTCCGCCCGGGGCATGAGAGTGCGGTACAGGTCGTCGATCTTCTCCTTCACCACCCCGGAACAGGAGTTGAGCACGTGGAGGAAGGCCTCGTACTCCCCGTGAACATCTGAAATGAAGTGTTCGCACCCCTTGGGCAGGTTCAGAATGGCCTGAAGATGGATGATCTCCCGGCTGGCATCCTGCACCGTGGGGTACTGTCTGGCCAGCAGGTTCAGATACCGCAGTTCCTCCTGCGGGATACTCTCACGAATTTCCATGGAACTCCCCCTTCTCCCGGATTCCCTCCGGTCACCTTCATTATAGTCCCAAATCTCTCCCCGGAAAAGCCCCAATTCCCCTCCCGGCTGCAGGGAGAAATCAGGTTGCAATGTCCCCCGCTTTCGGGTACAATAGGGCACTGACAATCCAGAGAACAAGGAGGGGTGCTTCGTGGAAGTCACCCTGGAAACCCGTCAGGGCGTGTCCCTCTACCGCTGCCCGGATCCCGCCTGGGCGGGGGTGGCCCACGGCTTTTCCACCCGCCTGGGGGGAGTCTCCCGGGGGCTCTGGGAGAGCCTGAACCTGGGGGCCTCCCTGGGGGATGAGCCTGAGAACGTAAGGGAAAATTTCCGCCGCTTCTGCGCCGCGGCGGGGGCGGATGCCGCCTGTCTGGTGAAAAATCACCAGGTCCACGGTGACCGGGTCCGCCCCGTCACTGCAGGGGACATTCTGCCCTCCGCCTCCCTGCCCGGCACTGCGGAGGCGGACGGCCTCATCACGGATCAGCCCGGAGTCTGCCTGGCGGTCTTCTCCGGAGACTGCATCCCCGTTCTTCTCTACGACCCTGTGGGGCGGGTCATCTGCGCCTGCCACGCCGGCTGGCGGGGCACCGCCCTGGGCATTGCAGCCCGGGGGGTGGAACGCATGGTGGAGGACTACGGCTGCCGGCCTGAGCACATCCTGGGGGCCATCGGGCCGGGGATCGGGGCCTGCTGCTTTGAGACCCACGAAGATGTGCCAGACGGCCTCCGCTCCCGTCTGGGGGAGGAGGCGGAGCCCTTCATCCGCCCCGCCGGCACTCCGGGCAAGTATCTCTGCGACCTCAAGGGGGTCAACGGCCACTGGCTGGAACGCAGCGGCCTTCTCCCGGAACACATCGCCATCTGCCCGGCGTGCACCTGCTGCCGTCCGGACCTGTTCTGGTCCCACCGCCGGCAGGGCAGACAGCGGGGCAGCATGGCCTCCATCCTGCAGCTGCTCTGAGAGGAAGTGCGCCATGAAGCACTTCAACTGGCCGGCCCTGGTTGTGGCCGCCGCCCTGCTCCTCTCCCTGGCCGGCTGCGGCAGCCCCGGCGGCAGTTCCCAGAGTTTCTCCTCCGGGACCTCCGGAAGCAGCTCCTCCTCCGGCAGCAGTTCCGCCAGTTCCCCGGGCAGCAGTTCCGGCAGTTCCTCCGGGGACAACTCCCAGGAGCCGGTGAGCGTCCCCTTTCAGCTGGCCATCTACCCGGACTACAGCCTCCACCCCGCCCTGGCGGCCAACCGGGCCAACCTGGTGCTGGCCCCTCTGCTCTATGAGCCCCTCTTTCAGCTGGACGGGGGCTTTGAGCCGGTTCCGGTGCTCTGTGAGGGCCAGTCCGTCAGCCAGGACCAGCTGACCTGGACCCTGACCCTGCGCTCCGGGGTCACCTTCTCGGACGGCACCCCCCTCACCGCCGCCGTGGTGGCGGACGCCCTCAACCTGGCCCGGGGGGAGGACTCCCGCTTCTCCGCCCGGCTGGCCGGCATCCGCACCGTGGAGGCCTCCCCGGAGGGAGCCCTGGTCATCACCCTGCGCACTCCCAACGGCAACCTGCCCGCCCTGCTGGATGTGCCCATCGCCCTGGGGGCGGTGGACCGGCCCCTGGGCACCGGGCCCTACGTGCTGACCCAGAGCGAGGATGCCCTCTCCCTCACCGCCCGCTCCGACTGGTGGCAGGCCGGCTCCCGCACCCTGCCCACCGGCCAGTTCCCCCTCTCCCAGGTGGAGGGCAGCGACGGACTCATCGCCGCCTTTGACGCCGGAGAGGTGGGTCTGGTGGATGTGGACCTGATGGGCACCAACGCCCTGGGCTACTCCGGCAGCTGTGAGACCTGGGACTACCCCACCACGGACTTCGTCTATCTGGGCTTCAACACCCGCAGCGGCATCTGCCGCAGCAGCGCGGTGCGCTCCGCCCTGGCAAAGGGCATCGACCTGGAGGGCATTACTTCAGGGGACTTCGCCCGCCATGCGGTGGCCTCCCCCCTGCCGGTCCACCCCTACTGCCCCCTCTACAACCGGGATATGGCCCTCAGCCGCTACAGCCCGGAGGAGATGACCGCCGCCCTCACCCAGGCCAATGTGCTGGGCCACAGCCTGCGCTTTCTGGTCAACAGCGAGAACACCGCCAAGACCGCGGCGGCCCAGCGCATCGCCTACCAGCTGGAGGCCGCCGGCATGCAGGTCAGCCTGGAACGGCTCCCCTTTGAGGACTTTCTCTCCGCCCTCCACGCCGGGCGCTTTGACCTCTACCTGGGGGAGACGGTGCTCACCGCCGACTTCGACCTCTCCCCCCTGCTCTCCTCCTCCGGTTCCCTGAACTACATGCGCTGGTCCGAGAGAGACACCGACGACCTGCTGAACGCCCTGGCGGCATCCGGAGGGGAGGCCCGGCCGGCGGCGGCCACCGCCCTCTTCACCCATCTGAACCAGGAGGTCCCCCTGGTCCCCATCTGCTTCAAGAACGGCTCGGTTCTCACCCAGTGGGGCCGCCTTACCGGGCTGGCCCCGGTACGGGAGAACGCCTTTTACTCCCTGGAGAACTGGACCATCCACTGATCCTCCGGCCCTGCCGGCTGCCCCATAAAAGGAGAATGTCACGTGAGCGTATACCGCTGCTATTCCATGAAACAACCCGGCTTCGATGTGGAGGCCCAGGGCGTCTGCCGGGAGCTGCGCGAGCAGCTGGGCATCCCCTCCCTGGAGGGTGTCTCCATCCTCAACTGCTATGACGCCGACCGCATTGCCCCGGAGGTCTTCCGGAGGGCCCGGAGCATCGTCTTCTCCGAACCCCAGGTGGACCAGGTCTTTGACGAGACCTTCCCCCTCCCGGAGGGACCCCACTGGGTGCTGGCGGTGGAGGCCCTCCCCGGCCAGTTTGACCAGCGGGCCGACTCCGCCGCCCAGTGCGTGCAGCTGATGGCGGGCACGGACCGCCCCCTGATCCGCTACACCAAAGTCTATGTGCTGAAGGGGCAGCTCTCCCCGGAGGACAGGGACCGGATCCGCCGCTACCTGATCAACCCGGTGGAGAGCCGGGAGGCGGACGGCCGCAGGCCGGACACCCTGGAGCGCAGCCACCCCAGGCCGGAGGACGTGCCTGTGCTCACCGGCTTCACCGCCCTGGACCGGGCCGGCCTGGAGAACCTTCTGGAACAGCTGGGCCTTGCCATGGACCTGGACGATCTGGCCTTTCTCCAGAGCTGGTTCCGGGACCGGGAGGGCCGGGATCCCACTCTGACGGAGGTACGGGTGGTGGACACCTACTGGTCCGACCACTGCCGCCACACCACCTTCTCCACCCACCTGACGGTGACGGATCTGGAGGACCCCCAGGTCCGTGAGGCTTATGACCGCTATCTGGCCGCCCGGCAGGAGGTGTACGGGCCGGAACAGGCCGCAGCCCGGCCCCAGACCCTGATGGACATTGCCACCCTGGGCACCAGGGTGCTGAAGAAACGGGGACGGCTTGACAATCTGGATGAGAGCGAGGAGATCAACGCCTGCTCCATCCACGTCCCCGCCCGGGTAAACGGGCAGATCCAGGACTGGCTTCTGATGTTCAAGAACGAGACCCACAACCACCCCACGGAGATTGAACCCTTCGGCGGAGCCGCCACCTGCATCGGGGGATGCATCCGGGATCCCCTCTCCGGCCGGGCCTTTGTCCACCAGGCCATGCGTGTCACCGGGGCCGGGGATCCCCGGGTGCCCCTGGAACAGACCCTCCCCGGCAAGCTGCCCCAGCGCCGGCTGTGCGTCACCGCCGCCGCCGGCTACTCCTCCTACGGCAACCAGCTCGGGCTGGCCCCCGGACATGTGGCGGAGG
>CAYXVN010000134.1:2502-7236 GCA_964468565.1 uncultured Oscillospiraceae bacterium | reverse complement strand
GGCACCGCCACTGTCACCCTGAAGGGGGGAGAGAAGTACACCATAGCGGATCTTCCCGCCGGCACCCGCTACACCGTCTCTGAACAGCCGGTGGCGGGATACCTGCCGGAGCAGGGGGACCACAGCGGCCGGATTGAACCGGGGGCAGATGCCCTGGCGGCCTTTGTGAACCGGTGGGCGGACAGCGGGCCCTCTGAGCCTCTGCCGGTGGTCCTCCGGGGCACCAAGGAAATTGCCGGCCGGGACTGGCTCACAGACGGGGATACCCGGGATATCTTCTCCTTCACCCTGACCCCGGTGGGGGCGGCACCCATGCCCAACGGGGCAGACTCCCTCACCGTCACCAATGTGGGGCCGGACATCCGCTTCCCTGCCATCCCCTTCACCGCCCCCGGCACCTGGACCTACCGGATCCGGGAGACGGAGTGCACGGTGCCCTTCCTCAGCCCTGACCCCAGGGAGATTGAGGCCCGGGTCACCGTCACGGAGGGGCCCCAAGGCACCCTGGAGGCCATGGTGGAGTACTCCCCGGAGGGCATCCCCCTGGGGGAGGAGACCGGTTTCCGTTTTGTCAACACCTTTGAACCGGTCACCGCCCGGCTCACCATCACCAAGGAAGTCACCGGTGAGGGATGGCCGGAGGACACCGCCTTCCCCATCCAGGTGCAGATTCACCGCCCCGCCGGCGCCCCGGACATCCGGGTCAACGGCGCCATCCCCTATGAGGACGATCTGGGTCAGACCCGGTGGCTGCCGGTCCAGGCGGACGGCAGGACCTACCGGGGCACCATCACCCTGAGGGCCGGAGAATCCGCCACCTTCCAGCTGCTGACGGGGGCCGGCTACACCCTGGACGAGCTGCCGGTACCCGGCTTCACCGCCTCTCTCTCCCGCATCCAGGGCACCCTGGGGCAGGAGGACGTGAGGGAGACCTTCACCAACGCCTTCACCCCGGAGCAGTCCGGGCTGCGGCTCTCCGCCACCAAGGCCATGGCCGGCCGGCCCTGGAACAGCGCCCTGGACGACGGGGCCTACACCTTTACCCTGACCCCCCTGACAGAGGGGGCACCCATGCCGGCGGAGTCCACCGTGACCAACCGGGAGACCTCCATTCTCTTCCCGGAGATTGTGTTCACCCGGCCGGGAACCTGGCAGTACGCCATCACGGAGACCGGGGCGGCGGCCCAGGTGGCCGGGGAGGTGGAGCTGGATCCCCAGACCGTCACCGCCCTGGTGGAAGTCACCCGGGATGAGGAGACCGGCCTGCTGACCCCGGCGGTCACCTATCTCCCCGGGGAGGCCCGCTTCACCAACACCTGGCGCACCGGCAGCCTGACGGTGGCCAAGGAGATCACCAACGGGCCGGACCGGGAATTTGCCTTTACCCTCACCCTCACCGGCCCGGGCAGCGGCCTCACCGGTACCTACGGGGACCTGACCTTCCAGGCTGGCACCGCCGCGTTCCGGCTCAGCGCCGGCACCCAGTGCACCGCCACCGGCCTTCCCGCAGGAGCGGGCTATGTGATCACCGAGGAGGAGGCCCCGGACTGGACCGCTCAGGAGAACCCCATCCGGGGCACCGTCCCGGCGGGAGACCGGGCCCTGGCCCTCTTCCGCAACACCTGGACCGGATCCGGAGACAGCGGCAGGGGCAGCCTGACGGTTGACTTTGACATGCTCACCCGTTGGACCGGGGACCGGGAAGAACAGATCCGCTTCACCGTGACCCTCAGCGACCCCGGCATCCGGGGCAGCTATGGGGACATGGAATTTGACGCCGGCGTGGCCAGCTTCACTTTATCCCATGGCCAGGCGGCCACCGCCACCGGCCTGCCCGGGGGCATCTCCTATACGGTGACCGCCCGGGAGCCGGAACTGTACCGGGTCTTCTTTGAGGGGGACGGGAGCCTCACCTTTGCCCAGGGGGTCACCCCGGGAGAGGGGGAGGAAACGGTCCACGCCATGGCCAGGCGGAAAACCGGCGGGCTGCGCATCACCAAGACCCTCACCGGCGCCGCCCCGGAGGACCTGCAGCAGTCTTTCCCCTTCCTGGTAACTGTGGCGGAGCCGGGCCTTGGCGGAACCTTCGGGGATCTGACCTTCACCGATGGCCAGGCCTCCTTCTCCCTGAAAGCCGGGGAGAGCCGCCAGGCCCTGGAGCTGCCGGCGGGGGTATCCTACCAGGTGGAGGAACTGCCCACCCAGGGCTATGAACAGATCCCTTCCAGCCCCACTGCCGGCACCATCCCGGCGGAGGGCACCGCCGCCGTCACCGTGGAGAACCGCCCCCTGGCGGCCCCGGAGCCGGAACCTGAACCGGAACCTGAACCTGAACCGGAACCCGGGCCGGAGGTCAGGCCCCCCTACCTGAACACGGAGGACCACCTGGCCTACATCGAGGGCACCCCGGAGGGCAAGATTCACCCCCTGAATCCCATCACCAGAGCCGAAGTGGCCGCCATCTTCTACCGGCTTCTCCGGGAGGAGGTGCGCCAGGAGGCCAGGCGGGAGGACAGTCCCTTCCCGGACGTCTCCCCGGATGCCTGGTACAACCCCGCGGTATCCACCCTCACCGGTCTGGGGCTTCTGGAGGGCATGCCGGATGGCAGCTTCCATCCCCAGGACCGCATCACCCGGGCCGAGTTTGTCACCCTGGCGGTCCGCTTCTTTGACTGGAGGGATGAGATCCACCCGGACCGGTTCCCGGACAGCGCCGGCAGCTGGGCCAGAGCCGCCATCAATGCGGCGGCGGCCCACGGCCTGATCCAGGGCTACCCCGACGGAACCTTCCGCCCCCAGGCCCTCATCACCAGGGCGGAGGCGGTCCATCTGATGAACAATGTGCTGGGGCGCAGACCCCATGAACAGGGCATGCCCTCTGACATGATCCGCTGGCCGGACAACGCGGATCCGGGACAGTGGTACTGGGCGGATCTCCAGGAGGCAGGAAACAGCCATCAGAGTGTGCAGGATCTGACCATCGGTCAGCAGACCTACGAGCGCTGGACCGGCACCCTGCCCACCGGCATGCCCCACTGAATCCCACGGCCGGGGGGCCACACCCCCCATACCCCGCCGCCCGGAGGAGAACTCACTCCTCCGGGCGGTTTTTTTGTTCCCCCCTCCCCCGGTGGGAGTCCCCCTCCCCCGGGGGCGGGGCCTCCGGAGAGGTGCCTCTTGACAGAGTCTCTCTCTCCCGGATATACTGAAGAAAAATACTTGTTTCAGGAGGATTTCCCATGACTCAGCCCCGGCACGAAAGCCCCATCCCGGTTTTCCGGCAGATTCTGGACTACCCCAATGTGGAGATTGAGGAGGTCCGCCTCCGGGAGGAGCACACAGACAGCGGCCCCGGCATTGTGGTGCGCCTGCGCCCCCTCCAGGGCATCCGCTACGCCTGCAGCACCTGCGGCAGGGTGGGCACCAGGGATGGAAAGGGCGTGAGCAGCAGGAGATGGCGGGACAACGACCTCTGGGGGATCCCCGTCTTCCTGGAGTGTGACACGGTCCGCACCAGATGCCCCCACTGCGGCATCCGCAATGCCGGGGTGCCCTGGGCCTGGCCCCGCAGCCGCTTCACCAGGGGCTTTGAGCGGGAGGTGGCCCGGCTGGGCCGGGATTTCCCCGGGACCACCGTGGCCGCGTACAAGGGGATCGACCGGGCGACGGTGCTGCGGTGCATGGAGCGGGTGCGCACCGGAGCTGACCCGGAGCCGCCGGATCCCCCGGCGGACCTGCGGCACATCCTGGTCCGCACCTCCACCCTCCGGGGAAAGAGGGGCCGGAGCCGGGATCTCACCGCCGTGATCCAGGCGGACCGGAACCGGCTGATCTGGATGGGAGAGGGATCACGCAGCCGGACCTTTGAGACCTTCTGCCGGCAGCTCACCCCACCCCAGCGCGCAGAGGTGGAGTGGGTTGCGGGGGAGGGTGCCGGGTGGTTCACCCGCTGCGTCCGGGAGTACTTTCCCCAGGCGGAGCAGCTTGACCGCCCCTCCCTTCTGGAGGCATGGGCCATCCCCCGCCCCGGAGAGGACCGGGAGGGCTGAGGGGAGAGGGATTTCCCCCCGGGTGCCCCGGAGAGGCCCGGCAGGTGCCGGGAGCGGATGAGAGGCAGTCTTCCCCGGTCGGTTCCCGGACCCGCCCTTCCCCCGGGGCCGGTGTCCAAGGGGGAGGCAGCATGGGTCTGAGGGACTCCGGTCTGTCTCCTCTGTCCCGGGCCCCCATCGCACCATCCGGATCTCATTGTCGCTCCAGGATGGATGAGGGGACTGTTTCCCCGGTTGGCCCAACGGATGAGGGCACCGGGGTTCCCATCCCCTGCCCTCTCCCCTGCCCAACCAAAAAGAGCGCCCCCTGCCGGAAACGGCAGAGGACGCTTTTCTGTTCTGGTCTGAGGTCTGTGACATGGGGCTATGTGCCCCGGTGAGGCGGATCAGCCCTGGGCGGAATACTGGGCCGCCCCTCTGCCGGCCACCCGGCCGAAGACCACAAAGTCACACACGGCGTTGCCCCCGATGCGGTTGCCCCCGTGGACTCCGCCGGTGACCTCCCCGGCGGCAAAGAGGCCGGGGATGGCGGCGCCCTGGGTGTCCAGCACCTGGCAGTCCGTGTTGATCTTCAGGCCGCCCATGGTGTGGTGGATGCCCGGGGCAATCTGAATCGCATAGTAGGGGGCTTTGGACAGGTCCCCATCCATGCCGTTGTTGCGGCCGAACTCCTCATCCGTCCCGG
>CAYXVN010000134.1:0-2492 GCA_964468565.1 uncultured Oscillospiraceae bacterium | reverse complement strand
TCCATGTATTCATGGTCTCCACGAAACTGGATGGGGCATCTCCGGTGAGGCCCATGGCCTGCGCCAGCTCCTCGTAGGTGTCCCCCTGGACGGTGATGCCCGAGTTGATGTACTTCTGGCAGGAGGACAGGTCGTCCACAATGCGCTGGTCAAAGATGATGTAGGCATAGGCCCCGGGCTGTTCCAGCTCGGCGGCGGACACCGCATCCCGGGTGGACATGTCGTTGGTAAAGCGTTTGCCCTCCGAGTTCACCAGGATGCCTCCCATGCTGCGCACGCTCTCCGACACCAGCAGGCCGGTCTCCTGGTACACGGTGGGGTGAAGCTGAATCTGCTCCATGTCCACCACATCCGCACCCACCGCCACGGCCATGTTGATGCCGTCTCCGGTGGCACCGGCGGAGTTGGTGGTGACGGCGTCCGCCAGGGACTCATTGTAGCTGGTCATCATGTCGTAGTTGGCCCCGAAGCCGCCGGTGGCCAGGATCACCGCCCCGGCGGAGATGGTGTAGGTGTGCTCCTTATCCTGGGCCTTCACCCCGGTGGCCACATTCCCCTCCATGATGAGTTCCGTGGCCTCCGTGTTCAGCATGATGGGAATCTCCATCTCCTCACAGGTGGCGCTGAGTTTCTCCACCAGGAAGCTTCCCACCGCGCTGCCGTCCTCCGGCTCGTGGAGATACTTGTGGACGGTGCCGCCGGTGGCCTCCACCTTGGGCAGCTCCGCACCCAGATCCGCCAGCCAGTCGATGGCGTCCGAGCTCTGCTGGGCCATGGCGGTGACCAGGTCGATGTCGTTGATCTGGTGGCCTCCGTTCATGGTGTCCTCAATGAACTCCTCCACCCCGCTGTCCGTGATGCCCAGGGCCTCCTGGTAGCGGGTGCCGGCCGCGTTCATGCCCCCGGTGGCCTTCAGGCTGTTGCCTCCCACCATGGGCATCTTCTCCAGGACCAGCACGTCCGCCCCCTCCTGTCTGGCCTGGATGGCGGCGGTGAGTCCGGCTCCCCCGGCTCCCACAATGACCACATCACATTCCAGGGTCTCCGGAGTGCGCTCCACATTGCCCTCCTCCTCCGGGGCCACCTCAAAGGGGGCGGAATCCAGGCCGCCGGAGGCCAGGGCGTTGCGGACCCCCTCCCGGATGGCGTCCGTGGTCACGGTGGCCCCGGTGATGGCATCCACCAGAATGCTGTTGGCCTCCACCATGGCGGGGGGAATCTGGTCCGCCGCCACCGTCCCGATGCCCGGGGTCTCGTTGTGCCTGAGTACCTTCACGGAGTAGAGCTTCTCCGCGTCTGCCACCACTTCCACCATCACATCGCCGTCCAGGCCCTGTCCCACGCCGGTGAGGGTCTGGGCATCCGCGCTGGCGTCCACCTTGGGGGCAAACAGCCTGCCGTAGGTCAGGGTGTCCGCCAGGCTCAGCCCCACCGCAATGACGGTAACCAGGGCGCAGAGAATGGCGATCAGGTCAGTTTTTGACTTTTTCATGGCTTCCTATCACCTCGTCTGCTTGTTGCTGCACTGCCCGGGGTCCCCCGGGAGCGGGCCGGGGTGGCCTTTCCGGGCCGGGAGAGACGGTCCTGCCTCTCCCCGGGGCGGGGAGAGGGACAGACCCGAAGGCGGGTGAACCGGCTGATTTTCACGCTTTCTTTATGCCCGGGGTACAGCCCCTCCCTGAGCTCTTCTTCCGGGGGCAGTTCCATTCCCCGGTTTCATCCTGTCTCCCCGAACCATTCCCCTGGAGCACAGTTGCCCCAACCGGAGCTCCCCTGCCCCGGGCGGTTTCTCCCGGCCCGGCAGGCGGAAAACCGGGGACAGGGGAAAACCGGCGGGAACGGGGACTCCGGAACTGGAGAACCGGCAGCGGATCCGCTGTCCCGGGAACCGGCAGCCGTCATGGCCAGCTTCCTTTCCTCTCAGCACTGGCAGGCATGACGGCCGGCGGAGGGACCGCCTTCGTCTCTCCCACAGAAAACTGACGCTGTCATCATATCACACCGGAGGAATTTTGAAAAATTCATGAAAGGCATTTCTTTCCCCCTTTTCCATGCCTTCAGGCAGGGATTGGGGAGAGGGAGCCGGGGTTTTCCCTCCCCTGCGGGGGCGGCGGGGCCTGAGGAGAGGAACCGGGAATGACAGCTCCGGCGGACAATGCCCATTTTGCATCGGAAAAGACACGCACCAGGTTCCCTCAGGGATCCCGGGGGGAGAGGCGGGGGAAATCCCGCCGGAGGGGTCTGCCGGGACACCGGAGTCCGGTGCCGGCAGCGGGGGGAGCCGGCAGGACAGCCTGAGAGAGACGCCGTGGAGAGGGACCACTCCCTCCCCTCCTGGGTCCCCCTCCCCGGCACGCCCCCGGAAGGCCCTGGGCCCTCCGGGAGAAGGGCCCGCTGCCCATTCCCCAGATGACCCCTCTCCAGGGGGAACAGGATGTCTGCCCCCCGGGAGAGCCTGTCCCCGGCGCTCTGCAGTGGCGGGAGAGGGGGTG
>CAYXVN010000133.1:6766-7240 GCA_964468565.1 uncultured Oscillospiraceae bacterium | reverse complement strand
AGATGGAGGCACAGCGCCAGCGGGCCCGGAAGGCCCGGGAGGCCCTGGGCGATCTGGGCTGGGCCGGCGTGGAATTCGGCAAGGAGGTGCCGGCCAGCATCTTCCTGGGCTATGACCACACCAGCGTGGCGGATGCCAGAGTGGTGGCCCTGGTGGTGGAGAACGAGCAGGCGGAGGCCATGATGACCGGCGTGGACGGCATTGTGGTGCTGGACAGAACTCCCTTCTATGCGGAAATGGGCGGCCAGGTGGCGGACCACGGCGTGATCACCAGCGGCGACATGACCTTTGAGGTCAGTGATGTGCAGAAGAACAAGGGCGGCAAGTACATGCACTACGGCAAGGTGACCGCCGGCACCCTCCGCCTGGGGGATACCGTCACCGCCTCCATCGATGTGGAGCGCCGCAAGGCCATCATGCGGGCCCACTCCGCCACCCACCTGCTGGATGCCGCTCTGCGCAGAGTGCTGGGCG
>CAYXVN010000133.1:0-6756 GCA_964468565.1 uncultured Oscillospiraceae bacterium | reverse complement strand
CAAGGTCCTAGGAGACCATGTCCACCAGGCGGGCTCCCTGGTGGAGCCGGACCGGCTGCGCTTTGACTTCACCCACTTCTCCGCCATGACCGCAGAGGAACTCAGTGAGGTCTCCGCCCTTGTCAATGAGGCCATTCTGGCCGGTTATGACGTTGTCACGGAGGAACTCCCCATTGAGCAGGCCAAGAAGCGGGGCGCCATCGCCCTGTTCGGGGAGAAGTACGGCAGCACTGTCCGGGTGGTGGACATGGGCAATGGCTTCTCCGTGGAATTCTGCGGCGGCACCCATCTGGACAATACCGCAAAGGCCGGGGTCTTCCACATCCGCAGCGAATTCTCCGTGGCCTCCGGTGTGCGGCGCATCGAGGCCACCACCGGCAAGGTCTCCCTGGAGACCATGAACGCCAATCAGGAGAAACTCTTCCAGGTGGCGGCGGCCCTGAAAGCAAGGCCGGATGAGATGCTGGAAAAGGCGGAGGCCGCCATGCAGGAGATCCGGGACCTGCACCGCAAGGTGGAGGCGTTCCGGGCCAAGGAGGCCGCCGGCGAGACGGAGCGCATGCTGTTTTCCGCCCACGAGGTGGGGCAGCTCAGAGTGGTCTATGCCACCGTGCCGGAGGCGGACGCCCCCCGTCTGCGCCAGATGGGGGACATCCTGCGGGACCGGGACCCGGCCATCGTGGCCGTGCTTGCCTCCATCAACGGGCAGAAGATCTCCTTCCTGGCGGTGTGCGGCAAGGAGGCGGTGAGCGCCGGCGTCAGAGCCGGGGACATTGTGAAGCAGGTTTCCGCCATTGCCGGTGGCTCCGGCGGGGGCAGGGCCGAGTCCGCCATGGGCGGGGGGAAGGATCCTCTGATGGTGGACAACGCCCTGGCCATGGTGGACAACATCGTTGCCATGAAGCTGGGCATTCTGAAGCAGTAAGGAGCCGGACATGGAATTTGAGTGCCGCTATATCCACGACCAGGACTACAACATGGCCCTGTTCCGCCAGATCCGCTGGCAGAACATCGGCGCCTATCTCTTCTACTTCCTCTTTGTGGCCTTTTCCATCTTCATGGCAGTGCTCACCTTCCGGCAGGAGAAGGGCATGAACCTGACCACCGTCATTTACATTGTCTTCCTGGTCATTGCCCTGGCGGCCATCGTGATGCCCCGCATTCAGGTGGTGCGGGCCTGGAAGAAGAACTGCGAGAAGTGGGGCCGGGATAAGTTTGAGACCACCGTCACCTTCGGGGACAGCGTGCGCCTGGTGGACGACACCGGCCTGGAGGCGGACATCCCCTGGCACAGGATCGCAGAGGTGGCAAAGGCCGGACCGTTCATGGTTTTGCGGGGGGAGGAGATCCGGGGGCGGAAAAAGAAGCTGACGAAGGTGGACTATCTCTACTGTCCCCTGTCCGGTTTTTCCGACGGCACCGGGCAGGCGCTGCGGGACTGGATGAAGGAGTACCACCCCAAGATTCCCATCACCGGCTGGAAATCCTGAATGTGACGAAAGCGGGCACCCTGCAGGGTGCCCGCTCTGATTTTCTGTGCGGAAAATCCCCCGTCTTCCCCTGCTGGGGAGGGGGCCGGTGTGCGGAAAAATCAGAAGGGGCAGCCCGGAGGGGCCGCCCCTGGACAGACGGGGAGACGGAAATCAGGCGGTTGCCGTCTGGCGGCGCTTCATCAGGAACAGCCAGGCGAGGATGAGAATCGCGCCCACAGGCAGGCAGATGAAGGCGTTGGGCAGGAAGCCTGCAATGATGTAGCAGATGAAACTGACCACCGCCACCGTAATGGCATAGGGCAGCTGGGTGGACACGTGAATGACGTGAACACAGCGGGCACCGGCGGAGGACATGATGGTGGTGTCGGAGATGGGGGAGCAGTGGTCGCCGCAGACGGCGCCTGCCAGGCAGGCGGACATGCCCACATAGAGCAGGGGGTTGTCCGCGGTGAACATGTTGGTGACGATGGGAATGAGAATGCCGAAAGTGCCCCAGCTGGTGCCGGTGGCAAAGGCCAGCAGGCAGGCCACCACAAAGATGACGGCGGGCAGCAGGTTCTGCAGGCTCTGGGCGGCCTCACTGTGCATCAGCCCCTCCACGAAGACGGCGGAGCCCAGCAGATCGTTGGAGATGTTCTTCAGGGAAGTGGCCAGGGTGAGAATGGAGATGGCGGGCACCATGGCGGTGAAGCCCTGGGGGATGCAGTCCATGGCCTCCTTGAAGGAGATGAGACGGCGGCACAGCAGATAGACGATGATGACGATGAGTGCCAGAAGGGAGCCCCAGGGAAGACCTACGGTGGCGTCCGTGTTGGCGAAGGCGGCCACGAAGTCACCGGCGCACTCGGTGCCGCCCCACAGGTCTCTGCCGAAGAAGCCACCTACGTACAGAAGGCCCCCGATGGCGAAGATCACCAGGACCACCACGGGGAAGACCAGATCCAGAACCCGGCCCCTGGGATTGTAGCTCACTTCCATGGCGTCCACCCGCTCGTCGGTGGAGAACAGGTCACCCTTTTCGATGGCGTTGCGCTCATGGCGGCGCATGGGACCGTAGTCCGCCCCCAGGAAGATCATGCCCAGGATGAAGACGAAGGTGAGCAGGGAGTAGAAGTTGAAGGGAATGGCCCGGATGAACAGCTGAATGCCGGAGTAGCCGGTGCCCTCCGCATACTGGGATACGGCGGCGGCCCAGGAGGAGACAGGGGCGATCATGCACACCGGCGCTGCGGTGGCATCAATGAGATAGGCCAGCTTGGCCCGGGAAATCCGATGGTTGTCCGTCACGGGAAGCATGACGGAACCCACGGTGAGGCAGTTGAAATAGTCGTCAATGAAGATGAGAACTCCCAGCAGAAAAGTGCACAGCTGGGCGCCGATTCTGCCCTTCACATGGACCTTGGCCCAGCGCCCGAAGGCGGCGGAGCCCCCTGCCCGGTTCATCAGGGCCACCACGGCACCCAGAATGACCAGGAACAGGAAGATACCGGCCGTTCCGGAGATGGCGGCGATGAGACCGTCATTGACCAGATGGTCCACCGCGGCGGCAGGGTGGCCGTCTGCGGCCAGAATGGCTCCCACGGCGATGCCGATGAACAGGGAGGAGTAGACCTCCTTGGTGATGAGGGCCAGGCCGATGGCGATGATGGGGGGCACCAGGGCCCAGAAGGTGGCGTAGAAACCGCTGGTGGCGGTCTCCTCCCCGGCTGCGAAGGCGGGGATGGTCACTGCCAGTACGAAGATCACAGCGATCAGGATACGTACCGGCCATCGTTTTTTCCTTTGCATGTTGTTTCCCTCCACGGTTGACGTGCTGCGCAGCGAAAAGCCGCCGACGCGCAGCGCCGACGGCATCTCCCAGCTGCCCCGGATCACCCGGGGACACCTGGACAGCGCTCCACAGTTTGTGACAGTCCGCAGGATGTTCTCCTGCGGCCCAGGAGAGACGGGCAGGCAGTCCGGTCCCTCCTTCGGCGGATTCCCCTCTCCGGGGAGACGGCCTGCCTGGCCCCGGGTCTCCCCCTACGCCTGAAATCCGCACCTCTATCTCAGGATCTGATGCAATTTTCTTACAGTCTACCACGGGAAACAGATGGGGTCAACTGTTTTTTGCAGTTCCGGAGGAAACTGCCACAGGCGGAAGGTTCCAGAGCATGAAGAAAGTGAACGTGCCCGTGGCCACCGGGGTACCCTCCTCGTCCGTGATGGAAAACTGGACCACCGACAGGGTGTGCCCCAGTTTCTTCGGAGTGGCCCGGCAGAGAAGCCGGGGTCCGGTGGCGGGGCGCAGGAACTCCATGCTGCTGCCGGCGGTGACGCAGCTGCCGCCCCGGGAACAGGCGCACACGCCGGACACCGTATCCGCCAGGGTGGCCAGGGCGCCGCCGTGGACGGTGCCGTGGGGATTGAAGGAGTCGGGGCCGGTGGTCAGCTCACCCTCGCAGAGCCCGGGCTCCACCCGGGTGATGACGATGCCGTTCTCGTAGGAGAACTGGTGAGGGCGGTTCACCGGAAGATCCGGCAGGGGGGAATCGGACATGGGGAACGCTCCTTTTCTGAGTTGTGGGCCCCATTCTAGCACAGAGGGTTTTCCCTGACAAGGGAAACCGTTGAGGAAAAAAGCGGGGGGCAGGTGGGATTCCATCTTGAAGAAGAGGGGTGTTTTGTGATATAATACCTGGCACCCTGACGCTCCCCCCAGGTCGCATTGCCGGAAACAGGCCGGTGCGGCTGGGATCCGGAAAGGATTTCCTTTCCGGCAGGCCTCCGGAGAGGTGCCGGGATGAACCTGCGCTGCTGCCTCCGGACCATCTCCGGTGACAGCGCTAGGAGGTGTCGGTCCTGAAATACGAGCAGTGGAAAATTGCGCCCGCCGCCATGGAAATGCGCGGGACGCTGGAGGAGGCCGGCTTCTCCCCTCTGCTTGCCTCGGTGCTGGCAGCCCGGGGTGTAGGGTCGGTGGAAGAGGCCTGCCGCCTGGTGAGGCCCGAAAACGAACCCCTTCTGGACCCCATGCGGATGAAGGATATGGATGTGGCGGTGGCCCGAATCCGGAGAGCTCTGGCCGCAGGGGAACAGATTGCCATATACGGAGATTATGACGTGGACGGCATTACCGCCACCGTGGTGCTGAGCCAGTCCCTTCAGTGGATGGGGGGACAGGTCATGACCTATATCCCCGGCCGCCTGGCGGAGGGCTACGGCCTGAACCGGGATGCCATCGTCTCTCTGGCCGCCCGGGGAGTGACGCTGCTCATTACGGTGGACTGCGGCATCACCGCCGTGGAGGAGGTGCGGTTCGCCAGGGAGATGGGGGTTGAGGTGATCATCACGGACCACCACACCTGTCAGGAGGAACTGCCGGAGGCGGTGGCGGTGCTGGATCCCCACCGGCCGGACTGTCCCTACCCCTTTAAGGGGCTGGCCGGAGTGGGGGTGGCCCTGAAGCTGGCCATGGCGGTGGCCGGGCCGGGGCGGGCTCAGGCCGTATTCCGCAGCTGCCGGGATCTGGCGGCGCTGGGGACCATCGCGGACGTGATGCCCATGGTGGGAGAAAACCGGGCCATTGTCTCCCAGGGACTGCGGGATCTGAATCCCCCCCGGCGCCTGGGGCTGGCCCGGCTTCTGCAGCAGGCGGGAGCCGGGGACAGACCGGTGACCTCCATCTCTCTGGGCTTTACCCTGGCCCCCCGCATCAACGCGGCGGGGCGCATGGGGCAGGCCCGGGTGGCGGAGGAACTGCTTCAGACCCGGGATCTTGCACGGGCAGATGAGCTGGCGGAGGAGCTGTGCCGGCTGAATACGGAGCGCCAGGACATTGAGAGTGCCATCTACAGCCAGTGCATCGAGGAACTGGAGGCCCACCCCCAGGAGGGAATTCTCATTCTCTCCGGGGAGAACTGGCACCAGGGCGTGGTGGGCATTGTGGCCTCCCGTCTGGCGGAGCGGTACGCCATGCCGGCCTTCATGATCTGTCTGGAACACGGTGTGGGGCGTGGGTCCTGCCGGTCCTGGGGCAACGTCAATCTCTTTGAACTGCTGAAGGGCTGTGCCCATCTGCTGGAAAACTTCGGAGGTCACGCCATGGCGGCGGGCTTTACCGTGAAGGAGGAAAATCTCCCGGCTCTCACCCACACCCTGCGCCTGAGAGCCGCGGAACTGGGGTCCGAAGCGGTGTCCGTGCTGAATGTGGACTGCGTGGTTCAGCCCCAGGATCTGACGGTGGAGGCGGTGGAGAGCCTGGAACTGCTGGCGCCCTGGGGGACAGGCAATGCCCGGCCGGTGCTGGCCCTGACCGGTGCCAGGCTGCAGTCCATCTCCAAGGTGGGGCAGGGGCGGCACCTGAAGCTGCGCATGGAGTACCGGGGGATACCCATGGACGCCATCTGGTTTTCTGCCGGGGACATGGACTGCCCCGTAACCGGGGGATGCCGGGTGGATCTGGCCTTCACCCCCCAGATCAATGAGTTCCGGGGGGTGCGGGGCGTCCAGCTGCAGGTGGTGGACATGCGCCTGGCCCCCTCCCGGGCGGCTCAGGAGCAGAACATCTATGACCGCTTCTCCCGGGGCGAGATGCTGACGGCGGATGAGGCGGCCCTTCTGCGCCCCACCCGCCGGGACTTTACCGTGCTGTGGCGGTGGCTGCAGCACCAGTCCAGTGTGGCATCCCCCGTGGAGGGGGACCTGCACCGCATCTGCAGAGGGGTCTCCCGCCGGACCCACCGCCGGGAGAGCGGGGCACGCACCCTGATCTGTCTGGAAGTTCTGGAGGAGCGGGGCCTGATTGACCTGAACCGCCGGGTGGACCGGCTGCAGATTACCCTGCGCAGCTGGGAGCAGAAGGTGGATCTGGAGTCCTCGGAGATCATGATCCGCCTTTGGGACATGATACACGATACGTGATGTTTTCTGAGTTTTTTGCAAGGTGTTGAAAAAGATGGATCCCATTCTGGAACGGTACCACGCTCTGGAGGAGAAGGTAGCCCGCTATACGCCCACCCTGGACAGCCAGAGGCTGTTCAATGCTTTTACCTATGCGGACCAGGCCCACAGCGGCCAGCGCCGCAAGAGCGGAGAGCCCTATATCATCCACCCGCTGGCGGTGGCGGACATTGTTGCCGATCTGGAGCTGGATGTGGACTCGGTCATCGCCGCCCTGCTTCACGACTGCATAGAGGATACTCCGGCCACCCATCAGGACATCAGCCGGAAGTTCGGGGAGCCGGTGGCGGCTCTGGTGGAAGGGGTCACCAAGCTGTCCCGG
>CAYXVN010000132.1:0-7293 GCA_964468565.1 uncultured Oscillospiraceae bacterium | reverse complement strand
GAATATCCAGGGCAAGAAGCAGCTGGCAAAGGACATCGCCGGCATAACAGACTGAACCTGTCCCTGCCTGACGGTCTCTTCGCCGGCTCCGTCCCTGTTTCCCATCCGGTCCCCCGCAGCTCTCATCGGGCTGCCGGGGCCTTTTCCTCTCCCGGCTTTACAGCTGAGCAGAGCCGTGGTATTATGCATTCATACTCAACAAGGAGTGACTGCCATGCGCTTTCAGTACTGCCCTCAGTGCGGCGCCAAGCTGGAGCTGAAATCCATCGGCGACGAGGGGCCGGTCCCCTTCTGTGATGCCTGTTCCCGCCCCTGGTTCGACATGTTCTCCTCCTGCACCATCACCCTGGTGGTCAACGAGGAGAACGAGGCCCTTCTGCTGACCCAGAACTACATCTCCACCCAGAACTGTACCCTGGTCTCCGGCTATATCAAACCCGGAGAGCGGGCGGAAGAGACCGCCCGCCGGGAAGTGAAGGAGGAGACCGGCATCGACGTGGACAGCCTGGAGCTGGTGGGCACCTACTGGTTCGGCCCCAAGGACCTGCTGATGATCGGGTTTTTTGCCCGGGCCCAGAAGCAAGCCCTGACCCCCTCCGTGGAGGTGGACGCCGCCCGCTGGGTTCCGGTGGAGGAGGCCATCCGCATGGTCAGCCAGGCCGACTTCTCCACCGCCCGCAGACTGGTGACGCTCTACCTGGAACGGATGGGCCGCTGAGAGGGGAGAGCCCCATCGTCTCACCCTGATACGGCCCTCCCCTCTCCGCCCGTCAGTCGTCGCAGAGAAAACTCAGGGCAAGAAGCGGATACTGCCCGTAGTCCTTGTCCGGCCACTCCCGCTTCAGGGTTTCAGACTCCTCCACCAGGAAGGGAATCTCTTCCGTCATGTCTGCCTCGCCGAAGAGCAGGCAGGCATTGGCCCGGGCGTAGGGATCCCGGATCTCATGGTACATCTCCCGCAGCTGCCGGGTCCATTTCTCCTCCACAAAGGTGAAGGCAATGGCCGCCACGTCCAGAAACCGGTCCTGGCCGCTGGTGCGGTAGCGCTGCAGAATCAGGGGCATGGTCTGCTCCTGCATCTCCTGAATCTTCAGACACAGGGGGCGGATGTTCGCCGGCTGAAGGCCCCTGCGCATGATGCGCACCAGCTCTTCCGGGTCGGTCACGGCGGCGATGCCGGCCCTCTCCCGCTCCATGTCCTGACGGCCGGCAGGGCTTACCTGCTCCATCAGGCTGCGGGTGGACTCCTCATCCAGTTCCTCATCCCCCTTGATCTCAATGCGCAGATGGGTCATCATGGCAGATGACATGTTTTCCAGAGGATTCTGTTCAAAAAAATCCTCCGGCAGTGTGTACTCTTCCATCAGTTCGGCTCCTTCCTGTCCGGCGTTGTGCCGTCCGTACGGATATCGAAAGTGTTCCTGTAGTAATCCAGCAGTCCGTCCCGTTTCATCTTCCCCAGTTCCTTGGAGAGGGCACTGCGGTCCACCCCCAGATAGTCCGCCAGCTGCTGACGGTCGAAGGGAATGGTGATGCGGCTGCGCCCCTGCAGGGCCACCTGCTCGGAGAAGTAGCTCATCAGCCTCCCCCGGATGGTCTTGGAGGTGGTATGAAACATGCGCCGGGAGAGATACAGGTTCTTGCGGGCGCAGATCCGGACCAGATTGCCCAGCATGCGCTCCCGCAGTTCCTGCTCCCCTCCCCAGTCCTCAAACAGGCCTGCGCTCTCCATAAAGAGCACCTCACAGTCCGTATTGGCCACCACCGCCACCATCAGGGCTTCGCCGGGGGCCAGGGCATAGGCCTCCGCGAAGATCTCTCCCGCTCCAAGCACCCCCAGAACGGTCCGGTTGCCCCAGATGTCGCTGTTCTCCACCCGGACACTGCCGGACAGCACCACACCGAAGGATGCGGTGGGGCTGCCTGCCTCCAGGATCACCCCGCCGCGCAGACAGCTGCACTTCCTCCCTCCCAGGTTCTTCAGCACGACCCCCATCTCCTCTCCCCGAAAGCCCCGGAAGAGAGGCGTGCTGCCGGGAATGGAAACATCCACAGGAATCACCCCTTTCGTGGTCATGACAACATACAGCGGACCTTTTGTCCACTATACTCCATCCGTACCCGGAAAGCAAGCCCGCTTCCGGACCGGAGAGGAGAATCACAAATGAAACGCCAGATCATTCACATCGATGAGGCAAAATGCAACGGCTGCGGCGCCTGCGCCAGCGCCTGCCACGAGGGCGCCATCGGCATGGTGAACGGCAGGGCAAAACTCCTGCGGGAGGACTGGTGCGACGGCATGGGGGACTGCCTGCCCCAGTGCCCCACCGGAGCCATCACCTTTGAGGAGCGGGATGCCGCTCCCTGGGACGAGGCCGCCGTCCGGGCTGCCCGCCAGACTCAGGTGCCCCCGGCGGAAGGCTGCCCCGGCTCCCGCATGATGCAGATGGACCGGGACGCCGACGAAGAGTCCCCTGCCGGCAGGGGGGAGCATCAGCCCTCCCAGCTGCGCCAGTGGCCGGTGCAGATCAGACTGGTTCCCGTCCATGCACCCTACTTTCAGGGGGCAAACCTGCTCATCGCCGCCGACTGCACCGCCTACGCCTACGCCGCCTTCCACCGGGACTTTATCCGGGGAAAGATCACTCTGGTGGGCTGCCCCAAGCTGGACGGTGTGGATTACAGCGAGAAGCTCACGGAGATCTTCCGCAGCAACGAGATTGCCAGCGTCACCATCGTCCGCATGGAGGTCCCCTGCTGCCAGGGGCTGGAGGTGGCGGCCAGAAAAGCCCTGCGCAGCAGCGGAAAGCTCATTCCCTGGCAGACGGTCACCGTCTCCGTGGACGGCCGTATCCTGGACCGCTGAGCCGGGGAGCCCGGAAGGGCGGCACAGTCCCCTCTGACCCGGACTGTTGCCGCCTCTCTCCCCTGCAGCCTGCGCAGAGCATAACAGGCAGGAGGTGCAACCCATGAAATACCAGGTAAACCCTTCGTGCATCGGCTGCGGCCTGTGCACGGTCACCTGCCCTCAGGTCTTCCGCATGTCGGAGGAGGGCAGGTCTGAGGTCTGTCAGGACACGGTGGAGGGCAGCGACGTCTCAGCCGTCCGGGAGGCCATGAACGCCTGCCCCGTCAACGCCATCCGGGAGGTGAAACAAAATGCCCTACATTAAAAATATTCCCCACGAAACGGTCCTTAAACTGACCGATGCCATCTCCGCTCAGCCCGGCCAGGTGGTCAGCCGGACCCTGGCTCAGAACAGCCACGTCAGCGTGACCCTCTTCGCCTTCTCCCGGGGAGAGGAAATCAGCACCCACGAATCCACCGGCGACGCCCTCGTCCATGTGCTGGAGGGCACCGGGCGCTTCACGGTGGGGGGAGTGGAGCACCTGGTTCATGCCGGAGAGGCCCTGGTGATGCCCGCGAAGATTCCCCATGCGGTCTACGCCACCGAAGACTTCAAGTGGATCCTGACCGTCATCTTTCCCTGACCCGCCCTGCTCCGGCAGACAGATACGCCCCGGGCTGAGAAACCTTCGAACCCTTCCGGGAAACGGCCGTCCTGGGAGGACAGGCTTTCTCCACCGGACGGGTCCGGGGCCGTCCGTTTTGTTCTGCCGGGGGAGAGGTCCGTTCCCGCCGGACAGAACTTCCACCCCCCCAGATGCTGTCCCCCCAGGTTTTCTTGGCAAAATCCGGGCAGACCGGTTCCCTTCCCCCGGGTTTTCTGCTAAAATGTCCTCAGTCCAAATCTGAAACCGGGAGGAATTCTTTATGACCTATCTGGATCGGGCCCGTGAACTCCGGGCCTCCACCGACCCCCACTACAACTGCTGTCAGTCGGTCCTCATCCCCTTTGCCGGAGAGATGGGCCTTACGGAGCAGCAGGCCTTCGCCCTTGGCAGCCACTTCCGGGGCGGCATGCTCCACGGCTCCACCTGCGGCGCCCTCACCGGAGCCCTGATGGTCCTGGGCAGTCTGGGCTACGGCGAGGAAGAGGCCCGCTCGCTGCTGCGGCAGATGCGGGAGAGGCACGGTGCCACCGACTGCGCCACGCTGCTGCGTACCTCCAGAGAGCGGGGCGAAGCCCGCAAGGACCACTGTGACGGTCTGGTCTTTGAGATGGTGGAAGCTCTCACCGACTGTCTGGAAACCGCCCCCGGGCCCGCCACTGTCTCCTGATGATCGCTGCCCTTCCGGTCTCCTGTGCTGCCGGACCTCCCCCGGGAAAGGAGGACCCATGAAACCGAAGATTCTGTTCCTGGATCTGGACGGCACCCTGCTGAATGACCGGAGTGAGGTCAGTCCCGGAAACCGCCGGGCCATGGAGCAGGCGCTCCGGGCCGGCCACCGCATCGTTGTGACCTCCGGACGCCCCACGAAGAGTTCCCTCCTGCTGGCCCGGCGCCTGGGCCTTGCCGGCCCGGGATGCTATGTCATCTCCTGCAACGGGGGGATCATCACGGACTGCGGCAGCGGCCGGGAGCTGGTCCACCACACCCTGCCCCTGGAGGATCTGTACCGGATCTTTGATGAGGCCAACCGGCGCGGAGTGTACATCCAGACCTACGATCACGATGATGTGGTCATCGAGGAGCACAGCGGGGAGGCCATTGCCCGGCGCTACTGCGCCCTGTCCGGCCTGGAGTACCGGGTGATGGGGGCAGTCCGCACTGGCCTGACCGAGGCCCCCGCCAAGGCCCTGATGATCCGCTTTGAGGACCGGGGCCCTCTGGAAGCCATGCAGCAGTGGGTTCTCCGCCACATGTCCAACCGGATCGACTGTTTCTTCTCCAGCGTGGCCTACCTGGAAGTGGTGCCGGCGGGGATCTGCAAGGGCAGGGCCCTGGAGGAGCTGTGCCGCAGGCTGAACCTGCCCCTGGAGGACAGCATCGCAGTGGGCGACGAGGCCAACGACATCTCCATGATCCGGACTGCCGGTACCGGCATCGCCATGCGCAACGCCCGCCCGGAGGTCAAAGCCGCAGCGGACTGCATCACCCGGCTGGACAACAACCACGACGCCATTGCGGAGGTCATCGGAACCTTCATGCTCTGAACCGCTGCCGCCTCCAGACGCAGCTGCAGGCCGTTTCCCCATGGTCACCGGGAGAGGGCGTCTTTCTGTCCGGCCGGATCCGGAACCTGCCCCCGGAAGTGTCCGGTGCCCGCACCTCCCCGGCCGGTGCCGGCGGGACCGGTGGGGGAATCTCCCGGGGATCCGGAGCACCGGCAGCATGCACGTGGAATGGCCTCCGTGACAAAAACAAAGCAGGTGTCCCGCCCCGGATGGGGGAAGGACACCTGCTGATCTCATCTTTCCGGAAAAAACTCCTGTGGCCCTTACTGCAGTACGTGCTCCCGGGTGAGCACGGGGTTCACTCCGATGGGCTTGCCGTTCTCATAGAGGTAGAAGCCGGCCCCGCTCTTGCGGCCGTAGTACTTGGCCGTCACCATCTTACGCAGCAGGTGGGCGGGACGGTACTTGGTGTCGCCCAGATCCTCGTAGAAGACCTGCATGATCTGGAACAGAATGTCCAGGCCGATCATGTCCGCCAGAGCCAGGGGGCCCATGGGGTGGTTGCAGCCCAGACGCATGGCGGTGTCGATATCCTCCACCGTGCCGATTCCCTCGTCCAGAATCTCCACGGCCTCGTTCAGCATGGGGATCAGAGCGCGGTTGACGATGAATCCGGGCTTATCCTTGGCCAGGATCATGGTCTTGCCCATGCGGTTGCCCACTTCCTGGACGTCCTCCAGCACATTCTGGGCGGTATTCAGTCCATAGACCACTTCCAGCAGACGCATGACGGGCACCGGGGAGAAGAAGTGCATGCCCACCACCCGCTCGGGACGCTTGGTGACGGCACCCAGGGCGGTCAGGGAGATGGAGGAGGTGTTGGAGGCAAAGATGCAGTTGGGCTTGCAGTACTTCTCCAGTTCCTCAAAGACCTCCTGCTTGGCGGCCAGATTCTCGTAGATGGCCTCCACCACCAGATCCGCATCCTTGGCGGAGGAAATCCGGGCATCGATCTTCAGGCGGCCCATGCACTCGTCCTTCTGCTCCGCCGTCATCTTGCCCTTCTCCACCATGTGCTGCAGCCGGCCGGCGATCCCCAGCTTCGCCCGCTCCAGGGCCTCCTGCCGGGTGTCGTTCAGGGTTACGTTGTACCCGCTGGTGATGGCATTCTGGGCGATGCCGCTGCCCATGAGGCCGGCGCCCACGACGAAAAGCTTCTCAATTGACATTTCAGTTTGCCTGCCTTTCCTGTTTCATCCATGTTCCGAGGGAGAACCCCCTCTCAGATGGCCTCTATTTTAGCACGGGCCATCCGCTCATGTCCAGTACAAAAGGCACAGAAAACTGTCTGATTTTGCTCTTTCCCCGCCGGTCACCTGAGGGCTCAGTACCGGCTCAGCTCTGCCGAACCGTCATCCTGCCCCTTCTCGATGCCCCTTACCACGGCATAGTAGCCGTAGTCCCTGCTGGCCTGCACGTAAAAGCGCTCCCCGATTTTCCGCCCCAGAAGGGCTTTTCCCATGGGGGACTCCTTGCTGATGCGGCCGTGGAGCACGTCCTGGCGCACGGTGGTCACCACCTGCCACACCTCCTCCTCCCCGTCATCCTCCAGGAAAACGGTGACTTTGTCGTACAGACCCACGGTATCCTCAGAAGAATGGTCCTCAATGACCACGGCGGTACGGATCATGTTCTCCAGGTAGCGGATGCGGCTCTCATTGCGGTTCTTCTCCTGCTTTGCCGCCTTGTACTCGAAGTTCTCGCTGAGATCCCCGAAGGAGCGGGCCACCTTCACCTCTTCCAGCAGCTTGGGCCGCAGGGTGATGCGGCGGTAGTCCAGCTCCTCCTGCATCTTCTTCAGGTCAATTTCCGTCAGTTCGTTGTGCATCTCCTACGCCTCCCAGCCGGCCAGATAGGCCTCCTGCTCCGGGGTCAGGGTGTCGATGGCCAGCCCCATGGCCGCCAGCTTCACCCGGGCGATCTGGGTATCCAGCTCTGCGGGAACCTGGTAGACCTTCTTCTCCAGGCTGTCCCGGTGTCCGGCCAGCCACTCCAGGGACAGGGCCTGCACCGCAAAGGACATGTCCATGATCTCCGCCGGATGTCCGTTGCCCGCCGCCAGGTTCACCAGGCGCCCCTCTGCCATCAGGTTGAGGATCCGCCCGTCGGGGAGGCGGAACCCCTCCACGCCCTCCCGGCGCTGGAAGTGCTCCACCGCCATCTCCCGCAGGGCTTTCACGACCACCTCGCAGACGAAGTGGCCGGAGTTGCA
>CAYXVN010000131.1:0-7315 GCA_964468565.1 uncultured Oscillospiraceae bacterium | reverse complement strand
TCCGGATCACGTGGTTCTGGGCGAGAACGGCCTCACCGGCACCGTGGAAGTCACCGAGATGATGGGCTCCTCCCTGCACCTGCACACCGACTGCAAGGGCGATGAGGTGGTTCTCATTGTCTCCACCGTGGGCCTGGATGCCGCTCTGATGAACGGCACCGCCAAGACGGTGAACTTCTCCTTCCCCGCCGACCTGCTGCAGATCTTCGACAAGAACACCGGCAACAACCTGGTCTGGTACGATGAGGTCTCCGCCAAGGCCAACGCTCCGGTGTGCGCCAAATACTGAGTACTCCCCCCCTTTCCATTCGACAGCGGCCTTCTATCTTCTTCTTTCAGACGAAGCGCCGCGGGACTCCGGTCCCGCGGCGCTTCCGATTTTTCTGTGTCAGTCCGCCCGCAGGGTGTACTGCTCCACATCCAGCTCCACGGCTCCCTCGGAGGTGAAGCAGATGCCGTCGGCACTGACATCCGTATAGAGAAGAAAGGTGGCGGCCTGTTCGCCGTCGTTGAAGAAGATCTCCGCACTGTAGCGGTCCAGGATGAAGCGCAGTTTCAGCTCCCCCTCCCGGGGCCGCACCCGGAACTCCCGCACATGGACGATGTCGTGGGGGAAGCCGCACAGGCTGCGGTCCACCCGCACGGTGCTCATCTCCGGCCGGTAGCGCACCGAGGTGAAGTGCCCGTCCCCCATGGCCAGCTTCACCGCAAAGCGGCGGTAGCCCAGCTGATCCAGGGGCCGGACGGCCACGGTGAGATCCAGAAAGCGGCCCCGGATGCCGGGCAGAGACATCTCCCCGGTGCTGAGGGCCACCCCCTGGTAGATCACCCGCTCCCTGCGGCAGCCTTCCAGCTCCCGCACCGGGTTCTGGATGAGCCTCCCCTCCCGGAGGGACAGCTCCCGGGGCAGGGTCATCTCCCCGAAGCAGTGGATGCCCCGGGGCTGGCAGCCGGCGGTGGTCCAGTTCTGCATCCAGGCGATCATCACCCGGCGGCCGTCCGGGGTCTCCAGGGTCTGGGGGGCGTAGAAGTCGATGCCGTAGTCCACCGGCTGCACCGCCTCCCGGGTGAAGCGGTAGTGCTCCCGGTCGTAGGAGCCCAGCAGACAGACCACCCCGTAGCCGGCGTGAAACTCCAGCCCGATGGGCCGCATCTCCTGGGGACTCACCAGCAGCACCTGCCGGCCGTCCAGGGGGAAGAAGTCCGGACACTCCCACATGCGGCCGTACTGGTTGCGGGAGGCGTCCAGGGTGGAGAGATACTCCCAGTGCAGGGCGTCCTCGCTGCGGTAGAGCAGCACCGCCCCGCTGCCGTCGGCGCAGCGGTTGCCCATGACGGCGTAGTAGTACCCGTCCTCCTCCCGCCACAGCTTGGGGTCCCGGAAGTCCAGCCGGCTTCCCCCCTCCGGCACGGTGGAGGCGGGGATCACCGGGTTGCCCGGCACCTTCTCGTAGTCCACCCCGTCCCCGATGGCCGCGCACTGGTCCTGGTACTCCAGCAGCCTGCCGTCCTCCTGCCGCTCCCGGCGCACTCCGGTGTAGAGGAGCAGCTGGCGCCCGTCAGGCAGCTCGATGGCGCTGCCGGAGAAGCAGCCGTCCGGGTCCGCCTCCGTATCCGGAGCCAGGGCCACCGGCAGCCGCTGCCAGTGGATGAAATCCTTCGTCTTCACATGTCCCCAGTGCATGGGACCCCAGAGGGTGGTGTAGGGGTGGTACTGGAAGAAGAGGTGGTACTCCCCCTGATAGAGGGAAAACCCGTTGGGGTCGTTGATCCACCCGATGCCTCCCGTCACGTGGAAGGCGGGCCGGTCCTCCTCCGGCACTCTGGGCACATAGGTGGCCTCAAACTCCCGGGCCTTTTTCAGCTTGCTGCTGATCATGCAATGACCTCCCGTGTGGGTTCAGGGGCTGGCGGGTGCCTCGGCGGTGAGGGCGTCCAGCAGGGCAAAGGAATCCTCCAGGTGCTCCGTGTTGGAGATCACCACGGCGTAGAGGGGACCGGGATCCTCGTCGTAGGTGCCGGGCTGATTGTAGGTCAGCTCGAAGGGGGTCCCCTCCAGGTCCAGGGCGTAATACCCGTCAATTCCCGCCTCCCAGTCCACCTGGTTGTTCTCGTCGTACTGGAGATTGGCGGTGCTGAACACCAGCCGGTCGGAGAGACGTTCCCTCATCTCCGGGGGCAGCGCCTCGTCCAGGGGGAGACAGGCGTTGATGGCCAGCAGATAGCTGTACATGTCCTCCCCGCAGACCGCCACATCCATCTGCTGGGAGGAGACGGTGGTCATGACCTCCATCTCCATCACGTAGTAGTACATGTTGCTGTAGTCGAAGGGCTGGTCATAGTTCACGTCCACCTCCCCCGGGACACCGTCCGCACTGAGCTCCCGGGCGAAGCCGTGAAACCAGTCCTGGCAGTAGTCGTCGGTATTGAGCACCACCGTCACCTCCAGCCGCCGGGGCTTCTGCCCCTCAATCACGATGTGGATGATGTTGCAGGCGGCGATGATGGCGAACACCGTCACGATGATGGGAAACTTGTAGTAATCCCAGATCCAGCGGACTCTGTCCCTGCCGTGGAGGGAGCGGAAGGTGGCCCAGCTGCGCTTTGCCTCATAGGCAAAGCCGTAGTCCTTCTCCTTCTTTCCCTTCATGGCTCCTCCTCCCAGACCTCTTCCCCGGCTGCGTCCTCCGCCTCCCGGTCCAGGTCGTCATCCTCCGCGTGCTCCAGCTTGGGCAGCCAGGGCTTGAGCATGACGGCGAACATGGTGGACTGGAACTCGCACACCACCCCGAAGGCCACAAAGATGAGGCCGGGCATCAGGTGGCACAGCCACACCGCCAGGACGGTGACGAAGAGCATCATCAGGGTCTGGGAGAGATGTTTGATGGACATGGTGAAGGCCAGCAGGAAGATGTCCCGCAGCCTGCCGTCCAGCTTGCCCAGCAGGGGGAAGGAGTACAGGGCCACAAAGGCCCAGATCACAAACATGACGGCGAAGAAGACCATCATGAAGGTGTAGATGCCAAGGCCGCTTTTGCGGCAGATGTACACATCCAGGGCCAGGAAGACCCCCAGGGCGGTTATCAGGAGCCCGGCTCCCATGTTCCGTCTGAACTTGTGGCGGAAGGCCAGGAAGAAGTCCCGGTAGACGTAGCTCTCCTCCCCCCGGATCAGGGTGATCATGGCGCTGTAGAAGGCGGCGGTGGAGGGCCCGATGGTCACAATGGGGATGCAGCACACCAGCCAGAGGATGTTGAGCTCCACCGCATCAAAGACCCGGCCCATGCCCCGCCAGAAGGCGTTATCCGAATTAAAGAATCTCTCGTACATCTCAGGCGGACTCCTTTGCGAGATAGTACATCCGGGCCTCCCAGGGCCCCAGCACGTCCGGCAGGGGGGCGCTCTGGCTGTCCAGCAGCAGGGAGGCGCGCTCCCAGCCCTCCGGGGGCCGGAAGGGAATTTCCTCCCCGGTGAAGCTGCACACCACCAGCAGGCTCTCCCGGGGGGTATCCCGGGTGTAGAGGAAGAGCTGTTCACTGTCCGGCTCCAGCAGGGTGAAGGTCCCCTCCCGGAACACCGGGCAGCACCGGCGCAGGGCGATGAGCTTCTGGTAATGGCGCCACACCGAATCCGGATCCTCCCGCTGGGCTCTCACGTTGACGGTGGGGTAATTGGGGTTCACCGGCAGCCAGGGTGTGCCTGTGGTGAAGCCGGCGTTCTCCCCCTCCGACCACTGCATGGGGGTGCGGGCGTTGTCCCGGCTCCAGGCGTGGAGGTAGGCCAGGGCATCCTCTTCCCTCCAGCCCTGAGAGAGCAGGTCCTTATACTGGTTGGCGGCGGACACGTCCCGGTACTCCTCCAGAGCCAGAGGGGCGTTGGTCATGCCCAGCTCCTCCCCCTGATAGAGGAAGGGAGTGCCCTGGAGCCCCAGGAGCATGGTGGCCAGCATCTTGGCCGACTGGGCCCGGTAGAGGCCGTCGTCCCCCCAGCGGGAGACGATGCGGGGCAGGTCGTGGTTGTTGAGAAAGAGGCTGTTCCAGCCCCGGCCGTAAAGGCCATGCTGCCAGTGCTCCACCCTGCGCTTCAGCCTGGGCAGGGAGAAGGGGCGGGAGCCCCACAGGCCCTCCTCTTCCCGGTCCACGCAGATGTGGTCAAACTGAAAGATCATGGACAGCTCCGGCCGATCCGGCCGGCAGTACTTCAGGGCCTCCTCCAGGTCCGCACCCCAGGCCTCCCCCACGGTGACGATGCGCTGCTCCCGGAAGGCCTCCCGGTACATCTCCTGGAGATATTCATGGAGCCGGGGGCCGTTTTTGGTGATGCCCCGGAAGGGCTCCTTGGCGATGTGGTCAATCACGTCCAGCCGGAAGCCGTCCACGCCCCTGTCGATCCAGAAGCGGATCATGGCGTACAGCTCCTGGCGGACTCCGGGGTTGTCCCAGTTCAGATCCGGCTGCCCCACGGCAAACTGGTGAAAATAGAACTGACCCAGATCCGGCACCCACTGCCAGGCGGAGCCTCCGAAGGCGGCACGCATGTCATTGGGGGGCGAGTCCTCCGGCCCCTCCGCCCAGATGTAGTAGTCGTGGTAGGGATTGTCCCTGCCCTTCAGGGCCTCCCGGAACCAGGGGTGCCGGTCCGAGGAGTGGTTGAGCACCAGATCCATCAGGATGGAGATGCCCCGCTTCCTTGCCTCCCGGATCAGGGCATCCATGTCCTCCATGGTGCCGAAGGGGGGCCAGATGGCCCGGTAGTCGGCGATGTCGTAGCCGTTGTCCACCTGGGGGGAGTCGTACACCGGGGAGAGCCAGATGGCATCCACCCCCAGCTCCGCCAGGCAGTCCAGCCGGGAGATGATGCCGGGGATGTCCCCCAGGCCGTCGCCGTTGCTGTCCTGAAAGCTTCTGGGGTAGATCTGGTAGATGACCGCGTCCTTCCACCAGTCCGGCCGGGCCTTGCTGTTTGTTTCCACTGCGGTTCCTCCTGTTTAAAACGGACCTGCCCGCCTTGGCGAGCAGGTCCGTGCCCATGTTGAATACGGTACGGGGATGCTGTGATCAGCTCTTCACTGCGCCGGCGGTGACGCCTTCCACAATGTAGCGCTGCAGGAAGAGGTACAGCACCAGGATGGGCAGCATGGCCAGCAGCAGAGCGGCCATGACCAGCCCGATGTCCGTGGAGTAGGTGCCGTAGAACACCTGGGTGGCGATGGGGATGGTGTACAGCTCCTTGCGGCCCAGAACCAGGCTGGGGAGCAGGTAGTCGTTCCAGTGACCCATGGCGTCAATGATGGCCACGGTGGCGATGGTGGGCTTCAGCAGGGGGAAGACCACTTTCCAGTAGGTCTGCCAGCGGGAGCAGCCGTCGATGTCCGCCGCCTCCTCCAGGTCTATGGGGACATTGGTATGTATGGCCCCGTGGAACATGAAGGTGGCCATGGACAGGGAGAAGCCCACGTGCATGAAGATCAGGGTGGCCCGGTGGTTGAGCACATTGAGAATGCCGCCGTACAGGGACACCAGGGGGACCATCAGCACCTGGAAGGGGATGACCATGGAGGCCACCATCAGGGAGAACAGAATGCCGCAGGCCTTCCACTTGTTACGCACAATGACAAAGGCGGTCATGGAGGCCAGGCACAGGGCGATGACGGTGGAGCAGACGGTGACCAGCACCGAGTTGAGGAACACCGGCACGAAGTTCATCTGCTTCATGGCGTTGGGGAAGTTGTCGAAGGTGAAGCCATGAGCACCCACCAGGGCCAGAGGATCGCTGGTGATGTCCGCCTTGGTCTTGAAGACGTTGATGATGACCATCAGGAAGGGGAAGATGAAGGCCAGGAACAGCAGCAGGAGGACAATGAACATCACCACATGGACGATCTTCTTGTTGCGTGCGGCTTTTGCGTTGTCGACCATTATGCTGCCACCTCCGCTTTCTTCCCGACGTAGACCTGAGTCACGCCGACGATGGCGCAGACCAGGAAGAGGACCAGAGCCTCAGCCTGGCCGGTACCGTAGTTCTTGTAGGTGAAGGCCTGGTTGTACACGTGCATGGCCGCCATGATGGAACTGCCGAAGGGCTCGCCGTTGGTCAGGGACAGGTTCACGTCGTAGACCATGAAGCAGCGGGTCAGGGTCAGGAACAGGCACTGCACGAAGGAGGAGACCATCAGGGGGATGGTGACGTTGAGGGTGGCCTGGGCCTTGTTGCAGCCGTCCACCTCAGCGGCCTCCACCAGATCCTTGGAGACGCTCATAAAGCCGGCCACGTAGATCAGCATCATGTAGCCGGCATACTGCCAGACCGACACGATGATGAGACAGAGCATGGCCCCGTTGGTGGTTGCCAGCCAGGAGGTGGACAGTGCCCCGATGGACAGGGATTTGCCCAGAGCCACGAAGGCACGGTTGAAGACGAATTTCCACACATAGCCCAGAACGATGCCGCCGATCAGGTTGGGGGTGAAGAAACCGGCCCGGAAGAAGTTCTGGCCCTTCACGCCGCTGGTCACCAGGTAGGCCAGGAAGAAGGCCACCACGTTGACCAGAATCACCGCGATGATGGTGTAGATGATGGTGCGGCCCATGGCCTGCCAGAAGGCCTTGTCCGCGAAGGTGGCCATGTAGTTGGCAAGTCCCACGAAGGGTTTATGCTTGGATACGCCGTCCCAGCTGGTAAGTGTCAGATAGAGACCGTACAGGAAGGGTATGATCACAACTGCCGCAAATGCAACGGTGGAAAGTCCTGCAAACATCGCATACTGCTGACACTTGTAGGACAGTGTGTTCCTTTTCATAAGGGTTTAGGACCTCCTTTTCTCTCTATGAACTGCCGGCGGAAGGTCCGGAGGAGCGGATTCAGGCCTCCGCTCCCCCGGATCTCCTGCTCCTCTCACACAGCAGAGGAGCGGGACGTGACCTCTCTCAGGTCACGCTCTGCCAGTAGGAAGAAATCGCAGCTGCCAGCTCTTCGCGGGAGCACTGGTCGGCCAGATACTTCTGCATTTCGGCGCCGCACTTGGAGTAGTGGTCGTCGGGGAGATAGTTGTAGTTGTCAATCAGGCTGTCAGAGTCCGCATACTGCTTGACGGAGACGCCAAGAGGATCCAGATTGGTGGCTTCAATGTTGGAGAAGGCAGGAACCAGAGCGCAGTCCTCGGTGAGGAACTTGTTGCCCTCGGGATCGCTGGCCAGCCAGTTCAGGAAGTCCTTGGCGGCCTGCTGCTGAGCCTCGGAGGCGGTGTTGTCAATGAAGAAGTACTTGGAGCCGCCGCCCACCAGTTTGCCGCTGAACTCATCGCTCATATTCTGAG
>CAYXVN010000130.1:0-7346 GCA_964468565.1 uncultured Oscillospiraceae bacterium | reverse complement strand
GCCTTGGCCTGGAGGAGATGTGCGCCTCCAGCTGGAACTGGCAGTCCCGGAACCCGGAGGGCTATGGGTCTGCCGGCTCCGGCGGAGACGGGAGGTGAGACCATGGGAAACAGACCGGTGCTGGTGGTCATGGCCGCCGGCATGGGCAGCCGCTACGGCGGGCTGAAGCAGATTGAGCCGGTGGGGGGCCACGGGCAGATGATCCTGGACTACTCCCTCTACGACGCCCGCCGGGCCGGTTTTGAGCAGGCGGTCTTCGTCATCAGCCGTCCCATGGAGGAGGCCTTCCGGGCGGCCCTGGGCCACCGGGCGGGCGGGTCCATGGACCTGACCTTTGCCTTTCAGGACCTGGAGGACCTGCCCCGGGGCTACGCCGTGCCGGCGGGCCGGGTGAAGCCCTGGGGCACCGCCCACGCCGTGCTGGCGGCCCGCCATGTGGTGAAGGGCCCCTTCGCCGTCATCAACGCGGACGACTATTACGGCCCTGAGGGCTACCGGCGGATCTTTGATTACCTCAGCAGTCATCCGGACGGGGAGGTCCATGAGTACGCCATGGTGGGCTACCACCTGCGCAATACGGTGACGGACTACGGCACGGTGTCCCGGGGCATCTGTGCGGAGACGGAGGACGGCTACCTGGATACCGTCACGGAGCGCACCAGCATCGCCCGGGACGGGGACAATGCCCGTTACACCGAGGACAATGGGGCCACCTGGACCGCCCTGCCGGGGGATACCCTGGTGAGCATGAACCTGTGGGGGTTCACCCGCTCCTTCCTGGACGAGGCCTGGGCCGGCTTCCCCGCCTTCCTGGACCGGGCTCTGGCGGAGAACCCTCAGAAGGCGGAGTACTTCCTGCCCAGCGTGGTGACCCGGCTGACCCAGGGGGGAAAGGCCCGGGTGAAGGTCCTCTCCAGCCCGGACCGGTGGTTCGGGGTGACATACCGGGAGGACCGGCCCTCGGTGGTGGCCGCCATCGCGGAGAAAACCGCCGCCGGTCTCTATCCGGAGGACCTCTGGAGCGGTACGTGAGACCGGCGGAGGAGACACTGCAGGAGGCCCTGGACGCCTTTGATTTCGGCGCCCCGGTGGCGCTGGCGGAGCGGTACGGGGAGGGCCATGTGAACGACACCTTCCGGGTTCTCACCCGGCCCCGGCAGGGCTCAGCTCAGGGCTTTGTGCTGCAGCGCCTCAGCGCCGCCGCCTTCCGCCATCCGGAGCAGGTGATGCACAACATCCTTGCGGTGACGGAGTATCTGGCCGCCCAGGTGGAGCGGGAGGGTGGGGACCGGAGCCGGGAAGTGCTGGAGGTGCTGCGGCCCCGCAGCGGGGAGGACTTCTACAGGGACTGCCGGGGAGGGGCCTGGCGGGCCTTCCCCTTCATTCCGGATGCGTACTGCTGCCAGTCCGCCCGGACCCCTCAGGTCTTTGCCGCCTCCGGCCGGGCTTTCGGGATCTTTCAGCGGCGGATGGACGGCTTCCCGGCTCAGACGCTTTATGAAACCATTCCCCGCTTTCATGACACGGCGGACCGGCTGGAGAAGCTGAAACTGGCCCTGGATGAGAATCCCCTGGGGAGGGCAGACAGCTGCCGGAAGGAGGCTGCCTTTGCCCTGGCCCGGGAGTGGGACTGCCCCCGGGCGGTGCAGGCCCTGGAGCGGGGGGAACTGCCCCTGCGGGTGACCCACAACGATACGAAGCTGAATAACGTGCTGCTGGATGCCGCAACCGGAGAGGGCATCTGCGTCATCGACCTGGACACCGTGATGCCGGGCTCCTCCATCTGTGACTTCGGGGATGCCATCCGCTACGGGGCCAACCGCAGCGGGGAGGACGAGCGGGATCTGTCCCGGGTGGGGCTGGATCTGGACCTTTTTGCCGTCTATACCAAAGCCTTTCTGGAGGGGGCTGGCTCCATCCTCACGGAGGAGGAGATCTCCTGGCTCCCCTGGGGCGCCCGCCTGATGACCCTGGAGTGCGGTATCCGCTTCCTGACGGACTGGCTGGAGGGAGACAGGTACTTCCGCATCCGCCGCCCGGGCCAGAACCTGGACCGGGCCCGCACCCAGTTCCGGCTGGTGGCGGACATGGAGGCCCACTGGGATGAGATGAACCGGATTGTGGAGCGCTGCGGCAGGAGATAGGACAGATACGGACCGCCCGGGAAACAGTGCCCGGGCGGTCCGTTTGAACGGATGTCCTTCTGCCTCCAGATGGCCTCCGCAGGGCCGTTCAGGAGGAAGAGGGATCCCCACGCCCCTGGCGGGGCATGGGCTCAGAGAGATGGGGTCTTTCCCCACCCGGCTGCAGGACCGGGAGAGGACCCGCCTCCCGCTCCAGGGAGAGAAGTGTCCGGGAGGAGGGGACCGGGTCTGCCGGTGCCTGCCTGGCGGTCGGGGGCTGATGCTTCGGGCAGGGATCTCCAGGTGAGCCGGGACCCACCTCCGGGGGCAGAAGCCCCAGCGGGAACGGCAGTCCCTGACAGCCCTGGGCCCGGAGAAGAGAGGTGCCGGGGCTGGGAGGTCCTCTCCCCTGCCCCGCCGGGCTGTCCGGAGGAGGTCAGTGCTGCCGGTCCAGGAGAATCTCCACCGCCTCCCGCAGGGTGGACTCCTCCCCCACGTTGCCGGGGAAGATCACGTAGGGGATGCCGGGAAAGCGGCTCTCCGGACCGGTCTGCCAGACGGGGATGCCGGGGCGGATCTGTCCCATGACGGTGGCCCGCTTCACCCCCAGGGCCCGGGTGCCCACATCGCTGGAGGTGATGCCCCCCTTGGCCAGGACGAAGGCGGGGGTGATGGAGAGCCGGCCCACCAGGGACTGGACGCCGTCGGAGATCTTCACGGAGCGCACCAGGGCCTGCTCCCTGGTGTCCTGCTCCACGGTGAGCAGTTCCCGGCAGGTGTAGCACACCGGGGTAATCCCCCGGCGGATCAGGTCCTCGCTGAGGGAGACCACCCGCTGAATCTCCTCCTGGAAGGCTTTGTCCCCCGCCAGAACCAGATCGGACTGAAATTCGATCCCCCGGGTTCCCGGGAGGGTGAGCAGAGCCTGGAGCTGGGCGGTGGTCTTCCGGGTGTGGGATCCCACCACGACGATGCCCCCATGGGCGCTGTTCTCCCGGATCATGTCCCGCCGGGTCAGCAGGGGCTGATCCGGAACGCCCCCCATCACCTTGACCAGGGCGGCGGCGGTGCGGAAGAGGAAGCGCTTTCCCTCTGCCATGACCCGGTAGAGGGCGACGGCAAAGACCTTCAGATCCGTGTAGCTGAGGGCGTTGACCACCACCTTGCCGAACCCGGTGACGGAGCGCAGCCGGGCGGAGATGCGGGGGAGATTCTGAGCTCTCAGGTCCTCCAGGGAGATGCAGACCACATCCTCAGCCCGGAAGGCGCCCCCGGTCTTCTCCTCCACATACTCCCGCAGGTCCGAGGACCGGTAGCCGAAGGTGGGGTCTCTGGCAAACTCCGTGTCACCGGCGGGAACCAGGGTGTCTCCGTAGCGCACATAGTGGATATTGTCCAGGGTGTAGCGTCCCCCCTCCGGGAAGAAGGGGCAGAGGATCTCCCCGTCGATGGACATGCCGCCCCGCTCCAGCTCCTCCCGCAGCACGGCGGTCTCCAGGGGATAGTGGCCCCGGAGGGTGGAGTCGCTGCGGCTCAGCAGGAGAAAGTCCTTCCCCTGGGCGGCTGCGGTGGCCAGAACGGTGCGGGCGATCTCCCGGTGGGCTCTGACGGTCTGCTCCGCGGTGAAGCCCCGGGAGTTGGTCAGCAGATAGAAAAGGCGGCCGGGCTCGGCAAAGCCGGCGGCAATGCTCTCCGGGGACCAGTCCGTATACACCGAGACGTGGTGGACGGTCTGCACCCCGGTGGGGTCATCGTCCAGCACCACCAGTTTCACTCTGCTCTTTTCCAGTTCCGCGGCCAGCAGGGCCTCAGCCCCCTCTTCGTCCGGAGGGGGACAGGCGTTCAGCACCGCGGCATCGATTGTTTCAGCCATTGCGAAATTCCTCCATGGTCGTCAGTCAGAATTGGTCAGATGGAGCACCGGAGAGAGTCCCCCCGCTCCGCCCTGCCGGGCGGCCCGAAACCCGGGGCCTGCCGGGGAGGCGGGCTGCCCGGGACTGCCGGATGGGAGATGAGGGGGTGGGCGCTTCGGCACTATGGTCACAGGCTCTCTCAGACGCAGTCAGACCTTACTTCCACCTGGGCCAGCTGTTCGAAGTACTGCACAATGCCCCCGTGGTCGTCGTTCATGTGGCCGGAGACCTTCAGGGCCTGGAGTATCTCAAAGAGCTGGGCGCTGAGGGGGACCGGCACATCCAGGTCGTGGGCGGTGGCCAGGACGTTGCGGATGTCCTTGTGGTTGATGGAGATCTTCCCCCCGGGCTGGAAGTTGCGCTTCACAATCATGGGGAGCTTGGCATCCAGAACGGTGCTGCCCGCCAGACCGCCCCGGATGGCCTGGTAGACCTTCCAGGGATCCGCCCCCGCTTTGGTGGCCAGGACAAAGGCCTCGGAGATGGCGGCGATGGTCAGATTCACAATGACCTGGTTGGCCAGCTTGGTGACGCTGCCGCTGCCGCTTCCCCCCACCAGCAGAGCGGAGGAGCCCATGATGGAGAAGGAGGGCTGAAGGGCCTCAAAGTCCGCCGCATCTCCCCCGGCCATGAAGGCCAGGGTGCCGTCAATGGCCTTGGGCTCTCCCCCGCTGACCGGGGCATCCACAAAGCCCACCCCCTGGGCCTTCAGCCGGCGGTAGCACTCCTGGGACTCCCCCGGGGTGACGGAGCTGGTGTCGCAGACCACGGTGCCGGGTCCGGCGGTGGAGGCCACCCCCTCAGGGCCGAAGAGGATGCTCCGGGAGATGGTGCCGTTGGGGAGACTGAGGAAGATGCGGTCGCACTCCCTCCCGATGGACGCCGGGGTGCCCCGCCGGGCCCCGGAGGCCGTAAACTCCTCCACGACGGCATCGTTGAGGTCGTAGACCATCAGGGGGCGTCCCGCCCGGAGCAGATTGCGGGCCATGGGGCGGCCCATGATGCCAAGTCCGATGAATCCTGTTGGTTGCATCTCTCTTCGTCCTTTCCATGGTTCCCCCGCAGGGGAAGATTCGCTGCCCCGGATCATCTGCCGTTGGGGTCCGGAACAGCAGGTCCCATTCTACCACATACCGGTATACCGGTCAACCGGGATACCGGAATTTGTTGCCCCTGACAGTCTTCCCCCTGGACTGCGCCCCGGAACCTGTGGGAATTCACCAGGGGACGGAGGGTTTCCCCGTATTCGGGCATGGGCAGCCGGGGGAGGGGCATGCATGTCTGTGGTGAAGATGGCGGGTTGACAGAGGCTGCATACCGGGATATAATGCGGACACGAAGCAACCGGATGCAGGGAGGATGCGGCGATGAGGTTGGAGGAGCAGTCCCTTCGGGTCAGGGCCTATGAGACCCTGAAGAAGCGGATTCTGTCCGGAGAGATGGAGCCCGGGAAGCTGTACTCGGAGACCCGGGTCTCCGGGGAGATGGAGATCTCCCGCACTCCCCTGCGGGATGCCATCCAGCACCTTGCCTCGGAGGGCTATTTGGACGTGGTGCCCAGCAAGGGGTTCCGCATTCATGAGCTGACGAAGCGGGATCTGCTGGAGACCTGTCAGATCCGCTGCGCCCTGGAGGGGTTCTGCGTGGTGCAGCTGGCCCGAGAACCCGGGAGCCAGGCCGCCCGGGCGGCCCTGGAGGAGCTGGAGGGGATGCTGGCCAGGCAGCAGCAGGTTGTGGAGCGCGGACAGAACATCCGGGAGTTTACCGGCTGTGACGAGGCCTTTCACCGGGCCATTGTGTGCTCTCTGGGAAACTCCATGTTCACGGAGACCTTTGAGAGCTACCGCTGGCAGATGCGCCGGCAGACGGAGGTGTCCCTGGAGGCGGAGGGCCGCATGGCGGAGACGGTGGCGGAACACCGGGCCATTGTGGAGGCCATCCGGGCCGGTGATACCCTGCGCAGCTACGAGGCGACTCTGACCCACCTGGAGAAGGCCAGGGGGATCATCCCCCTCCCCTGACCCGGAAAGGGCCGGGAGGAGAGAGCATTACGTCATCATGAAGATCCGGGACAGGGTCTGACCTGTGCCAAGGGGAGAAAGGAAGGTGTTCCCATGGGAAAATCGCTGCCTCTGCTGCTGTGTCTGCTGGTTCTGCTGCTGGGAGGCTGCAGCAGGTCGGAGACGGAGTCCTCTTCCTCCTCTTCCTCCTCCTCTGCCGCCGCAAGCGGATATGAGTCCTTCGGGACGGTGACGGCAGACGGACTGACCGGGAACGGCTTCTTCTCCCAGGACCTCTCCGAGCTGAAGGAGATGATCCTGGCCAGAATCCCGGTGGCGGACGACCGGGTCAGCATGCCCCCTCAGCCCAGGCCGGGGGCGGAACTGTTCTTCCGCCCGGACGGCCAGATGGACCGGGTGTACTACTCCCTCTACGGTGTCACCCAGGCCGGCAGTACGGAGTATCTGGCGGACCACTATGTCTTCGACTGCACCCCCAAGGGGGACCAGGTGGTCATTGACCTGCAGCAGAGTTCGGAAAAGGTGCACCTGAGCCGGGGGAGCGCCCAGGAGGATGGGGACAGCTTCCACGCCTTTTACGACTTCTCCGAGTGGGCGGATTCCTTTGACATGGATCCCTTCCTGCCCGACGGGGCGGAGGCCTATGCCCTGGTGGCCGGCTGTCAGCTGCCCGGTGACGTGCTGGAGGATCCCGGAGTGTCCTGCACCCTCTATGATGTCTCCTCCGAGACCCCGACGGAGATCCCCAGGGAGAACATCCCCTGGATGGATCCCCAGGTGGACTGGTTCTGCCCATACAGCGGAGATGCCTCCCAGGAGGGCAGCGAGGCGCGGCCCCTGGTGTACTATCTGCTTCTCTCCTTTCACCAGGGAGAAGATGCAGAGGGTCTGACACCGGAGGAGCTGTTTGCCGGCCCTGAGGAGGATCCGGAGGCAAACCGGGCCTGGATTTCCCACTGCCAGACTGCCCTGGGGGAGGGCGACTGGCGGGTAAACCGCATTCTGCTGCTCTTTCCCAACGGAACCGGCCCCCGGCAGGATAAGGATACCGGCAGCAAGCGGGGCAAGAGTGCGGGCATCATCCCCGAGCGGGGGATCCTGTACATCTGAAATTTCATCCTGATCTGGCCGCACTGCTCTGGTGCGGCCAGTTTTTTCTGCTCACTCCCGGAGAGATCCGGAGGGACCGCTGCGCTGTCGCAGATCTCCGGGCAGCGGCGGTTCCCTGCAGGTCAGCCGGGGTCCGGACAGACTCCTCATCACCCCTGGCCTTTCCGGCATGCCGGCGC